>NZ_JBHZCS010000015.1:125463-154060 GCF_042755705.1 Nocardia sp. NPDC059154
GAATGCGTCGGCATCGCAAAGGAATCCGCCATTGACGTTGTTGACCGATCCCGGTCCGCCCGCCGGATCGTGGAATTCGGCTGCCCGCCAACGCTGCTCGGGCACCTCGGTGACGGCATCGGCGCCGGCCATCAGCAACGCCCACAACGCTTCGGCATTCGGCGCCTGCGGGAACCGGCAGTCGAGGCCGACGATCGCGATATCGGTCACGCTGTGTCGATCGGGCATGCGCGGCGACTCTGCGTGGTTACGCGGCGCTGCCGCCTCCGAGCCTTGACCGCTCATGCCGCCGACTCACGGTGCAGGCCGGCCTCGTTCGCGATGAATCCGGCCAGTTCGGCGATCGTCGGATAGTCGAACACGACGGTGGCGTCGAGCTCGAGATCCCACTCGTCCTCGACCTCGCCGCACAGGCTCACCGCGGATACGGAGTCCAGGCCGAGTTCGGCCAGCGGCAGCATGGTGTCGACGCTGTACGCGGGTTGGTCCAGATAGTCGGTGACCCGCTCGACGAGCCACTCGATGATGGGCGCTGCCGTACCGGCAGCCGTGTGCGTGTGCATCGTGGTGATCCCCTTATGGTTTCGGCTGTCGGATCAGCCGAGGGTGGCCAGGGCGCGGGCGCGCAGCTGCTGGACGGACGGTTCGACCTGTTCGTGCAGCACCGCGTCGATGGTGTTGTCGAAGAAGGCCGCTCGCATGGAGCTGCGCTGCACCTTGCCGCTGGTCGTGCGGTGCACGCTGCGGTGCTCCACCAGCACCACATTCGGCGCCGGCAGGTCGAACGCCGCGGCCACGGTGGCGCGGATGCGGGTTGCCAGTTCGGCGGGGGTCGATTCGCCCAATGCGGTGGTCCGCACGCCCTGGATCACCAGCAACCGCTCCTGCCGGCCGGTTTCCACGGCCAGTGCGACTCCCAGTGAGTCGGTGAGTGCCGGGTGCTCCGCGCGGACGGCTTCCTCGATGTCGTGGGGGTACAGATTGCGGCCGTTGACGATGATCAGGTCCTTCAGCCGGCCGGTCACGAAGACTTCGCCGTGATGGATCGCGCCGAGGTCGCCGGTGCGCAGGTACGGTCCCTGCCCGGCGATGCGCGCACCGAACTTCTCGCGTGTTTCTTCCGGTCGGTTCCAATAGCCTTGTGCCACACTGTCTCCGGCGATCCAGATCTCGCCGACCCGACCATCGGGCAGCGCCTGCAGCGTGTGCGGATCCACGATCCGGATCGCCATTCCCGCTACTGCCGGCCCGTTACCGACCAGGCGGATTCCGTGCTCGGCCGGCACCAGCCGGTGGGCTTCGAGCTGAGCCGGATCGACGGTCAGATACTCGGGCGGGCGCCCGGGCGGGCTGATGGACCCGATCAGCGTCGCCTCGGCCATGCCGTAGCCGGGGGCGAAGATGTCGGCGGCGAATCCCGCCGGGCCCAGCCGCTCGATCACCGCCTCGAGGGTCCGTGGCCGGATCGGTTCGGCGCCGACGAGCGCCCCCCGCAGCGACGACAGGTCGAGCTCCGCCAGCTGCGCGTCGCTCACGCGCCGGGCGATCAGGTCGTAGGCGAAGTTCGGCGCGACAGTGGCGCGGGCGCGGTAGCGGTGGATGGCCTCGAGCAGGCTCACCGGTCGCTTGAGGAACGTCATCGGTGACATGAACACCAAGTTCGCGCCGTGGTACATCGGCTGCAGCAGCATGCCGATCAATCCCATGTCGTGGAAGTGCGGCAGCCATCCGACCGTGGTGTCGAGATCGGTCGCGCCGAGGGCCGTGCTGGTGGCGGCCGCGTTGTGCACGAGATTGCGGTGGGTGACCACCACACCCTTGGGCGAACTGGTGGAGCCGGAGGTGTATTGCAGGAATGCGACTGTGCCGGAATCGATCTCGGGCATCACCCAGGTTTCCGGATCACCGAGCTCGGCGGTATCGGTCGCGGCGACCGACACCTGCACGCTCGCTTCCCGGGCCCAGGCGGCGAGCGGATCCCGGTATTCACCGGTCGTCAGCACCAAACCGGTCCCGGTGTCCGTGAACATCCCCGCCACCCGCTGCATGCTGCGCGCATCGTGCGGTACCGGGGCAGGTACCGCGATCACGCCCGCATACAGGCAGCCGAGGAAGGCCCGCAGGAATTCGAGTCCGGGGGGATACAGCAGCAGCACCGGCCGGCCGGCCTCCGGGCGTTGTGACAGCCAGACCGCCATCGCCCGGGCATCGCGGTCGAGTTCGCGATAGCTCGCCGGCTGCTCGATCAATTCGCGGCCCTGCTCGCGCAGATACGTGTAGCGCCGAGTGTCGCCATAGGTGGCGGCCTGCTCGCGAATGTGCGCGACGAAGGTGGACTGCATTCGTGAACTCCCGGGATTTGACTCGTGCACCAGGTGCGACAGATTTGCTGGGCATTTGTCGCACTACTTGGAAAGAATCTTCCGGGTCGGCGGTTGCGCCGAATAGCCACCAAAGGTGGAGACCACCTGCACCCCCCGGGGCCACATTCCCGCTGGAGGGGGCACTGCTAGTCGGCGGATACCTTGGCTGGCATGGAGCGGTAGGCGTGCAGGTTTCGCAGGGGATGCGGGATCGGCGGGCCGTCCAGGCGCAGATCCGGGTACCGCTCGAAAAGGGCTCGCAGCGCGATGGCGCCTTCCAGCCGGGCGAGCCGGGCTCCCAGACAGCCGTGTATCCCGCTGCTGAACGCGAGATGCTCCGCGGCGTTGTCCCTGGTCACATCGAATTGCTCGGGGTCGGGGAAGACCGTGGGATCGTGGTTGGCTCCGGCCAATGACAGCAGGACCAGGGAACCCGATCTGATGTGCTGATTATCGATATCGACGTCACAGTTCGCGACCCGGCCGGTCATCCGCACGGGACCGTCGTAGCGCAGGACTTCCTCGACCGCGTTCGGCCACAGCTCCGGCCTTGCGGCCAGCAGTTCCAGCTGGTCCGGATGGCTTGTCAGCAAGGCGATTCCGTTGCCGAGCATGTTCACCGTCGTCAAGAATCCGGCATCCAGGAGCAGGGCCGCATTGGCCATCTGTTCGCGGCGGGTGAGTTCGTCATTCGCCACCAGCATGCTGAGCACGTCATCGCGCGGCTCGGCGGTGAGCCGATCGAGGTGCTGGTCGAAGTACTGTTTGATTTCGGCCAGGTCTTTGACGGCGTCGCGATAGGTGGTCCAGGCCAGGCCTCGTTCGAGCAGCGGCGCACCCGAGTCTCCCCATTTCAGCAGGGTCGAATGCATGTCCTCCGGCAGCCCGAGAATCTCGGCGATGATCGTGACCGGCATCTGCGCGGAAAAATCGCTGATCAGATCGGGTCGAGGATTCGAATCCAGGCGATCGACCAGGTCATCGGCCACTTCGGCAACTCGCTCCTCCAGCGTCGCGATCGCCTTCGGGCCGAATGCGTGGCCGACCATGCGCCGGTACCGGGTGTGATCCGGCGGATCGGTCACCAGCATCGAGGGCGGTTCTCCGAGGTTGGGAAGTCCCGGATCCGTCTTGGCCAGCATCCAGCGGATCGGCTTCGGCAGGGCTGGATGATTGGGCGAGACCACGCCGAAGCGCCGGTCTCGGAGGACGAGTCGGCAGATTTCGTAATCTGCGGTGATGCGTACCCCCGACATCTGGGGAATCCGGCCCTGCCGCCGGATGTCCTCGATATACGGCGATGAGCCGAGCAAGCTGTCCGGATAGAGGGCGAGATTCCCCAGCGGCTCACCACGACGCGCCGACCACCGGAGGTAGGTCCGCAGGAAGCCGTGCATGAGCAGCCACCGAGTCCATGTGCGAGTCAACATCGTCACCTCTCACCCCCGACCCGCTCCCTATGATAGTGATTCGCTATGGGCTGTCGCAGCTGCTCGAGGGTGATGGAGTGACGTTCGGATCGGGCGAGGGGCCTGCCATGGACAGGCGCGGTTTCATGAAGGGCGTCGGCGCGGCTGCGGCGACCCTGGGCTTTGCGAGCGTAGGCGCGGCCACATCTGTCGCACGGGCCGACGATCTCGACCAGAGCCCGAGTGCGCCGGAATATCGCACGCTGGTGCCGGAGATCTTCGAACCCCTGCCGGATCCCGCCGATCATGTACCGGCGATCGTCGTCGGATCAGGGTTCGGGGCGTCGGTCACCGCGCTGCGCCTGGCGCAGTCCGGGATGGACGTCGCAGTGCTCGAGCGCGGATCGCGCTGGCCGAATGATCCGTGGCGCAACATCTTCACCGTCGACACGGTTCCGGATGGCCGCGGCTTCTGGCATCGCACCACCTTCACCGGGGTGAACAGGATCCCGCTTGCTTTCGATCCGTTCGGCGGGGTCCTCGATGTCTGCAACTACCCGGGCATCGACGTGTGGCGCGCCGCGTGTGTCGGCGGTGGCTCGGTCGTGTTCACCGGGGTGATGATCGAGCCGGAGCAACGGTTCTTCGATCACGTCTTCCGCGGCGTGGTCGACTATCGCGAGATGCATGACGTCTACTACCCCAGGGTCCGAAAGATGTTGCGGCTCAGCCCGATACCGGACGACATCTACAACTCCTCCGCGTTCACGCACTCCCGCGCCTGGGACGAACAGGTCCGCGCGGCCGGATACACGCCGCAGCCCATCGACGGCATCTGGCGGTGGGACGTCATCCGCGACGAGCTGGCCGGGCGATCGAAGGCGTCGGCGACGGTGGGCTGTTCGGACCTCGGCAATTCCAACGGCGCGAAGTTCGATCTGAACCAGAACTATCTGCTCGGTGCCGAGGACACCGGCCGCGCCCGGATCTACCCGGGCCATCGCGTGGACACCATCGCCGTGGAGCCGGGAGCGCCGGGTCGCTATGCCGTCGCCGTGACCAAACTCGCCCCGACCGGCGAGGTGCTCCGCACCCGGACGCTGACCTGCGACATGCTGTTCCTGGCCGCGGGCTCCCTCGGCACCTCCGAGCTGTTGGTGCGCGCGCAGGCGACCGGCGCGCTGCCGAACCTGAACGAGTACATCGGCGATGGCTGGGGCAGCAACGGCGACGTCGCCCTTGCCCGGCCGCTCACCTCGCTCGATGTGGGCACGCAGGGTGCGCCGTCAGCGAGCCGGATTCTGGACGAGGCGGGCGCACCCGTGACGCTGGAGAGCTGGTTCATCCCCGGCGGGACGCCCTTCGATATCGGCCTGCTCGGATCGCTGGGCATCGTGCTCGACGACACCCGCGGCCGGTTCGTCTGGGATCCGGCCGACGGGCGCGTGGACCTGCTGTGGCCGACCGGCGGCACCGCCGGTTATCTCGCGCGAGCGCGCGAAGTCAACGACACCATGATCGATAACGGTCAGGCTTTTACTCTTTCGGGCCTGGATGCGGACGCGTCGTTCACCGCCCATCCGCTGGGCGGCGCAGTGCTCGGACGCGCGACGGACGAGTACGGCCGGGTGCGTGGTTACCGGAACCTCTATGTGATGGACGGGGCGGCGGTGCCCGGTAGCACCGGAACGGTGAACCCCGCTTTGACGATCAGCGCGCTGGCCGAGCGCAATATCGAACAGATCATTCGTTCTGGCGGGTAGTGGAATAGTCCAGCGATACAGTCGAGAGCTGTGGACGAGACTCCGGTCGCACACCGTCGGCGGTCGCTCGCCGAGCGAGTGGCGATCCGGCTGCTGTACCCGACATTCCGGCCCACCGCGGAGTCCTTACGGGAGGCCGTCGCCGGCAAAGTGGTGCTGGTGACCGGAGCCTCGCACGGCATCGGCAAGGCCAGTGCGCGGAAGCTGGCCGCGGCGGGGGCGGTGGTGCTGCTGGTGGCGCGTTCCCGGACCGAATTGGAACGGCTGGCCGCGGACATTACGGCCGCCGGCGGCGTCGCCCACGCCTACCCGGCCGACCTGACCGACCCGGATGCCGTCGACCGGCTCGGCCGGACGCTGCTGGCCGAGTACGGGCACATCGATGTGGTGATCAGCAATGCGGGCAAGTCGATTCGACGTCCCATCGCCGAGTCCTACGACCGCTTCCACGATTTCACCCGCACCATCGACATCAACTATCTCGGCCCGGTGCGGCTGCTGCTGACTCTGCTGCCCGATATGCGCGCACGCGGGCAGGGGCACATCGTGAACGTCTCCACCTGGGGTGTGCTCATGCCGCCGAGTCCGCGCTGGTCGGCCTATGGTGCCTCGAAGGCGGCCTTCGACGTCTGGCTGCGCAGCGTCGCCGCCGAAATCGCCGGTGACGACGTCACCACCACCTCGGTCTACATGCCACTGGTACACACCAGAATGAGCGCCCCCACCGACTTCGGCCGGATGCCCGGCCTGACCGTCGACGAAGCCTCCGACCTCGTCACGCACGCCGTCACCGCCAAACCCCGCGACGTCGCCCCATGGTGGGCAGTCCGGGTCCAAGCCTGGTCCGCCGTCCACCGCGACCAGGTCCAGCGCTTGATGGAACGCAGGTTCCATCGCTGAAGACCGGACCGCAGCAGGCCGCGCCAGCGTGTCATCCCCATTACTTTTCGGCGACATTCTTATGGCAAAGGTATAGCCATTGCATCGCGCCGAATAATTTCGAAGGCCGACCGGCGCAAATGCAGGAATAAAGAGACATTTGGTCGTCGAATCGAACGTGAGAAGTATCTGAATCGTTGCTGTTCGACCGCTGCGGTGTTCCCGGTGAAGCCCTCGTGGAATACCCAGTGCACTGCGCACCTTCCTAGTGGATATGGAAACTATCCCAGTGTGCGGCGGTGTACACGAACGTACCGATCGGCTTATACTGGCCGCGGTCGGGGTTGCAGGAAATTAAGGCGCGAATAAAGCGCGGTCCAGGGTTAGAGGGATGTAATGACTGCACCGCGACCGCAGCCCGACCCTGGCCGAGGATCGAGCGGAAATGCCGAGCCGGGCGCGTCGACCACAGAGTTGATACCGCTGTCTGCCGGGCAGCAGGGGCTGTGGCTGGCGCAGAAATTGACTCCGGATGTGCCGATATCCGAGGCACAGTATGTCGAGTTGCATGGCGACCTCGACGGTGATCTGCTGCGTGAGGCGGCGATTCGAGCCGGCCACGAGTTCCAGTCCGGGTATCTGCGATTGGTTGAGGCCGACGGTGAGCCGTATCAGCGGTACGACCCGTCGCTGAACATGACGGGACCGGTGATCGATGTCCGTGGTGCATCGGATCCCATCGCAGCCGGCTTGGAATGGATGCGCCGGGAGTACACAGCACCGCTCGACATGACCCGGGATCTGTTGGTCGCAACGGCGATTGTGCAGGTGGGGGATCGGGATTATCTGCTGTACTGCCGGAGTCACCACGTCGCACTGGACGGCTACGGCGCGATGATGATCGTGAACCGGATTGCCGAGTTGTACACGGCGGCGGTGCAGGGCCACACCGCAGAGCCCAATCGGCCGGCAGACATCCGCGCCCTCTACGAGGCCGAGCGTAGCTACCGGGAGTCGAAGCGGTTCACCGACGACCAGGCATATTGGGTGGACAGGCTCGCCGACGTCGGTGAGGAGTCCAGCCTGGCCGACGGGCAGGCGCCCGCGTGCGCGGACAGTGTTGTGGCAATCACCGAACTGTCGGCGGCGACGGTGGAGCGGATCGAGCACTCGGCGAAAGCAGTGGGGGCGAGCCCGGCCGCGGTGGTGATCGCCGCATTCGGCTGTTATTTGGGTCGTAAGACCGGCCGCGACGAGGTCCTGGTCAACATTCCCGTGTCGGGTCGCACGACCGCCGTGCTGCGGCGATCCGCGGGGGTGTTCGTCAACGTGGCACCGCTTCCGATCGTCCTCGACCCACGGGACACCGTCGCGACACTGGCGCTGCGGGTGCAGTCCGATCTGGTGGGTGTGTTGCGGCACCAGCGGTGCGGCCTCCCCGACATTCGCGCCGCCGCCGGGTCGCGTGGCGCCGAGCGCCGCTTCGCGGGCCCGGTCGTGAATGTCATGCTCTTCGACCAGAAGCTCCAACTCGGGTCGGTGACCGGTGAATTCCATATCCTCAGCTCCGGCCCGGTCGAGGATGTGCTGGTCGACGTGTATCGGACCGGGGATCCGCCGCGGACGCTCCTCCAGTTCCTGGCCAATCCCAACCTGTACACCGACCTCGAACTGTCGGCGCACAGCGCCGCATTCGCGGAGTTCATCGACGAATTCGCCGCCGCCACAGCGGACACCGAGCTCGGACAGGTCCACCCCGGCAGCCTGGCCGAAAGCGCCGGGATCCGCCGCCGCCGCGAGAACCTGGCGTTCTGGCGGGATGCCCTCGCGGATCTTCCCGAGGAGCTTCGTCTGCCGTTCGACAGGCCGCGGCCGGTGGTGATGTCGAATCGTGGTGCGACTGCGGATTTTTCGTTGGATGCGGGGTTGGTTCGGGGGTTGGAGGATTGTGCGCGGCGGCATGATTCTTCGTTGTTCACGGTTGTGCATGGTGCATTGGCGGTATTGCTTGTGCGGATGAGTGGTGGCACCGATATTCCGGTCGGCACAGCGGTCGACGATGCGATCGGGATGTTCGCACATACCTTGGTGTTGCGGACCGAGATCGATCCGGGGGAGTCCTTCGCTGATCTGCTCGGGCGGGTCCGGCAGGTCGATCTGGATGCGTTCGATCATGCCGATGTCCCGTTCGAGCAAGTGGTGGACCAGCTATCTCTATCGCGACACCCCTTGTGCCAAGTGATGCTGGCATTCCGGAACGCGGAACCTATCGAACCGGAACTACTCGACCTCGAACTGCCAGCGGTCGGCCTCTCCAGCGAAATATCCTGTTTCGACCTGCAATTCGTCCTGTCGGCAGACCCCGGCGGCGGCGACATGACCGCCGCGGTCACCTTCGCCACGGATGTGTTCGATGCCGCGACGATCGATTCTCTTGCACGTCGGTGGATCCGGATTCTGGAGTCCGTGGTAGCCGATCCGACCGTTCCGGTCGGGGCGATCGACGTGCTCGAGCCCGCCGAGCGCGCCGAGTTGCTGGCGCGTCACGGTGCACCCGCGATGGCGCCGGTCACCCTGGCCGAACTGCTGGCTACCGCGGTTGCGGTGGATCCTGATGCGGCGGCGATCGTGTCCGGCGGCCGGGAGTTGAGTTACCGGGAGGTGGACGAGCGTTCGAATCGGTGGGCTCGGCAGCTGATCGAGCGGGGTATCGGTCCGGAAGATGTTGTCGCGATCGGTATGCCGCGTTCTGCGGATTCGGTGCTGGCGGTGTGGGCGGTTGCCAAGTCGGGGGCTGCCTTCCTGCCGATCGATCTGGGCTATCCGGTCGAGCGCGTCGCCCACTTGGTGACCGATTCGAGGGCGGCTGTCGGCCTGACGGTGGCCTCCGCGCGTGCACGGCTACCGGATGACATCGATTGGCTGACAGCGGATTTCCTCGATGAGGGCGATGATCGGCCGGTCACCGACGGTGATCGGGTGCGTCGGTTGCGTGTCGACGATATCGCGTATGTCATCTACACCTCCGGATCGACCGGGCTGCCCAAGGGCGTAGCTGTCACCCATCGAGGACTGAACAACTGCGCCACCATGCACCGGGATGCCATCGGCATCGGAAACCGATCCCGCACACTGCATCTGGCTTCACCGAGCTTCGATGTCTCGGTCCTGGAACTGCTGTTGTCGCTGTGCGCGGGCGCGACGATGGTTGTCGCACCCGGCGACAGCTTCGGCGGCGACGAACTCGCCGAACTCCTCGACCGCGAACACGTCAGCCACGTGTGTATTACACCCTCGGCACTGTCGACAATCGACCACACCCGTTGGCTGTTACCGGATTTGGGGCACCTGATAGTCGGTGGCGAAGGCATCGGCACCGACCTGATCGAACGGTGGAGTGGTGATCGTGAACTGCTCAACGAATACGGGCCCACCGAGACCACGATCGCGGTCACGCTGACCTCGCTGGCGGCAGGGGGCCTGGTCACGATCGGCCGTCCGATCCGCGGCGTTTCGACATGGATCCTCGACCAGCGATTGCAGCCGGTGCCGGTCGGTGTGGCGGGTGAATTGTATGTCGCCGGTGGCCTATTGGCGCGTGGGTATTACCGCCGGGCGGGGTTGACGGCGGAGCGGTTCGTAGCGTGTCCGTGGTTGCCGGGTGAGCGCATGTATCGGACAGGTGATGCGGTCCGGTGGTCGCCCGATGGTGCGATCGAGTATCTCGGCCGGTCCGACTTCCAGGTCAAGATTCGCGGTCTTCGGATCGAGCTCGGTGAGATCGATTCCGTGCTCGCGGGTCACGCGAGTGTCGGTTATGCCGCCACGATCGGCTATCGCGCCGATTCGGGAGCTCAGTCGCTGGTCTCGTATGTTGTTGCCGCGCCCGGGTATTCGATCGATCCCGCACTTTTGGCGGAGTATGTCGCCGATCGTGTGCCGTCGTACATGGTTCCGTCCGCGATCGTGGCGCTGGACCGGATCCCGTTGACACCCACGGGCAAGCTCGATCGCAAGGCGCTGCCCGAACCGGTGTTCACCGACGACAAACCGTACCGGGCACCGCGAACACCGATCGAGCATCTCATCGCCGAGACAATCGCCGATGTGCTCCACCTGGACACCATCGGTATCGACGACTCCTTCTTCGCCCTGGGCGCGGACAGCTTGGTCGCGACCCGGGTCGCAGCGCGCCTCGGGGCTGCGCTGAATATCGAAATTCCGGTGCGGCTGCTGTTCGATGCGGCCACGACCGCGGAACTGGCCACCCGGATGGAGCAGGAGGCACTGACGGGGCGGCGACCCCGCCCGCCACTGATCGCCGGTCCGCGCCCCGATCTCGTGCCGTTGGCGCCTGCGCAACAACGAATGTGGTTCTTCAACCAATACGACACCGCCTCCGGGGCATACAACATGCCGATCGCCCTTCGGCTGCGTGGCGAATTGAACGTCGATGCCCTGCGGCTGGCCCTGATCGACGTGCTGGCCAGACACGAATCCTTGCGAACGCGGTACCCGGATCACGACGGAATGCTGATCCAGGTCATCGAATCCGTCGACCACGTCGACCGGGAACCCACTCTGACGACGGTCTCGTTCAGCCAATTGGTCCCGGTGATAACCGAATTCGTGACCGAAGGCTTCGATGTGAGCACCCGGGTGCCGGTGCGCGCCCAGCTGTTCCGCGTGGCCGATGCGGAGGAATCGGAACACGTGCTGGCCGTCGTGGTGCATCACATTGCCGCGGACGGCTTCTCGATGGCACCGCTGGCTCGTGACGTGACGACCGCCTATGCCGCCCGGATCCGCGGTGAGGCGCCGTCGTGGACACCGCTGCCCGTCCAGTACGCGGACTATGCCCTGTGGCAGCGAGCTACCCTCGGCTCGCTGGACGAACCGGAATCGCTGTGCACGCAGCAGATTCGATACTGGACCGAAGCATTGGACGGAGTTCCCGACGAGCTCTATCTGCCGTTCGACAGGCCGCGTCCGGCGGTGATGTCGAATCGGGGTGCGACGGCGAATTTCTCGTTGGGTGCGGAGTTGGTTCGTGCGTTGGAAGATGCTGCGCGGCAGCACAATTCTTCGCTGTTCATGATGATTCATGGTGCCTTGGCGGTGTTGCTCGCCCGGATGAGCGGGTCCGCCGATATTCCGGTCGGCACGCCGGTTGCGGGTCGCGGTGTGGCGGAGCTCGACGATATGGTCGGGATGTTCGTCAATACGTTGGTGCTGCGGACCCAGGTCGATCCGGGGGAGTCGTTCGCCGATCTGCTCGGCCGGGTGCGGCGGGTCGACCTGGATGCCTTCGACCATGCCGATGTCCCGTTCGAGCAAGTGGTGGATCAGTTGGTCACGCACCGATCCCAGGCTCGCCATCCGCTGTTCCAGGTGATGCTGGCATTCCAGAACCTGGAACCGGTGCAGCTGAAGCTGCCCGATCTCGAACTGTCGGTGGTCGACCTGCCCAACAACGTCGCCCGCTTCGACCTGCAATTCATACTCTCGCAGGACCACGACAGCGGCGACATGACCGTCGCGCTCACCTTCGCCACGGACTTGTTCGATGCCGCGACGATCGACTCTCTTACCCGCCGGTGGATCCGGATTCTGGAGTCGGTGGCCGCCGACCCGACGGTTCCGGTCGGGGCGATCGAGGTGCTCGAGCCCGCCGAGCGAGCCGACTTGCTCACCCGTCACGGTGCACCTCCGGTCGCGCCGGTCACCATGCCCGACCTGTTCGCCGCCGCAGTTGGATTGGATCCTGATGCGACAGCGATCGTGGCCGGAGGACGGCAGCTGAGTTACCGGGAGGTGGACGAGCGTTCGAATCGGTGGGCGCGGCAGCTCATTCGCCAGGGGATAGGTCCGGAAGATGTTGTCGCGATCGGCATTCCGCGTTCCGCGGATTCGGTGCTGGCGATGTGGGCGGTGGCCAAAACGGGAGCCGCTTTCCTGCCGATCGATCCGAGCAATCCGGCCGAACGCGTCGCCCATTTGGTGACCGATTCGAGGGCGGCTGTCGGCCTGACCGCGGCCTCCGCGCGTGCACGGCTACCGGATGACATCGATTGGCTGACAGCGGATTACCTTGATGAGGGCGATGATCGGCCGGTCACCGACGATGATCGGGTGCGTCCGGTGCATGTCGACGATATCGCCTATGTCATCTATACCTCCGGATCGACCGGGCTGCCCAAGGGCGTCGCTGTCACCCATCGGGGACTGAACAACTCCACCACTGAACGTCACGCCGCCCTGAGTATCGAAACCCATAGCCGCATACTGCATCTGGCCTCCCCGAGCTTCGATGTCGCGGTTCTCGAGCTGCTGTTGCCGTTGGGTTCGGGCGCGGCGATGATCATCGCACCCGGCGACGCCGTGGGCGGCGACGAACTCGCCGAACTCCTCGACCGCGAACACGTCAGCCACGTGTGTATTACACCCTCTGTCTTGTCCACGATCGACCACACCCGCTGGCCATTGCCTGATTTGAGGCATGTGATCGTCGGTGGCGAGAGCTGTCGCACCGAACTGGTCGAGCGGTGGAGTGGGAATCTTCGGCTGACGATCGACTACGGGCCCACCGAGACCACCATCACCGCGACAGTGACTTCCCCCCTGGTAGCGGGGGAGTCGGTCACGATCGGTGGACCGGTGCCGGGCGCCTCGACATGGATACTGGATCAGCGATTGCAGCCGGTGCCGGTCGGTGTGGCGGGTGAGTTGTATATCGCCGGTGGTCTATTGGCGCGTGGGTATCTGCGCCGCCCGGGTCTGACGGCGGAGCGTTTCGTGGCGTGTCCGTGGTTGCTAGGTGAGCGCATGTATCGGACCGGTGATGTGGTTCGCTGGTCGGCCGATGGTGCGATCGAGTATCTGGGCCGGTCCGATTTCCAGGTGAAGATCCGGGGTCTTCGTATCGAGTTGGGTGAGATCGATTCGGCGCTGGCGGCGCACGAGAGTGTTGGTCAAGCCGTCACGATCGGCTATCGCGCCGACTCGGGAACTCAGTCGCTGGTCTCGTATGTTGTTGCCGCGCTGGGGTATTCGATGGATACCGCGCTTTTGGCGGAGCATGTCGCCGATCGTGTTCCGTCGTACATGGTTCCGTCCTCGATCGTGGTGCTGGACCGGATTCCGTTGACACCGGCGGGCAAGATCGATCGTAAGGCGTTGCCCGAACCGGTATTCGCCGACGACAAACCGTATCGGGCGCCCCGAACTTCGATCGAGCATCGCATCGCCGAGGCATTCGCCGGCGTGCTCCACCTGGACACCATCGGTATCGACGACTCCTTCTTCGCCCTCGGCGGGGACAGCATCATGTCGATCCAGCTGGTGAATCGGGCCAGAGCCGCAGGCGTGGTGTTCTCCCCACGCGACGTGTTCGAGCGCAAGACGGTCGCCGGACTCGCCCAGGTCGCCATCCACGAGGGCGCTGCGGAGACATCCCTTCCGGCCGAACCGCCCGGCGCAGGCGTGGGCCCGCTACCGCTGACGCCGATCATGCGAGAGTTGCTCGAGCGGGCGGGGCCGACCTGCGGCCGCTACTCGCAGGCGATGATGCTGGGCCTGCCGGCGGGGATCGACCGGCGGCAGCTGACCGACGCCGTACAGGCGGTACTCGATCGCCACGACATGCTGCGCTCGCAACTGACCCCGGGCACCGACGGGCAGTGGGCGTGGGAGGTGTTGCCGGCCGGAATGATTCGCGCCGACGACGTTCTCGTGCGGGTGCCGATGGAAGCGGGGCGCGGCGAGTCCCGTGCGTTGGCGGCGGCCGAGCTGGATGCCGCTGCGGACCGGCTCGATCCGGGAGCCGGGATCGTGACGCAGGTGGTCTGGTTCGACCCGGTGAACACGGCGGGTCCGGGCACGGTGCTGGTGGTGGTGCATCGGTCGGTGATCGATCGCGTCTCCTGGCGCGTGCTGGTCCCGGATCTCACGGCCGCGTGGACGCGGAGCGCCTCCGGCGAGCCACCCGATTCGGCCCCGACCGGCACATCGATGCGCAGCTGGGCGCACGGGCTGGTCGACGCGGCCCAACGCCCGGAGCGCGCCGCCGAGCTCGCATTGTGGCAGGCGATGACCGCCGGGAACGATCCGATGCTCGGGTCACGGCCCCTCGACCCCGCGATCGACGTGGTCGCGACCGCCCGCACGGTCCAGGTCGACATCGACCCCGAGACGACCGAGGCCCTGCTGACCACGGTGCCCGCGGCTTTCCACGGCAGTGTGGACGACGGGCTGCTGGCCGCGTTGGCGGTGACGATCGCGAGGTGGCGGCGCGAGCACGACACGGCGACTTCCGCGGACGTGGCGATCCGTCTCGAAGGAAACGGCCGTGCGGAAGGCATTGTCCCGGGCTCGGATCCGGCACGGACGGTCGGCTGGTTCGCCACGAGTTTCCCGATGCGCCTGGATCTTTCGGGCATCGATCTCGACGACGCGTACGCGGGCGGGCCGGCGCTGGGGGCAGCGGTCAAATCCGTCAAGGAACAGCTCCTAGCCGTCCCGGACCACGGGATCGGCTACGGCCTGCTGCGGTATCTCGACGAGGACGCCGGACCGATCCTCGCCACCGCGCCACCGCAGATCGCGTTCAACTACCTTGGCGCCGAAGCGATTCCGGCGGCCGGATGGGTGCCGGTGGACCTCGGCGATGCCTCGGGTGCGGCAGAGCTCGCCGGTACACAGCCTCCGGATATGCCGGTGCCGGCGGTGCTCGACATCAATGCTCTCGTCATGGACGACGCGAACGGGCCACGGCTGCAAGCGATCTGGTCGTATCCCACCGGGGTGCTCAGCGCCGATGCGGTGCGCGAGATGGCGGAGTCGTGGCACTCGGTACTGACCGCGCTGGCGGCGCACGTCCGCCGTGCCGGGAGGGGGGGACGGACGCCGTCGGATCTGGCGCTGGCCGGGCTCGGCCAATCCGAGATCGAGCAGCTCGAGGACCGATATCCGGCCTTGAGCGACGTTTGGCCCTTGGCTCCACTGCAACAGGGGCTGCTGTTCCATGCGCTGGTGTCCGAGCAGTCGGTGGATGCCTACATCACGCAGCTGGTCCTCGAGCTGCGCGGCCGGGTCGATCCACCGCGGCTGCGCCGAGCCGTGCACATGCTGCTCGACCGGCATGCGAATCTGCGCGCCGCCTTCGTCACCGACGCCGGACCGGTACAGGTGATCGACGACGACGCCGAGGCGCCATGGGCGGAGCTGGACCTGTCCGGGCTGGATGATGGTGCACGCGAACGTGAGTGGACGCGGCTCATGGCCACGGACCGCACCACCCGGTTCGACCCGGCGCGTGCCCCGCTGCTCCGCTGGATGCTGGTCACCACCGGGCCGGAGCAGTACCGGCTGGTGCTGACCAATCATCACCTGCTGCTCGACGGCTGGTCGACGCCGCTGCTCCTGCAGGAGCTGCTGGTGCTCTACGCCACCGACTGCGACGCCACGATGCTGCCGCAGGTGCGCCCCTACCGGGACTTCCTGACCTGGGTCGCCCGGCAGGACCCGGCCCCGTCGCTCGACGCCTGGGCCCGGGCGTTCGACGGCGCCGACGAGCCGACCCTGGTGGCTGCGGCCGATCCTCGCCGGCACTACACCGAATCGCGTGCGGTGCTCGACGAACTCACCGAGGCGCAGACCGCGGAGTTGACCGGCCGCGCACGGTCCCGCGGAATCACGCTCAACACCATGATCCAGGCGGCATGGGCAATCGTGCTGGGCACGTTGACATCCCGGCAGGACGTGACGTTCGGTGCCGTGGTCTCCGGACGGGCCCCGCAGATCGCGGGTATCGAATCGATGATCGGGCTGTTCATCAACACGGTCCCGGTGCGCGTCCGCCTCGACGCCACCGAGACCCTCGGGCAACTGCTCGACCGCATCCAGGCCGAGCAGGCCACGCTGCTCGATCATCAGTTCATCGGTCTGGCCGACATCGAACGGGCGGCCGGGCCGGGGGCGGCATTCGACACGGTGACGGTGTTCGAGTCCTTCCCGGTCGACCGCCACGGGTTGACCGCGGACACCGACATCGCCGGCATGCGGCTGGTCGACGTGACCGGCGCCGACGCGGCGCACTATCCGCTGGGCGTGGTCGGGCGCGTCGACTCGCGACTACACCTCGAGATCAAGTACCTGCCCGAGTTCTTCGACCACGACACCATCGCGGCGACCCTGCGGCGGTTCGTGGGCGTGCTGGGCGACATTGCCGCCGACCCGGATCTGCCGCTGACCCGGCTGAATCTGCTCTCGCCGCAGGAATACCGCGAATTGGCGCCGGTATCAGGTGATCCCGCGATACCGGAGCGGATGTTGCCGGAGCTCTTCGCGGCGACGGTGGCCCGGGATCCGGGGGCGGTGGCGGTGGTGTGCGGGGACCGGCAGTGGACCTATGGCGAGCTGGATGCCGAGTCGAATCGGCTGGCGCGCTTGCTGATCGGCCGAGGTGCCGGGCCGGAGACGAGTGTCGCGGTTGCGTTGCCGCGCTCCTACGAGTCAGTTCTCGCAGTGTGGGCGGTGGCGAAGTCGGGGGCGGCATTCGTCCCGGTGGATCCGCGCAATCCGGGGGACCGGATCTTGCACATGCTCAGCGATTCGGGCGTCGCGACAGGAATCACGCTGTCGGAGTGGAGGAATCGACTGCCCGGATCGGTGCGGTGGCTGGTCCTCGACGAGCCGGCGCTCGAAGCGGAGGCGGCGGGGTTGCAGGCGGTGCCGGTGACCGATGCCGAGCGAATTCGGCCGGTCCGGGTCGATCACGCCGCGTACATGATCTACACGTCCGGCTCGACGGGTGTGCCGAAGGGCGTGGTGGTCTCGCACCGGGGGCTGGCGAACCTGGTGGCCGAGCAGTGCACGCGGTTCGACCTCGGGCCGGGCGCGCGGGTACTGCATGCCGCGTCTCCCAGTTTCGACGCGGCGGTCCTGGAACTGCTCTGGGCGTTCGCGTCCGGCGGGCGGCTGGTGATCGCGCCGCCGACCGTTCTCGGCGGAATCGAACTGGCGCAGATCATTTCGCAGAACTCGGTGACCCACGCCGCGCTGACACCCACGGCCCTGAGCACGGTCGACCCGGCCGGGCTGCGGAACCTCGGGACCGTCGTGATCGGAGGCGAGGAGCCCCCACCACAACTGGTGTCACGGTGGGCGCCGGGCCGGAAACTGTTCAACACCTACGGTCCGGCGGAGGCCACGATCCAGACCGATGCCGGTGCGCCGATGGTGCCGGGTGAGGCCGCGACCATCGGCGGACCGATCCGCGGCGTCGGTGAGGTCGTGCTCGACGCGTGGTTGCGTCCGGTGCCGCTCGGCGTCGTCGGCGAGTTGTACCTCACCGGTCCGGGACTGGCTCGCGGCTACCGCAACCGGACGGGTCTGACAGCGTCGCGGTTCGTCGCCGATCCGTTCGCGGGCCCCGGGCAGCGCATGTATCGGACCGGGGACCTGGTGCGGTGGCTGCGGCTACCGGAAGGAGGTCTGACCCTCGACTATGTCGGCCGGGCGGACTTCCAGGTCAAGATCCGTGGCTTCCGTATCGAACTCGGCGAGGTCGAAGCGGGCTTGCTGGCCTACCCGGGAGTGGCTGGTGCGGTGGCGACCGTGCACCGCGGCTCCGCCACCAGCGATCGGTTGATCGGGTACGTGGTGCCCGAGCCCGGCGCCGATCTGGATCCGGTCGCGATTCTCGCGTTCGCCGGGCAGCGATCGGCCCCGCACATGGTGCCGGCGGCCGTGATGGTGCTCGACGCGCTGCCGACGACGGAGACGGGCAAGATCGACCGCCTCGCGCTGCCCGAGCCCGACTTCAGCACGGGCCGAACCGAATTCAGGGCGCCGGTCACCGAGACGGAGACGACGCTCGCGGGACTGTTCGCCGAGGTACTGGGGGTCGACACGATCGGGCTCGATGACTCGTTCTTCGCCCTGGGCGGAGACAGCATCATGTCGATCCAGCTGGTGACCCGGGCCAAGGCGGCGGGTCTGGTGCTGTCCGTGCGTGAGGTGTTCGAGCGTAGAACGGTCGCCGGACTGGCCCAGATCGCGGTCCGCGACAGTGCCGCGGCAGCCTCCCTCCCGGCAGAACTGCCCGGCGGAGGTGTGGGGCCGATGCCGTTGACGCCGATCATGTGCTGGATGTTCGAGCGTGGCGAATTCGACCGCTTCTGCCAGTGGGTGATGCTCACGCTGCCGACCGGCATCGAGCAATCTGCCATCGCGGCGACCGTGCAAGCGGTGCTCGATCATCACGACATGCTGCGGGCCCGGCTACAGCCCGACCCCGCACATCCATCGGGCTGGGCAGTGCAGGTGCAGCCGACCGGGGTATCCGCCGCCGGACTGATCCGGCAGGTGTCTGTCGATGCGGCACCGGACAGCAGCGCGTTCGCCGCGATTGCCGACGCCGAGGCACGCGCGGCCGCCGAACGCCTCGACCCCGCCGCGGGAGTCATGCTCCAGCTGGTCTGGTTCGACTGCGCAGGCGGGCCGGGTCGGCTCCTGGTCGTCGCACACCACCTGGTGGTGGACGGCGTGTCGT
Source organism: Nocardia sp. NPDC059154 (assembly GCF_042755705.1). Classification (NCBI taxonomy): domain Bacteria; kingdom Bacillati; phylum Actinomycetota; class Actinomycetes; order Mycobacteriales; family Nocardiaceae; genus Nocardia; species Nocardia sp. NPDC059154. The sequence continues at coordinate 144,431 of NZ_JBHZCS010000015.1, forward strand.
GGCGGATCCTCGTTCCCGACCTTGCTGTCGCCGGCGCCCAGGTGAGCGCCGGGCAACGGCCGCAGCTCATGCCCGTCGGTACGTCGATGAGACGCTGGGCGCACGGCCTCGAGACCGCTGCCGCGAACCTCGATGAACTCGACTGGTGGCGTTCCACACTCGCCGCCGCCGATCCGCCGATCGGGACGCGGCCGCTCGACCCGGTCGTGGACCTGCAGGCCACCGTTGCCACCGTTCGGGTGACGCTGCCCACCGCGGTGACCCGCGCAGTACTCACCACCCTGCCCCGGGCGTTCCGCGGCAATGTGGACGATGCCCTCATCGCGGGGCTCGCACTGGCGCTGACCCGGTGGCGGCGCCGCCACGGCGACGATGTCACCGACACGCTGCTCACTCGCGAAGGCCACGGGCGCGACGACACGGTTCTCCCCGGTGCCGACCTCACCCGCACTGTCGGATGGTTCACCACCACCTCCCCGGTGCGGCTCGACCTGTCCGATATCGACATCGATGACGCGTTCGACGCCGGCGCCGCCGCGGGGGCGGTCGTCAAATCGGTCAAGGAACAACTCCGGCGGGTCCCCGGCCACGGGATCGGCTACGGGCTGCTGCGCTACCTCAACACCGATACCGCCCGTATCCTGGGCGCGCTGCCCGACCCCCAGGTGAGTTTCAACTATCTCGGCCGATTCGACACGATTCCCGATGCGTTGCGCGACACCGGGTGGCTGCCCGCCGGTGACGATGCCGCGGGCGGCGCCCAGCACCCCGATGCATCCGCGGCGGCCGTCCTCGGCATCAACGCGGCCACCGAGGACACGCCGGACGGACCTGCCCTGACCGCGACCTGGGACTACCCGGCCGGCCTGATCACCGCCGCCGAGGTCACCGACCTCGCGGAACTGTGGCGCGACGCGGTGACGGCTCTCGCGGCCCACGCGTCCCGGCCCGGCGCGGGCGGGCTGACGCCCTCCGATGTCGGCCTCGTCGACCTCGACCAGGCCGCGATCGACCGGCTCGCGGCCAAATACCCGGAGCTGGACGATATCTGGCCGCTGACGCCGCTCCAGGCGGGGCTGTTGTTCCACGCCCAGCTCGCCGACGGCACCCGCGACGACTACATCGTGCAACTCCGGATGGAACTCGGTGGGCGCGTCGACGCGGACCGATTACGCCGCGCCGCACAGACTCTCATCGGACGGCATCCGAACCTGCGGACAGCGTTCGTTCAAGACGGCACCGGCGAGCCCGTCCAGGTGGTACACCGTTGTGTCGACGTGCCGTTCACCCAGATCGACCTCGCAGAAGGCTCCGACACCGCGGCCGCGCTCGATCAAATCATGGCCGCCGACCGGCACTTCGACATGACCGCGGCGCCGCTGCTGCGACTGACACTGATCAGCACGGCCCCCCAGCGGTACACACTGCTGCTGAGCATGCATCACATTCTGATCGACGGCTGGTCCACCCCACTGCTGATCCGGGAACTGCTGATCCTCTACGCCGGCGACAGTGACCCCGGTGCACTGCCCCCGGTGCGTCCCTACCGCGACTACCTGATGTGGCTGCAGGCCCAGGATCAGGATGCGGCCGAAGCGGCGTGGGCACGGACACTCGAGGGCGTCACCGAGCCGACTCTGCTGGCGCATGCGGACCGCGGCCGCCAGCACACCGCCGCCGCGCGCGAAGTCCGGGTGGGGTTGAGCGAGCACCGCACCGCGGCCCTGGTCACGGTGGCTCACCAGCAGGAGAGCACCCTCAACACCGTCGTCCAAGCCGCCTGGGCGATCGTGCTCGCGAGCGCGACCGCGCGCGAGGACGTCGTCTTCGGCACCACCATCTCCGGACGCCCCCCGCAGCTCCCCGGCATCGAATCGATGATCGGCCTGTTCGTCAACACCGTGCCCGTCCGGGTCCGGCTCGACTACGGCGAAAGTCTCGCTCAGCTGCTGCGGCGAATCCAGGCCGAACAAGCAGCGCTGCTCGACCACGACCACCTCGGACTCGCCCGGATCCAGCGAGTGACCGGGTTCGGCGCGATGTTCGACACCGTGACCGTCTTCGAGTCCTACCCGGTCGACACGGCCGGCTTGTCCGCAGACACCGACATCGCCGGGATGCATGTCCTCGACGTGCAGGGACGAGACGCCGCGCACTACCCGCTCGGCCTGATCGTCCATCTCGGTAACCGGCTGGAGCTGACCTTCGAATACCAGCCCGGACTGTTCTCGCCAGACGAGATCGACGCCCTCGCCGGCCGGGTGCTGCGCGTGCTCGACGCCATCACCGATGACATCGATCTCTCACTGCTGCGCGTCCAACTGCTGTCGTCGGATGAGCTGGCCACCCTCGCACCCGTTCGCGGTGGGCCCAGCGTGGCGACATCGACGTTGCCGCAGGTGTTCGCGGCCGCAGCGAGGTCCGACGCGGACGCGTTGGTCTGTGACGGTGAACGGTTGTCCTACCACGAACTCGACGAAGTTTCGAACCGGTGGGCGCGGATACTGATCGAGGCCGGGGCAGGACCGGAATCGTTTGTGGCCGTGGCGTTACCGCGCTCCATCGACGCCATGATCGCCGTCTGGGCGGTCGCCAAGACCGGCGCCGCGTTCGTGCAGATCGACCCCACCCAGCCCGAAGACCGGATCAGCGGCATTCTCGCCGATGCCGGTGCCATCGCCGGGCTGACCGCCGAGACCTATCGAGACCGGCTGCCGGACAACACCACGTGGCTCAGCCTCGACAGTCCCGGATTCGCCGCGAAGGCAATGTCGTTGTCCGCCAACGCGATCGACGATTCCGAGCGCACGGCCACGCTCCGGCCGGAGCATCCCGCCTACCTGATCTACACCTCGGGCTCGACCGGGACCCCCAAGGGCGTCGTGGTCACCCATACCGGGATTGCGAATCTGGCCGCCGAAGCGCGGGAGCAGTTGGGCCTCACCTCGTCCTCTCGAATGCTGGCCGCGGCCTCACCGACCTTCGACGTGTCGATCCTCGAATGGCTCAGCGCCGTCGCCGCCGGAGGCACCCTGGTGCTCGCACCGGAGCGTGTGGTCGCCGGCGCCGAACTGGCCGAGCTGATCGAGGCCGCACAGGTCACCCATGCGGCCGTCACTCCGACCGTGCTCGCATCGCTGCGCCCGGACGGACTCGATACCCTCCACACCCTGATCCTCGGCGGCGAGACATGCTCACCGGATCTGGCAACCCGATGGGCCCCGGACCGCACGCTGATCAACGCTTACGGGACGACCGAGACCACCATCCAGAGCTGCACCGACGTTCTCCTGACCACAACCGCCGACGGTCCAGCGCCGGTCGGCGGCCCGGCGCGCGGGTTCTCCGCCGTCGTGCTCGACCGCAGACTGCGCCCGGTCCCGCCCGGAGTGGTCGGCGAACTGTATCTGTCCGGACCGGGCATCGCCCGCGGCTACCACGGGCAACCCGCGCTCACGGCAGCACGATTCATCCCCGACCCGTACGGGCCGGCCGGGACCCGCATGTACCGCACCGGTGATCTGGTCACCTGGACCAGCGACCGGAGACTGCAATACCTGGGCCGCAGCGATCTGCAGATCAAGGTCAACGGCCATCGCATCGAACCCGGCGACATCGAAACCGCGTTGTGCAGCCATCCCGACGTCTCCCGTGCCGCCGTCGCGGTCCACACCCGGCTCGACGGTGTCGACCAGCTCACGGGCTATGTGGTGCCCGCCCCGCACACCACACCGGATGCCGCGGCGCTGACCAGGCACCTCGCTACCCGATTGCCCACCCACATGATCCCGACCGCCATCGCGACGCTCGACCGGATACCGCTCACGACCACCGGCAAACTCGATCGCAACGCCCTGCCCGCACCCGACCTGCGCGGTCGGGCTCGGTTCCGGGCGCCGTCCACCCCGCTCGAGGCCACCGTTTGCGAAGCCTTCGGCCAAACCCTCGACATCGAACGAGTCGGAGTCGACGACGGCTTCTTCGCTCTCGGCGGCAACTCGCTGGCCGCCACCCAACTCGTGGCGCGGCTCGCGGAGTCCACCGGCGTCACGGTGCCGCTGCAGTGGCTGTTCACCGATCCGACGCCGCAGTCGCTGGCCCGCCGCATCGAGAGCCGCCGCGACAGCCTCGCAGGGCAGGACGTCGACGGACAGGATCTGGCAGGGGCGCTCGCCGTGATGCTGCCGCTGCGCGCTGCCGGGACCGATCCGCCGCTGTTCTGTATCCACCCGGCGGTCGGATTGGCTTGGGGTTTCAGCGGACTCGTGCAGTACCTCGATCCCGACCGTCCTGTCTGCGGGCTGCAATCTCCCGCGCTGTCCGACCCCACCGTTCGGTTCGACACCCTCGACGAACTCGTCGCCCGCTATGTGCAGGAGATCCGGTCCGTCCAACCGCACGGCCCCTACCATCTGCTCGGCTACTCGCTCGGCGGGACCATCGCGCACGCGATTGCGGTCCAGCTCCGCCGCGACGGCGACTCCGTCGCCACCCTGGCCATGATGGACACCCGCATCGTCACGGCCGACAGCTTCCGGGGTCCCACACCCTCGGTGGCGACGATGCTCGCCGAGTTCGGCGGTTTCGCCGTTCCGGACGGCCACACCGAGCTGACCGTCGAGGCCGCGACCGAGTTGCTGCACCGGCAAGGCGGACTCTTCACCGAGGTGACCTCCGAGCATCTCGTGAGCTTGCAACGCGACTACACCCGGCTCATCGACCTCACCTGGAACCACCGGCCGGGACTGTTCGACGGTGATCTGATCTACTTCAGCGCCGCCGACCACCACGTCGACGGGTCCTCTCGTGCGCATGCCTGGAACGACCACATCACCGGTCGCATCAGCGAGCACCGGATTCCCGTCCAGCACGAACGGATGACCGATCAGGATGCGCTCCGCGCCATCGGTTTTGTCCTCACCGAGCACTTCCGGTCCATCCACGCCGCCCCCACGGAGTCACAAACCCCAGCAAGGACAAGCCGATCATGAACACCGACCGAATCGTCGGAACCCGTTCCGGCGTCGAGCCAGTCAACCTGTTCGCCCCCGATGTGGCAGCAGGTAACGGCATGCACCCTCACCTTGCCGAACTGCGCCGATGGATGGTCGATTACCTGTGCCAATCCCACCCCGACCTGGGCCGGCCCGGCAATGTCTGCCCCTACACCAGTCACGCCATCGCACTGCGATCCCTGTGGGCCGCATTCATTCCCGGTCGTGATATCGACCGCTCGCGCATCACCGCAATAGTCGCCGACCTCTACGACCTGTTTCCCACCCTGCCACCCCGGACCGAACCCGATTCCAAACTCAAGGCCGTCATCGCGGTCTTCCCCGACCTCGCCGAATACGCCGACATCGACACCGTTCAGCACGACCAGAAAACCAAATTCGTCGAACAGGGCCTGATGCTCGGCCAGTTCTACCCCGGCTGCACCGTCCCGGGCCTCCACAACCCGTCCTTCCCCGCCCTGGACGCCCCCCTCCCCATGCTCGCCATCCGCTACATGGCCCCCACCGATTTCCCCTTCCTCAGCTCCCGCCACGAATGGATGAACTTCTACCTGAAAATCTTCGCCCCCGCCATCCCCAAGTTCATCGCCACCGCCATGTCCAACCGACTCGTCGTAACCCCGGACGCCCCACCCGACCTCGGTCCGGACGGCCGGTGACGGACCCTTGCAACCGCCGACTTGCGTGGTGCGAAAAAGGTTTGGCTGCAACCGAATCGGGAGAACGCACCGCCATCGCAGATCCGGCCCGTCTGGACCCGTGAACGTGAGGGTTTGAGAGAAGACGTTCGGTACCCGGTACAGATACAAGTAGAGCCGGTCCGAAGACCGGCTCTTTGTCGGGCTGACAGGATTTGAACCTGCGACCCACTTGACCCCAGAGATGCTGCCATGGCATCTGTGCACGTCGCACACGATGCGAGTGCAATCCGAGATCACCCGCGAACAGGCGAAGTTCGTTGCGACGCAAGCCGTGTGGTCCCCAGTTGGTCCCACCCGTCACCGAGGCCGTCTGTGCACCTGAATCGCATCATCACCTGGCACGGCGTGGGCCTGCGCCATCACCGACAGCAACCCAGTGGCGGTAGGTCACCGGAAGCATGCGGCCGGTGAATTGAGCGTTCGACGGCTTGGTGTAGAGCACGGCCGCTTGCCCCGCGGTCGTCGGCAGGAACTTGACAGTGATCGTGGGGTCGGCAGCGCTGCCGAGTGCCATGAACGCCGATGTGCTGTAGGAGCGCAACAAGCTGATGTACGCGTCGTGCAGGACCGGGGCGACCGCGAACGGCGAGGAGCAGACCATCACGATCAAGATCACGGGGATGAGGGTGAGCACCGGCACCACTGCCAAGGCAATCGCCGGCGGCCTCATCACGTCGAGGACGAGGAATCTCCTCCCGACACGGGTGGCTTCGGCGATGGCCCGGTACGCGAGGCTGGGCGGGAGGTGATGCATCGAGGTCGCTAGCACGACCAGGTCGTAGCTACGGTCGGGTGCGTCGATGGCGGTCGCGTCGGCGACCCTGGCGGTGGCACGGGGGTGGGCGCCGAGGGGACCTGCTTCGATCGCGGCAACCGATTTCGGGTCCAGGTCGGTCACTGTCACCGTGGCGGTGCGGTGCAGGTCGAGCACTCGTGCCGCCAGCTCGCCGTGGCCGGCACCCAATTCGAGCACCCGCGGATTTCGGAGGCCGGCGAGCCGTCCGACGACCAGCTGCGCGTTGCGGTCGTGGTCACCGAACACGTTGCCGACTCGATCGAGGAACGTAACGATCCTCCGCTTGCGCTGCTCGGGCACGTCGTATCTGTCGAGGTATTCGAGCCTTCCGGTCTGTAGTCGCCGGTCGAGCCAAGACGCATCCGGACCGCCACGAGGCATCGCGGCGATCATCTCGATATCGGGTGGGTATTGAGTCATATCCCTCCGCCTCGTGCCAAATTTTAGTCCTGGTGCACAGCCAGGGCGACCGCGTGGCGGCAGTAGCGTCGGGTACCTGCTCTGTTCTCATCCCCGGATCGCAGGTTCGATCCGCTCCGGACCACTGTCAAGCGTAATCGAAAAGTCTTGTCTGCCTTTCGATCTGATCGCCATGTGGCTACTTTCCGCAACCGAACACCATTTCGAAGTGGACGGGCCCTCAACGCACCCATGGGGAGGCAATCCATGTGCTTCAGCGAAAGTGCTCGAAGGCATCCCCACCCGGTTGCCAACACATCCACGCTCTGTCGACGAACCCGGACAGAGTGGCCATCTCCGGGCCGACCCTGACTTCGCAACACGCTTTGTAGGTGACGTGCCGGGAGATTCGGAGCAGTCCGCACTGTAGCGGGCTGAGGTGAGAGCCGTGCGGGCCGCTGGGTTACATGAGGTTGTCTCTGTCGCCGACGTGCAACAGGTTGCACGCGTGCCCGACCTCATGGGCCAATACCCATCAGTCGGCGAGCGTTCTTGAAGAAGTTCGCGCGAATCATCATGTCCTGGAACCCCACCCCGGTGCTCGCTGGTGCTCGGGTTCTTGGCGAACGCCGAGGTGTAGGTGAACGGTTTCGCCGGCAGCACCCGCACATTCGCTTCGTTCTCGAAGGTGTCGATGAGGAACTGCACGAAAGGCAGTGCCATGCTCTGGCCAAGGTCGATCGCCTCACCGATGAATCGCCCGACGATCGGAATCTGTTCGATCCCGCCGATCACGAATCCGACTGCGTCAGCGACTATTCCGACTGTCGATTCCACCGTCCCCACGGCGGCGCCAACCACTGTCATGACGGCGCCGACGACATCGTCGACCACACTCGACACAGTGTCGACCACGTCATCCCAAAAGCATCCGACCTCGGGCGTTGCGGCGACGGGTGGGCGTCGGCGCAGCTGGCAGCGGCTGGTCGTGCAATGCCGTCTCAGCCGCGATCGCAACTACTCGGTGCCTCGAGTTCCCATGCCGGCTCGTTGCGGGTCGGTGTGACGTGGCTGTCGAATCCGTTGTCGTGCAATGCATGTGTGGTTTCCGCGCTGGTGAGTCCGGCGCACGCGATCATGATCGCCGAGAGTGCGGTCGTGCGGTCACCGTCCTGCGGGCGCGGTGAGGGCGTGGGCGAGGTCGGTGCCGAGTTGGTCCCAGCTGGCGTCGAACTTGGCGACGCCGTCGGCTTCCAGGGTCGCGACGACATCGTCGTAATCGACGCCAACCGCGGCGAGCTCGTCGAGGATCTGCCGGGCGTGCGGGTAGGTGCCGTGGATGCTGTCGGCGGGGAGCAGGCCGTGGTCGGCGACAGCCTGCAGGGTTGCCTCGGGCATGGTGTTGACCACCCCGGCCGCGACGAGTTCCACGACGTAGCGGGTGTCGTCGTAGCGATGGTCTTTCACCCCGGTCGAGGCCCAGAGCGGACGCTGCGGGTGGGCACCGGCCTGCGCCAAGGCCTGCCATCGCTCGCTGGCGAGAGTTTGCTCGTGGAGTTGATAGGCCAGCCGGGCATTGGCGATGGCGGCCTGGCCGCGTAGCGCCGCCGCCTGGTCGGTGCCGACTTCGTCGAGGCGCTTGTCGACCTCGGTGTCGACGCGCGAGACGAAGAACGAGGCGACGGAGTGGATGGCACTGAGGTCTTTACCGCGTGCACGGGCTTGCTCGAGCCCGGTCAGGAAAGCGTCGATCACCTCACGGTAGCGGTACAAGGAGAACATGAGGGTGACGTTGATATCGATGCCGTCGGCCAGGCAGCCGGTGATCGCCGGCAGGCCCTGCTTGGCGGCGGGGATCTTGACGAACAGGTTGGGTCGGTCCACCAGCCACCACAGGGCGTGGGCTTCGGCGACGGTGCGGTCGGTGTCGTGGGCGATACGCGGGTCGACCTCGATCGATACACGCCCGTCAATCCCGCCGGTGGCGTCATACACCGGGCGCAGCACATCGCAGGCCCAGCGCACGTCGTAGCAGGTCAACTCCCGCAGCGCGGCAGCGATATCCACCCGCCGCAGCGCGAGCGCGTGGATCTGGTCGGCGTAGCAGTCGCTGCCGGCAATGGCCTTGGCGAAGATGGTCGGGTTGGTGGTCACACCGACCACGTGGCGGTCACGAACCAGATCGGCGAGGCTGCCGTCGGCGAGGCGTTCGCGGCTGAGGTCGTCGAGCCAGATCGACACCCCGGCCTGGGTCAGCGCAGTCAGCGGATCGGGCATCTCATGTGCTCCTTCCACTCGATGCAGAGTGCGGCTCGGGTCGAATTCCCGCAGACCCAGGGTCGCTGCCGCGGTGCGGTGTTCTCGCTGGTTTCGGGTCTGCGGGCATGGCTGGTCGATGGGCTGGAGATCGACTGCCTGGTGAGGGCTGAGGCGCGGAAGACACACACGGTCACCCCGAATAGGGATCGAGGTTGCCATGCGTGCGGTGGTCGACCCCCTCGGCGGGCTGCAGCCAGCGAGCCGGGACGCGCAGGGGCTCGGGTAAACCCACGGGTCGGTCCTGGTCGTCCACCAATCGTCCGCGCACGCGATATTCGCCACCGGGCAGGCCCAGCGCGGTGAGCGCAGTGACCTGCTCGTCGGTCAGCACGACCTCGATGCTCTTGCCTTCGGTGATCGGTCGCCCCTCCACCATGGCCGGACTGCTGGTCGAGTCCAC
>NZ_JBHZCS010000016.1:0-126486 GCF_042755705.1 Nocardia sp. NPDC059154
GCCACCAGCACGATCACCGCCGCGACCAGCACCAGCAGCAGCGAAAGCGCTACGGCGGCATCCGGATCGGACTCGCGCTGGAGATAGATCTCCAGCGGCAGCGTGCGGGTCTTCCCCTGCAGGCTGCCCGCGAAGGTGAGCGTCGCGCCGAACTCGCCCAGGGCGCGGGCGAAGGCCAGGATCGTGCCCGATACCAGCGCGGGGCGCAGCAGCGGCAATGTCACCCGCCACCACACCAGCGACGGCCGCGCACCCAGGGTGGCGGCGATCCGTTCGTAGCGGTCGCCCGCGGTGCGCATCGCACCCTCCAGCGTGATCACCAGGAACGGCAGCGCCACGAAGGTCTGCGCCAGCACCACCGCGGTCGTGCTGAAGGCGATGCGGATGCCGAGCGACTCCAGCTGGTGGCCCACCAGCCCGTTCCGCCCGAACAGATACAGCAGCGCCAGACCACCCACCACCGGCGGTAATACCAAGGGCAGCAACACCAGTGCGCGCAGCACCGGCAGCGCCCGCCAGCGCGAGCGGGCCAGCACCGCGGCCATCGGCACACCCAGCAGCACGCACAGCAGCGCGGCCGCCACGGAGGTGCGCAGGCTCAGCAGCAGCGCCACCCGCGAGGACTCCGAGGTGATCAGATCCAGGAAATGCGACCAGTCCACCGCCCCGGTCAGCGCCACCAGCGGACCGGCCACCAGCACGAAGCCGATGGCCGCCGGCAGCAGCAGCCAGACCGGGGGCTTGATCACGGCCGCCCGAAACCGGCCTGCTGCAGCGCCTGCTGGCCATCGGGCCCGGTGACCAGCGTGACGAAGTCCTTGGCGGCCGCGGCGTTCTTCGAATCCGCCACGGTGGCAATCGGATAGGTGTTCACGGCGGTCGCGGACTCCGGGAAGTTCACCGTCGTCACCTTGTTACCCGCGCCGGCCGCGTCGGTGACGTAGACCAGGCCCGCGTCGGCCTGCCCCGAGGTCACCTTGGCCAGCACGTCGGTCACCGAGGACTCCTCACTGACCGGCGAAATCGACACGCCCGCACCGGTGGTCACCTTCTTGGTGGCCGAACCGCACGGCACCTGAGGCGCGCACACCACCAGGCGCAGCCCGGACTTGGACAGATCCGCCAGCGAACCGATGTGCGCCGGATTGCCCGGCGGCGTCACGATGGTGAGGACATTGGTGGCGAAAGTCTGGGGCTTGTCGGTGATCCGGCCGCCCTTCACCGCCTTGTCCATGTTCGCCTGATCGGCGGAGGCGAAGACGTCGGCGGGCGCGCCCTGATTCAACTGCGCCACCAGATCCGAGGAACCGGCGAAGGAGAAGGTCACCTTCGTGCCGTGGTGCGCGCTCTCGTACCGAGTGCCCAGCTGGGTGAACACCTGCTTGAGCGAGGCGGCCGCGAAGACCGTGATCGTCGTGGTGTCACTGCTGTCCGAGGAGGAACCGCAGCCCGACAGCAGACCCGCGCCCAGCACCGCGGTCGCGGCCAGCACGGCTCCGGACCTGGAACCTAGGCCGCGCCACCGGTTTCCGTGGCGGTCTCCACCACCACCGTGGTGGCCTTCACGCTCGCCCACGCCACGCTGCCGGGTTGCAGCCCCAGCTCGCGCACCGACTCGCTGCTCATCAACGACACGACTGTGAACGGTCCGCATTGCATCTCCACCTGTGCCATCACGGTATCGGCCACCACCCTGGTGACCAATCCGGGAAAACGATTGCGTGCCGAACTGGCACTAGCCATCCGGGTCTGTGGAGTGCGAGCCTGCTCGACGGCCAATTCCGCGAGCTCGCTGCCATCCACCACCAGGCGACCGGATTCGTCCTTGCGCGCGGACAGCACGCCACCGTCGATCCAGCGGCGCACGGTGTCGTCGCTGACGCCCAGCAGCTGGGCGGCGTCACGAATCCGAATTTCGGGCATGACAAGCAGAATAGATCCGCAAATACGGAAGTACCAATCGAATCGAACCGTAGATGCGGACAACAACGGCCGGCAAGGTGTTCCAGTTCACTGTCGCGCCGCTGGCGCCCGCACCGGCGGCCAGTACGCTCGAAGCAATCATGGCCACGTATTTCGATCCGAAGGCCTGGTCACCTCTGCGCGCGGTAGACCTGGGTATGGACCTCGGAAGACGCTTGTTCGACCAGAGCTGGCTGGACCAGTGGACCAGTTTCACCACCGCCTGGCTCGAACCAGCCGCCGACTTCGGAGCCGGGACAGTCACCGCGCTCATGCCCGACGTCCTCATGACGCTGCTGTCGGAAGGCATCCTCAGTCAGTTCGGCGGGCAGGAGGTCAGCGCCACCCTGCTCGGACACGACCTGCGAGCCACCCTCCACACGCTCAAGGTGCGTCGGCGCGGGGCGCACTTCCAGACCAAAACCGTGCTCACCGGGCTGATCTGGAACACCCACCCCATCGAGGAACTGACAGTCATCGCCCACGGAATGCGGCTGATCCCCGGCGTCCCCACCAAGCTGCGGACCTCACAGCTCGACCTCACCGGTGTGATAACCCTTGCGGCACTGCTGGAGTGGATCAACACCTGGCAGCCCGACTGGGAACTGCAGCCCGCCGACGACGGGCTCATCCTGGCCCGCCACCGGCGCCGCAGTATCCGGGCGCTGGCCGCGGCCGAGATCACCGACAACGTCCTGTCCATCACCGTGCACCGGGCCCACTGGCGAAAGGTGCGCGCGCCCAGGCGATTCACGACGCTGAACCCGATTCCGCTGTCGGGGCTGCCCAGCGAGGCGCGCATCAGCCGGGCCGAACACGTCGGGGAGCACGTGTTCTTCAGCGTCGACCTGCCCGCGATCAGCGGCTCGTTCGATCTCGCGCAGATCCGCTCGGCCATCGTCGCGGGGACGACGCTGATCATCTTCTAGGGAACCCCGACTCCCGGGGCTATCGAACCTGCTGCGTCGGCCACCATTCGAGCAGGGCCGCCTCGGCCTCTTCACGCGTCATCGGACCACGGTCCAGGCGCAGTTCCTTCAGGAAACGCCACGCCTTGCCGACATCCGGGCCCGGCTTCAGGTCCAGCAACTCCATGATCGAATTGCCGTCCAGATCCGGGCGCACCCGCTCCAGATCCTCCCGCTCCCGCAGGCGTTCGATCCGGGTCTCCAGATCGTCGTAGGTCGAACGCAGGGCGGCGGCGCGGCGCTTGTTGCGGGTGGTGCAGTCGGCGCGGACCAGCTTGTGCAGACGGGGGAGCAGCTCACCGCCGTCGGTCACGTAGCGGCGCACCGCCGAATCGGTCCACTGCCCCTTGCCGTAGCCGTGGAAACGCAGGTGCAGATACACCAGCCGCGCCACGTCCTCGGTGAACTGCTTCGGATACTTCAAGGCGCGCATGCGCTTTCGCACCATCTTCGCGCCCACCACCTCGTGATGGTGGAAGCTGACCCCGCCGCCGGGCTCATTGCGCTTGGTCGGCGGCTTGCCGATGTCGTGCAGCAGGGCGGCCCAGCGCAGCACCAGATCCGGATCGCCCTGCTCCTGATCGATGGCCTGGCGCAGCACGGTCAGCGAATGCTGGTAGACGTCCTTGTGCTGGTGGTGCTCGTCGATCTCCAGCTGCATGGCCGGGACCTCCGGCAGCACCCGTTCGGCCAGCCCGGTCTCGACCATCACATCGATGCCCTCGGTCGGGTATTCGCCGCCGATCAGCTTGTCCAGCTCCGCCCGCACCCGCTCGGCCGTGATGCGCTCGATCTCCGGGGCCATCTCGACGATCGCCGCCCGCACCCGCGGCGCCAGCCGGAAACCCAGCTGCGCGACGAAGCGCGCGGCGCGCAGCATGCGCAGCGGGTCGTCCTGGAACGAATCATGCGGCAGCGCAGGCGTATCCAGCACCCCGGACAGCAGCGCCTCGACGCCGTTCAGCGGATCCACGAACTCCAGCTCGCCCAGCGCGCCGATGCGCACCGCCATCGCGTTCACCGTGAAATCGCGGCGCACCAGATCACCCTCGAGGGTGTCGCCGAAGGTGACCGCCGGATTGCGCGAGACCCGGTCGTAGGCGTCGCTGCGGAAGGTGGTGATCTCCAGCTGCTGCCCGGACTTGGACGCGCTCACCGTGCCGAAGGCCAGACCACCGGTGTCCCACAGATGATCGGCCCAGCCGCGCATCAGCTCCTGCACCACCTCGGGGCGGGCGTCGGTGGTGAAGTCCAGGTCGGTGCCCAACCGGCCGAGCACCGCGTCGCGCACGCTACCGCCGACCAGATACAGCTGATGACCGTGCGCGGCGAACAGTTCACCCAGCGGAGTCAGCACATCCGAGAGCCGTCCCAGCGTTATCGCGGCCGCCGCCAGCAGGCGAGTACGACGATCCTCCACAGCTGCTTCCTCGGACTTCGGCGAAACCACGAAAACGCAGCTTAGTCGGTCGGGGTCGCGATCCCCGAAAAGTGTCCTGCCGCTCCCGCCGGTCACCCGGCGTGCCGCGCCACGACCGGTGTCTACCTGCTATGAGAGCTCTGTATATATAGGAGCTACTCCGCTGGGGCGGGCGGAGCCGCCGTCCCCTATAGACTGACGCAGTGTCCCCGGCCGATCGCGCGAACAGTCGACGCCGCCAGCCCCGGCGGCGTGGTTCGGCCGGTACCGCGGCGAAATCCACCGGTGCGGCCAAGCCTCGCATGCGCACGGTCCGCGAAACCTCCGCGGGCGGACTGGTGGTGGACGGCCTCGACGGCCCCAGCGATAAACGCTGCGCCGCCCTCATCGGGCGCACCGACCGGCGCGGACGACTGCTCTGGTCGCTGCCCAAGGGCCACATCGAAGAGGGCGAGACCGCCGAGCAGACGGCCATTCGCGAGGTGCAGGAGGAGACCGGCATCCACGGCACCGTGGTCGCCGAACTCGGCAGCATCGATTACTGGTTCGTCACCGAGGGCCGGCGGGTACACAAGACCGTGCACCACTATCTGATGCGCTCACTCGGCGGTGAGCTCTCCGATGCCGACGTCGAGGTCACCAAGGTGGCCTGGGTTCCCTTGAGCGAACTAGACTCCCGGCTCGCTTACGCTGACGAACGCAGGCTGGCCGAGGTCGCCAACCGGCTGATCGACCGGATGGAGAACGGCAGACAATGACGCGTGCGGGATCGCAGCGCACGCTGCTTTCACTCGTCGCGGTAATGCTGGCGGTGCTCACGACGCTGGGAATCGGACCCGGAATCGGCACACCCATTGCCGCCGCCGAACCCACCGGCAGCGGCAGCGGACAGCCGAGCGGACCGAAATTCCTGAAGCTTTCCCTGGATTCGGTGACGCCCACCGCCATCACCGCCGCCAGCGACCCCTACTTCGTGGTGTCGGGCACCGTCACCAATATCGGTGACCGGCCGGTGGACGATGTCAGCATCCGCATCCAGCGCGGCGCGGCCGTCACCAGCCCCAGCGGACTGCGCTCCACCCTGCGCCTGGACCAGGTCAACTACGACATCAACGGCGAATTCCAGGACGTCTCGGACCAATTGACCCCGGGACAGCGCAAACAGTTCAGCCTCACCGTCGCCCTGCGCGCGGGAACCGATCTGCCCAGCGACATCTCGTCACTCGACATCGCCGCGCCCGGCGTCTATCCGCTGCTGCTCAATGTGAACGGCCAGCCCGCGTACGGCGGGCAGGCCCGCCTCGACGACGCCCGCTTCCTGCTGCCCGTCCTCGGCGTCCCCGGCACCGACCCCAAACGCGCGCTCGCACCGGCCGCTCCGCCCGCCGTTGACGCCCCGCCGGTGGCCACCACCATGCTGTGGCCGCTGGCCGACCGGCCCCGGCTGGTCGCGGGACAGCCCGGCACCCCAGACGGGCAGGCGCTGCTCACCGACGACGACCTGGCCGCCTCACTCGCGCAGGGCGGACGACTCGACCAGCTGCTGTCGGCCCTGGAGAGCGTGGTCAAACCCGACAGCGGGCGCGACCGCAACCTCGTCAGCGCGCTCTGCCTGGCCGTCGACCCGGACCTGCTCATCACCGTGTCCGACATGACCAGGGACTACCGGGTGCTGGCCAGCCCCTCGGATCCGGACGGGCCCACCCGCTCCGGCACCGGTAGCCACGCCGCCAAGGCGTGGCTCGAACGGCTGCGCGCCCTCGCACCCGGAATGTGCGTGGTGGCACTGCCGTTCGCGCAGGTCGACCCGAGCGCGCTGGCCGCCGCCGGCGACGTCACGCTGGCCGACCGCGCGCTCAACGCGCCCGCCGACCTGATCGACTCCCTGCTCGCGGTGAAATCGGTACGCGGCGTGGCCGTTCCGGATGCCGGCACCGTCGACACCGACGGCGCCACCCTGTTCGCGCACCACGGCTTCACCACCACCGTGCTCGCCGACAACGCCGTGACCACCGGCGACAACCGCGCCAACTTCACCGCCGCCAAGACCCCACCGGGCGGCGCCGCCCCCGAACCCGGCACCCCCGACGTGGTGAACCTCGCCGACATCACCCTGCCGCCGGCCGCCGGCGCGACCCCGCCGCCCGCGCCCGCCACCCTGCACGCCGCCACCTTCGACATCTGGGCCGCGACCGCCCTGGCCGCCATCGGGTCCAATCCGCCCACACCGCCTTTCACCCCCGACAAGGTCCGCTACGAGGTCACCAACGACTCCCGCGCCGCCCGACTGCAGGACGCGCTCGGGGCCATGGCCTGGACCGCGCTCAACCCGGAACCCGGCCGCCCGCGCTCGGCGCTGCTGATGCCGCCGCAGCAGTGGGGCGCCAACCGGGACGAAGCCTCCACTGTGCTGGGACAACTGGACCTGCTGGTGAAGAGCGGCCTGGCCACGCCGCGGCCGTTCACCGACCTGGTAGCGCAGCAGCCGGATCCGCAGGGCTACCAGCTCGACTACCCGGGCGAGGCCGCCGACGACGCGGTACCCGCCCACTTCGCCGAACCGGTGCACCAGCAGGCCCAGCGCATCACCGAGCTGATGAGCGCGCTGGTGGACGTGCCGCAGCAGGAACTCAGCCCCCGTGCCTTCCTCACCCCGCTGCGCGACGACCTGATCCGGGTGCTCTCCCTGTCCGACCGGCGGGCCGGGGCCGCCGCCGCGGACACCAACGCCCAGCGCCGACTCGACCAGACCACCAAAACCATGGACAACCTCTACGGTTCGGTGACAGTGCTGCCGCCCGGCGGCGTCTACACCCTCGCCTCCGAGCAGAGTCCGCTGCTGCTGGTGGCCCGCAACGACCTGCCGGTGGCCATCCGGGTGCGCTTCAAGATCGACGCGCCGGCCGAGACGAACATCACTGATATCGGCGAACAGCAGCTGCCCGCCAAAGGGAATCGATCCTTCCAGATCCCCACCGAGGTATCCGACAGCCGAAACCTGGTCATTCCCATCGCGCTTACCACATCCGACGGGGTGACGCTCGGCAATGCGGTATCGGTATCCGTGCGGTCCAACGCTTACGGTCAGGTGTTGGCAATAATTACTGCGTGCGCCTGTGCGCTGCTGCTCCTGCTGGTCGGCCGCCGGCTCTGGCACCGCTTCCGCGGACAGGCCGACCCGGCCGACGAAGGGTTCGACCCCGAACCCCGAGGCGGAGATGACAGTGTGGGGCGCGCGGGTAAGCGGGACAAGAAACGACAGGAGGCACGGTGAGCGAGTACGGCGGGCCGCGCTCATCCGGCCGACCAGAGGGACCCGACGGGCCGCCGCCGCGGCGCACGCCATCGGCGCCGTGGGAACGCGGCGCGCCCCGCCCCGGCCCGCGCGGCCCGCAGGGCCCGGCCTCCGGACAACAGCGCGCGGTTCCCGGTAATCCGCAGGGATACCCGGGACAGCAGTATCCGGCCAAACCGTCCGGTCCGCAGCGGCAGGCGCCGCTGCCCGGCGAATCCGGGCCCATCATGCACCGCCCCCGCCCCCAGCCGGGACGACCCGATCCCATGGCAGGCGGGCGCGTCCCCGCCGAAGAGCGCTACCACTGGGGACACCCCGGCGGCGACGGCAACCGTCCGCCCGGCCCCGGCCCACAGCGCTATCAGACACCGCCGATGTCGAACCCGCGCCCGGCTCCGTCGACCGGCCCACAGCGCCAGGCTCCTGAGACCGGTCCGCAGCGGCAGGCAATGCCGCGCACCGCGACCGTCTCCGCCGCACAGGTGGAGGAGAAGGCCGACAACTCGAACGCCAAACTGGTCCGGGACACCGGGTCTCTGGCCATCGCGACCCTGATCAGCCGCATCACCGGTTTCGCCAAACAGGCGCTACTGCTGACCGTGCTCGGCCCCGCCATCGCCAGTGCCTTCACGATCGGCAGCTCCATCCCGAACATGATCTCGGAGCTGCTACTCGGCGCGGTGCTGACCGCGATCGTGGTTCCGACCCTGGTTCGTGCCGAGCGTGAGGACGCGGACGGCGGCGCGGCCTTCGTGCGTCGCCTGTTCACCACGGCGTTGACCATCCTCGGCACCGGCACGGTACTCGCGTTGATCCTCACGCCGGTCCTGACCAGGCACGTCTTCCTCTCCGCCGACAGCAAGGTCAATTCCGGGCTCACCACCGCGTTGACCTTCATGCTGGTCCCCGCGGTGCTGCTGTACGGAATGTCCGCATTACTCATGGCGATTCTGAACACCCATCAGGTGTTCAAGCCCGGCGCCTGGGCGCCCGTCCTCAACAACTGTGTCGCTCTGGTGGTTCTGAGCCTGTACGCGGTGACACCGGGTGAGATCACTCTGGATCCGGTTCGAATGGGCGAACCGAAGCTGCTGCTACTCGGTATCGGCACCACGCTCGGCGTAGCGGTCCAGGTAGCGGCGCTGCTGCCCGCGATTCGCCGGGAGGGCATCGATCTACGGCCGCTGTGGGGTATGGATGCCCGCCTCAAGCAGTTCGGCGGGATGGCCGCGGCCATCGTCCTCTATGTCCTGATCAGCCAGATCGGTTTCAGTTTCACGCTGCGAGTCTCTTCGCACGCCGATGTCGCGGGTCCGACCATCTACCAGAACGCCTGGCTGCTGTTGCAACTGCCATGGGGTGTGCTCGGCGTGACCCTGCTGACCGCGATCATGCCGCGGCTGAGCCGCAACGCGGCCGCCGACGACACTCCAGCGGTGGTGGACGATCTGGGCGCAGCAACCCGACTGACCATGATCGCGCTGGTCCCCATCGTCACGTTCCTTACCTTCGCCGGACCACAGATCGGCGAGGCGATCTACGGCTACGGTCGCTTCGGCGGCGACGCCGCGCGACTCGGCGAGGCGGTGTCCTGGTCGGCGTTCAACCTGATTCCGTACGCGCTGGTGCTGATTCACCTGCGCGTCTTCTACGCGCGTGAACAGGCGTGGACACCCACCTGGATCATTCTCGGCATCACCAGCGTGCAGATCACCCTGTCCGCGCTCGCACCTGTCCTCGTCTCCGCGGACCACGTGGTCATCGCGCTCGGCGTGGCCCGCGGCCTCGGCTTCGTCACCGGCGCGATCATCGGCGGCTGGCTGCTGCACCGCAGCCTCGGCGATCTGCGCATGGCGAATGTCGGCCAGACCATCACCCGCGTGGTGCTGGCTTCACTGGCCGGTGGCGCGGTCCTGCTCATCGTGGACAAGGTGCTGGGCCTGCACCGGCTTTCGGACAGCTTCGGCGGATTCGGCTCGCTGGTGCGGGTCGGCCTCACCGCCATCGTCATGTTCGGCGTGGCATTCGGCCTGATGCGCCTGCTCGGCATTCCCGAGATCGTGGCCATCACCGTCGCGGTCTCGCGTCGGCTCGGCATCACCCCGCCCGCACCGGATCTCGACCTCGACGGCACCCCGCTCGAGGACATCCACGAGACCACGCTGCTGCCCAAACCGGACCTGCGGGCGGCGCCGTACTACTACCGCTTCGATCCGTACCTCGACGCGCAGACCATGGTGCTGCCCGTCATCCGGCCCGATGCGGTTGAACTCACCGAAAAGACCGAGTTCCCGTACCCTGTTCGGCAGGCAAGCGCAACTGCCCAGACCGGCATGTCCGCGGACAGCTCCCGCGGCACGCCGGACAGTGCACGGACACCGGACGGCGGCTTCCGCACGACTTCGGATGCCGGCGCAGCGGTTCCGGCTCCGATACATCGGTCTTCGACATACCAGGGCGAAGGAGGAACGAGGGTGAGCGACGATGCGGCGGGCGGTGTCCCGGCCGCCGAATCCGCAACGGCCGCGGGCGGCGGGCTCTCCACGGACACCCCACCCTCCGGCGCAGCCGGCGGAAAGCCCGGTGGCCGAGCCGAATCCGCGGCCCACTCCGGCGGTCCCGGCGACCACGAGGAACCCGAGCACCTACCGGAGGCGGAGGACCACGCCGGTCCCGAAACCGGTGTGTACGAGGCCATCTCGCCGCAGATGCCGCCCATGCGGGTGGAATCGCCGAGCAAGCGCATCCAGCGCGGCCCCAAGCTGACGCCCGGCGCGTCGGTGGCGGGCGGCCGGTACCGGCTGCTGGCCGGCCACGGCGGCGCGCGTGGGCTCAAGTTCTGGCAGGCCCTCGATGTGAAACTGGACCGCGAGGTCGCGCTCACCTTCGTCGACGCCGATCAGCAGGCCACCGACAACTCCGGACACGATGGGCCGCAGGCCATCCTGTCCCGCACGCTGCGCCTGGGCCGGATCAACTCGCCCGGTCTGGCCCGCGTGCTGGACGTGGTGCGCGGCTCCTCCGGCGGCATCGTGGTGGCCGAGTGGACCCCCGGCCGCTCGCTCAAGGAGATGGCCGAGACCGTGCCGTCGCCGATCGGCGCCGCGCGCGCCGTCCGGGCGCTGGCGGCCGCGGCCGAAATGGCGCACCGCGGTGGTGGTTCGCTGTCCATCGACCATCCGGACCGGGTGCGCATCAGCGCCACGGGCGACGCCGTGCTGGCCTTCCCCGGCACGCTGTCCGACTCGGACGCCCAGTCCGACGTGCGGGGCCTGGGCGCCATGCTCTACGCGCTCATGACCGCGCACTGGCCGATCCGGGTCGGCGGCATCTCCGGCAGCGCGGCCACCGTCGGCGGCCTGCCGCTGGCCGACTTCGGCCCGGATGGAACGCCGGTGGAGCCCAGGACCATTCGGCCCGAGGTGCCCTTCGAGATCTCCGCGGTCGCGGTGCGGTCGCTGGAGTCCAACAAGGGTGTGCGCACCGCCGCCACCGTCCAGCACGTGCTGGAGCAGGCGTCGGTGGTGGACCAGAAGACCGACTTCATCCCGGTGCTGCGCCTGGGTCAGAAGCCGCCCAGCGCACCCGACGAGACCCTCGCCGACCCGGAACTGCTCGCCGCCGAGAAGGAACGCTCGCAGCGGATGATGTGGATCCTGGTCGGTCTGGGCGTGCTGGCCGCGCTGGTGGTCGGCGTCATCATCTGGTGGCTGCTGAGCGTCTTCGCGCCCGGCTCCTCCAACGCGCCGCTCAACGAACAGCGCAATATCGGCCTCACCACCTCGGCGACGGCGCCGCCCAGCCCCGGCGCGTCCCAGGCTCCGGCCAGCGCGCCGGCCAGCGGCGGGGTGCCGGTGCCGGTCACCGGCGCCACGGTGTTCTCCCCGGAGGGCACCCCGGACAATGTCGGCAGCGTCGCAGCGGTGCTGGACAACAACCCGGCCACCACCTGGCACACCGACGCCTACTTCCAGCAGTTCCCGGCCCTGAAGAAGGGCGTGGGCGTGCTGACCACCCTGGGCAGCCCCAGCAAGCTGACCAAGGTGATCATCGAATCGCCCTCGCCCGGAACGCAGGTCGAGATCCGCACCTCGCCGACCGCCTCGCCGACCCTGGATCAGACCCAGCTGATCGGGTCGGCGGTGCTCGGCGACGGCACCACCGAGATTCCGGTGCGGGCCGATCAGCCGGCCCGCTACGTGCTGGTGTGGATCACCCAGCTCGCCAACAACGGGGGTCAGTTCCAGTCTTCGATCGCCGAGATCCGGTTCGAAGCCAGCGTCTAATTTGCCCTCCGCTTCGCTCCGGGCTGGTTGAACAACACTGAGCGCTGATTACAAACAGATCGCGCAATTCAGACCAAGCGCCTGCTACCTGCGCTTTTTCTCGATTTTCGTTGCTACCGAATCGTTATCTTCGATATGATCTTGCGTACTCTCGGCAAGGGGAGCTCCCGGGGGCCGACTTCTACGGTCCCGGATGACAGCCACACATCTCGGTGACGCCGGCCCGTGAACAGGCCGTGCCACCGGTCTGAGGGGAAGCATTGTCGTCAGCGCACGAACTCGTGGAAGCACCGCAGGTCAGCGATCGCGACCTGCTCACCGCCCACGCCGGTGGGGCACCCTACGCCTTCGCCGAACTGCTCCGCCGCCATCGCGACCATCTCTGGCAGACCGCGCTACGCGCCTCCTACGGCCCCGAGGACGCCGCCGACTCGCTCCAGGACGCCCTGCTGTCCGCGCACAAGGCCGCGGGCGCCTTCCGCGGCGACGCCGAGGTGCGCAGCTGGCTGCACCGCATCGTGGTCAATGCCTGCCTGGACCGCATCCGCCGCAACAAGCTGCGCCGCACCGAACCCCTGTCCGAGGACACGGCCGACGAACCACGCTGCCCGCGAGACGATTTCGCGGCCCTGGAGGCCACCCTGATGGTCGACGCGGCGCTGTTCACCCTGCCCGCCGACCAGCGCACCGCCCTGGTCGCCATCGAGCTCGAGGGCTACTCCATCGCGGATGCCGCTGCGCTGCTGGGCATTCCGGAGGGCACCGTCAAGAGCCGGTGCGCCCGCGGGCGGCGGCGGCTCGCGGCGCACTTTCAGGAAGCGAACACCGGACCTGCGATGAACACCTGAATTCCACTCGAACACGGCGATATTGGGGGAACCTTGAACGGTTCCGCTGCGTCGGATACAAAGACAGGTCTGCGTTTCCTACTCGAGGCCCTGGAGGGGCAATGGAGGACACCGGAGGAGCAATGGCGGGTACCGCGGTACCCACGCCGCCCTTCTCCACCGAACTGCTCGCCGATCTGCACGGCGGCAGTCTGCCGCCGGAAGAATCCGAGCGGCTCTGGCCCGCGGTCCGGCGCGACCCGGAGGCCATGCGCTATCTGCACTCACTCGACCGCGTCGACGATCGCCTGCACGACCTCGGCCAGGACGAACACATCGCCCACCCCATGCCCGCCGAGGTGGCCGCCCGTCTGGAACGCATGATCGAAGACCTCGCCACCGGCGACGAGGACCCGGCCACCGCCGACCGGCCTGCCGCCGTGACCCGGCTGCCCGTCGCGCCGCCGCCCGTCACCCGCTCCACCCATCCGGCCCCGCCCTCCACCGCCCCCATGCCGGTGCTCGACGGCTCCGTCTTCGATACCGGCCGGCTCGATCCCCGGGAGCTCGAGGATCCCGAACCCCCGGCCGCGTTCGAGCACGACACGGATCCCGGCGAGCCCGTCCCGTTCGAGACCCCCTCCCGCCGCCTGCGCTGGCTCACCGTCGCCGCGGCCGCCGCGGCGGTGGTCGCGGGCGCCGTGGTGGCCGTGGACGCCGTCAGCACCCGCACCGTGACCCCGGCCGCCCAACCGGCCGCCGACGCCAACCTGGACCCGGGTCTGGCGCCGACGGCCGTCCTCACCGCCATGGGCCGCCACGACATCACCGGCCCACTGGCGGCCGGCAACGCGCTCGCTGCGTGCCTGCAGGCGGCCGGGCTGGACCGCCAGGTGCTCGGCTCCCGCAGCGTCGTGTTCTCCGGCGCACCCGGGGTACTGGTCCTGTTGGCCGGACCCAAACCCCCGCAGATCACCGCCGCCGTCCTCGGAACAGCCTGCGGCCCAGGCAATCCCCAGGTGCTCGGACGCGCCGACATCGGCTAGCGCCCAACGATCTTGGAGATCGGCCAGTAGTTCGCGGCCCGGCTCGATTCTGGACCGACGGAGCGGGGGAGCGGAGGAGGGAAGAATCGAGCTTCCGGCTCCATAGACCTGCGCCTTGGCCGCGAACCGCCCGGAGCGGGGCGGAGGGCAAACAGGCACGGGAACAACAGCGTTTAGGCTGTTGTTGACCGACACGCTCACGCTCGAGCGATCGAGATTCTGCACAACAGCTTCGGAGGGCCACCTTGAGCACGCCTGTTCGCGACCTGATCATCGTCGGTTCCGGTCCGGCCGGCTACACCGCCGCGGTGTACGCCGCCCGGGCGGAACTGGAACCGCTGCTCTTCGAGGGCACCCAGTTCGGCGGCGCGCTCATGACCACCACCGAGGTCGAGAACTTCCCCGGCTTCCGCGAGGGCATCATGGGCCCCGACCTGATGGAGGAGATGCGGGAGCAGGCCAAGCGCTTCGGCACCGACATCCGCACCGAGGACGTCGACGCCCTCGACCTGACCGGTCCCATCAAGAAGGTGACCGTCGGCGGTGAGGTCCACGAGGCCTACGCTGTGATCCTCGCCATGGGCTCCGCGGCCCGCTACCTGAACGTCCCGGGCGAGCAGGAGCTGCTCGGCCGCGGCGTCAGCGCCTGCGCCACCTGTGACGGCTTCTTCTTCAAGGGCCAGGACATCGTGGTGATCGGCGGCGGCGACTCGGCCATGGAGGAGGCGACCTTCCTCACCAAGTTCGCCAGCTCGGTGACCATCATCCACCGCCGCGAGGAGTTCCGCGCCTCCCGCATCATGCTGGAGCGGGCCAAGAACAACGACAAGATCCGCTTCGTCCTGAACTCGGAAGTCGTTGCGGTGCACGGGGATACCGCGGTCACCAGCCTGACCCTGCGCGACACCCGCACCGGCGAGACCTCCGAGCTGGCCGCCACCGGCCTGTTCGTCGCCATCGGCCACGACCCGCGCAGCGAACTGGTACGCGGCCAGGTCGATCTGGACGACGAGGGCTACGTGCTGGTCCAGGGCCAGAGCACCTACACCTCGCTGCCGGGCGTCTTCGCCGCCGGCGACCTGGTCGACCACACCTACCGGCAAGCCATCACCGCCGCCGGTACCGGCTGCCGCGCGTCCATCGACGCCGAGCGCTGGCTCGCCGAGCAGGGTGACATCACCACCAACACCCTCGATCACGCCGGTCAGCCGGTGGAAGTGAACAACTAAAAGGAGCTAGGCATGTCCGACGCCAAGACCGGTGCCACCAAGACGGTGACCGACGCCACGTTCGCCGACGAGGTGTTGCTCAGCGAGAAGCCCGTTCTCGTCGACTTCTGGGCCGCGTGGTGCGGCCCGTGCAAGATGGTCGCACCGGTGCTGGATGAGATCGCCGCCGCCAACACGGACAAGATCACCATCGCCAAGGTGGACGCCGACAACAACCCCGAGACCGCGGCCCACTACGGCATCATGTCGTTGCCTACTATGGTCCTGTTCCAAGGAGGCAAGGAAACCAAGCGGATCGTCGGTGCGAAGGGCAAAGCTGCCCTCTTGCGCGAACTGGAAGAAGTTCTTTAACGACTCGCCGTAGGATGCCTGCACTCGACAGTTGCCGAAATTCGGTCCGGGTCTGAAACAATCGTTCGACGCTCCGGTCGTGCGTAGGTGTGAACCGCCGCATGAATGGGTACCCGGGTTGGCGGAAGGAAAGGGCTCTCACGCATGCACCGACTTCGTCACGGCGATACAGGACCAGCCGTAGCAGAGGTTCGGAGCACCCTGGCAAGCCTCGGGTTCCTGCATTCCCGCCCCAACAGCGACCCCTCGGGTCCGATCGGGGAGTACTGGAAGGACGCCGACGCGACCTTCGACCATGATCTGGACTCCGCGGTGCGTGCCTTCCAGCAGCACCGCGGACTCCTGGTCGACGGCGTGGTCGGTCCGGCGACCTACCGCGCGCTGAAAGAGGCGTCCTACCGCCTCGGCGCGCGGACCCTCATCTACCAGCTGTCCGCACCGCTGTACGGCGACGATGTCGCCACCCTGCAGCGGCGACTGCAGGATCTGGGCTTCTATGTGCACCGGGTGGACGGCTACTTCGGCCCGCACACCCACGACGCGCTCACCTCGTTCCAGCGCGAGATCGGGCTGTCCTCGGACGGCATCTGCGGTCCCGACACCCTGCGCTCGCTGGATCTGCTGGGCGCCCGCGTCACCGGCGGCAACCCGCACCGCATCGCCGAGGAAGAGGTGGTGCACCGGGCCGGGCCGCAGCTCACCGGAAAGCGCATCGTCATCGATCCGGGCCTGGGCGGACCCGACAAGGGCTCCCCGGTGCCGACCGAATTCGGTGACGTCTACGAATCGGAGATCCTCTGGGATCTGGCCAGCCGGCTCGAAGGACGCATGGCCGCAACCGGTATGGAGACCTTCCTGTCCCGGCCGTGGGGGGCCAACCCCTCCGACGCCGAGCGGGCGGAGACCTCCAACACCTTCGACGCCGACCTGATGATCTCGCTGCGTTGCGCCAGCAATGACAGCGGCGCCGCCAGCGGCGTGGCCAGCTTCCACTTCGGCAACTCGCACGGCTCCACGTCCATGATCGGACAGGTGCTGGCCGGGTTCATCCAGCGCGAGATCGTGGCGCGAACCTCGTTGCAGGACTGCCGGACCCACGCCCGCACCTGGGATCTGCTGCGGCTCACCAAGATGCCGACCGTCCAGGTCGACATCGGCTACCTGACCAGTGATTACGACTCCTCGGTGCTGACCAACCCGCGCATGCGCGACGTGATCGCCGAGGCCATCCTGATCTCCGTGAAGCGGTTGTACCTGCTGGGCCAGGACGACCAGCCCACGGGGACATACACATTCGCCGAACTGCTCGCCGAGGAACTGGCGGCCGCAGACCGGCTCTGATGTTTCACATGAAACAAACCCCTCCAACCCATTCGGGCTGGAGGGGTTTTTCGTTGGCGATGCGGTGGGCTACCGCGTGGCGATGCGGGTGGGCATCGTCAGCGCGGCCGCCGCGAGGAGCTGATCGAGCGCCCGCTCGACGTCTTCCTTCCACAGATGCTCGTGATCCAATTCCAGACGCAGGCGCGGGAATCGATGATGCGAGGCGACCACCTTGAAACCGACGTCCTCCAGGAAGTCGGCCTCGATCATGCACTGCTCCGGCGAACACCCGGACGGGGCAGGCGCTGGGGAGCGGCGCGGCGTGCCGATCCGTTCGCGCAGGGTCATGGAACCGACGGCCGGCATCGCGGTGGTCGGCGGATCCTTGCGAATGCCGAACGCCTCGATGGCCCGCACGCCGCGGCGCACCAGATCGCTCACCACGGCCTGAATCAGCTGCAGGGCTATGTCGGTGTCGCGGTAGGGCATTTCGGCGCTCAGCGTGGTCAGCAGGACCGCATCCGGGCTTACCGGGGAGGTGGGGAAGAGGCCGGCACGCGGCACCGCGCTGGGCGGCGCATAGAGCGCGCAGCCCGCCGACCGGTCATCCACCACGGCGACCTGTCCGCACGACCCCCACTGCAACATGACGGTGGAGAGCCAGGCCTCCTTCTCGAAGGTCGGGTCGCTGAAGCTATGGGAATCCGCCGCCACGGCCGGATCGATCTCCCAGAACACGCACCGCCGCGCATGTACCGGAAGTTTGTCGAGTCCGCCGAGGGTAAGTGCGGTCACGCTGGTCGACACCGCTCTGCTCAGCCTCCAGCTGTCTGATTCATCCACACTCACGCCGCATCACACAGTGCTCGCCAAAAAGAATAAGCGATCAACGCTTTACGCCTCTCCAGGGCCATGAACCCGAACGTCACAGTGACGTTTCCACTGTGACCCTCGGGGTGGACCCACTCTAGGGCTTCGACTGCTCCATGAGACTGACAATTCGCTCGAGATCATCGATGGAGCCGAACTCGACCGTGATCTTGCCCTTACGCTTGCCCAGACTGACCGTCACGCGGGTGTCGAAGGACTCCGACAACCGCTCCGCCACGTCCTGCAGACCCGGCATCTGAATCGGCTTGCGCTTGGGCGCCGGGGGAGTGACCGCATCCGGATTCCGGTTGGCCAGGGTGACGGCTTCCTCGGTCGCCCGGACGGACATGCCCTCCGCCACGATCCGCGCGGCCAGGGCCTCCTGCGCGTCGGCCCCCGCCTCCAAGGCCAGCACGGCACGGGCATGCCCGGCCGACAGCACGCCGGCCGCGACCCGGCGCTGCACCGGAATCGGAAGCTTCAGCAGGCGAATCATATTGGTGACGACCGGACGCGAACGGCCGATGCGCGCGGCCAGTTCCTCGTGGGTGACGCCAAACTCCTCCAGCAGCTGCTGATAGGCGGCCGCCTCCTCGAGCGGGTTCAGCTGCACCCGATGGATGTTCTCCAGCAACGCGTCTCGCAGCATGGAGTCGTCCGCGGTCTCACGCACGATGGCCGGGATGGCGGGCAGGCCCGCCTCCTGGCCGGCCCGCCATCGCCGCTCACCCATGATGAGCTGATAGCGGGGGACCGGCGCGGACTCGACCTGACGCACCACGATGGGCTGCATCAGACCGAATTCCTTGATGGAGTGCACCAGTTCGGCGAGCGCCTCTTCTTCGAAGACGGTGCGCGGCTGCTTGGGGTTCGGCTCGATCTGCTCCGGCGGGATCTCCCGGTAGACCGCACCCGCGTCCGTGGCGTCGACGGCCGACTCGACCGGATCGGGAACCCGATGCAGGTACGCCGACGCCGGCTGCGGACCAACCGGATCCAGGCCGATGACAACATTGGCGGCGGCACTGCCGAGCCCGCCGGGCGTGGTCACCGGGCCGGTCGGGATCAGTGCCGCGAGGCCGCGCCCCAGTCCACCCTTCTTCGCCTGACTCATCGGCCTACTGACCCCTTCCGTTGTTCACCGTTCACCGCCACCGAGATTCACCTACACACCGGATTGTGCGTCCGAAACGGGCACCGGCGCAGTCTGGCGCGCCGAGTTGCGCGCCGCGATCTCACGTCCGGCATCGAGGTAGCTCATCGCACCCCGCGAGCCCGGATCGTAATCGAGGACGGTCATGCCGTAGCCGGGAGCCTCCGACACCTTCACGCTGCGCGGGATGACCGAGCGCAGCACCGCATCTCCGAAGTGCGAGCGCACCTCCTCGGCCACCTGATCGGCGAGCTTGGTGCGGCCGTCGTACATGGTGAGAACGACGGTGGAGACATGCAATCCGGGATTCAGGTGTGCCTGCACCAGACCGATATTGCGGAGCAACTGACCCACGCCCTCGAGTGCGTAGTACTCGCACTGGATGGGGATCA
Source organism: Nocardia sp. NPDC059154 (assembly GCF_042755705.1). Classification (NCBI taxonomy): domain Bacteria; kingdom Bacillati; phylum Actinomycetota; class Actinomycetes; order Mycobacteriales; family Nocardiaceae; genus Nocardia; species Nocardia sp. NPDC059154. The sequence goes on from NZ_JBHZCS010000016.1 coordinate 19,123, forward strand.
GCACCTCCTTGGCGGCGACCATCGCATTGACGGTGAGCAGACCCAGCGACGGCGGGCAGTCGATCATTACGTAGTCGATGTCGTACCCGGCGAGGTTGGCCTCCTGGATGGCGGCCTTGAGCCGGCCCTCGCGGGCGACCATGGAGACGAGTTCGATCTCCGCGCCGGCCAGGTCGATGGTGGCCGGGATGCACAGCAGCCGTTCATTGTGCGGGCTCTGCTGGATGGCGTCGCTGACCGAACACTCGCCGATGAGGAGTTCGTAGCTGGAGGGGATGCCCGAGTGGTGTGCGATGCCGAGGGCGGTGCTGGCATTGCCCTGCGGGTCGAGGTCGATGACGAGCACCCGCATGCCCTGAATGGCGAGCGCGGCAGCCAGATTCACGGCCGTCGTGGTCTTGCCCACGCCGCCCTTCTGATTGGCGATGGTGATGACGCGCTGTTCCCGGGGACGCGGAATCTGGGCATTGGTGCCCGACAGCACCTGACTCGCGCGCTGCGCCTCGGCGGCAATCGGGGTGTCAGCGGAGATGTTCCCGAACGGGGTACGGCTGAACTCGTCGGTATCGAAGGGACCGCTATCGAGCATGCCGGGAACCCGGGACGTTGTTTCCCGTGAAACATTCGCCGGACCGTTGGACATACAGGCTCCTAACCCGAAGAACTCAAAGACACATGGCCGAGCAGAATTTCGCGCACCCGGCAGCAACGGCCGCGACGCTGCGTTGTCACCGAGGGCTGGCTCGAATCGGCTGGAAGTCGTTCACGCTCGACGTTCATTAGCTTGCCAGTAGAGGACACAATACGGAAGTTGAACGGACAGCTTCGCACCGCGACACGCCTCGAGTCGGGGAAACTCACCCGCGAAACCACTCAAAGATCGCAACCGGCTTCATGTTTCACATGAAACTTCGCGACCCCAGTCGCCCGAGCTTCGTCAGTGACGCTTCGGGCGACTGGTCCCACGACCCCCACCCTTGCGCTCCGCGCGGCGATCCGCGCGCGCCAACCGCTCGGCACAAATGACATAGGTCGGCGTCTCGAGCACTCCCGCACCACATTCCAGGACCTCGGCGTGCCCCGCGCCCGCCTTGGTCAGGTCGTCGCGATCGCGCTCGAGTTCCTCGGCGGCGCTGATTCCCTTGAGCGCCAGCATCCGTCCGTGTTCGTGGACCAGCGGCATGGACCACCCCGCCAGCTTCGCCAGGGGAGCGACCGCGCGGGAGGTGACGATGTCCGCGCCGCCCGCCTCCTTCTTCACGCCGGCCTGCTCGGCCCGGCCGCGCACAATGAGGACATTGTCGAGTCCGGCCTCGGCCACGAACTCGGCCAGGAAGACGGTCCGGCGAAGCAGCGGCTCCACCAAGGTGATTCGGAGATCGGGCCGGGCAATGGCGAGCGGGATGCCGGGCAGGCCCGCCCCGCTGCCGATGTCGACCACGCGCACGCCGTGGGGGATCAGGTCACCGATCACCGCGCAGTTGAGAATGTGGCGATCCCACAGCCGGGGGACCTCACGCGGGCCGATCAGTCCGCGCTCCACGCCTGCGGTGGCGAGGGCGGTGTAGTAGAGCCGGGCCTTGTCGAGCCGATCGCCGAAAACGACCGCGGCCGCGGCCGGGGGATCGACCGGACCCGGAGCGGTCATCTCGGTGTCAGGTTCCACGTGAAACATCCTTCCGAACGAACTTGCCCAACCCGTGGGGGACTCTCGGGGATCGTGCCCCCGAACCCCCTCGCACGGTGGCGAATTGCGACGGGGGACGACTTCAGATAAGCGTAGGGCCCCCGGGTCTCTGCAACCCGGGGGCCCTGCCCTACGTGTCCGCGTGTCAGGCGGGGAGTACCACCACGCGACGGTTCGGCTCCACGCCTTCACTCTCGCTCACCACACCGTCGAGGGCGGCCACGGCGTCGTGAACGATCTTGCGCTCGAACGGGGTCATGGGGGCGAGGGCCTCACGCTCACCGGTTTCCAGCACGCGCTTGGCCGCCTCGGTGCCGAGCGCGCTCAGCTCCGAACGACGATTGGCGCGCCAGCCCGCGACATCCAGCATGAGCCGGCTCCGCACGCCGGTCGCCTGCTGCACGGCCAGCCGGGTCAGCTCCTGGAGCGCGTCCAGCACCTCACCCCGGCGACCGACCAGCTTCGCCAGATCCTTGCCGCCGTCGATGCTCACGACGGCGCGGTCCCCCTCGACATCGAGGTCGATATCGCCGTCGAAGTCGAGCACGTCCAGCAGCTGCTCGAGGTAATCGCCGGCGATCTCACCCTCTTCGATGAGCGCTTCCTCGGCGTCGGTCGCGGCGTCCGGTGCCGCAGTCGCTGCCGTCACAGTGGGTTCCCCTCCGTCGGTTTCAACAGTCATGGTTGTTTCCTTCATCTGGAGTTGCAAGTCTCAGCGACGCCGCTTCTGGTTGGCGCGGCCACGATTACCGGAGCGCTTCTTGCCGGTGCTCGGCCGGGCGCCGGGCGCGGGCTTGGCACCATTCTGGGACGCCTGCGGCGCATCGGAGACGGCGTCCTCGACGGCATCGGCGGGGGCGTCCTCGACCTTGGCGGCCGCCTGCTTCTTGCGGACGTCGACCGGCTTGGCGCCCGGCTTCGGGGCGTTCTGCGCGCGACGCTCCAGGGCCGCCTGCTTCTTCTCTTCTTCTTCCTTCTCGATGCGGCCGAAGACGAGGTGCTGCTGCCCGTAGGTCCAGATGTTGTTGGAGACCCAGTAGATCAGGATGGCGACCGGGAGGAACGGACCACCCACGAGCACACCGAGCGGGAAGACGTACAGCGCCATCTTGTTCATCATGGCGGCCTGCGGGTTGGCCGCGGCCTCCGCGGACTGCCGGGCCACCGAGGCGCGAGCATTCATATGGGTCGCGACACCGGCGATCACCATGAGCGGAATCGAGACCAGCGCGATGGCCAGCTTGGTCGGCACGCCGCCGTAGTCGGCGAAGGACTGCAGCACGGTGGCGGGCTCGGTGATGTAGGCCGAGAGGGGAGCTCCGAAGAGCCGGGCGGACAGGAAGGACTGAACGTCGGCCGCAGAGAAGATGTAGTTCGGGGTGTGGGCATTGTCGTAGGGCGTCATGCCCAGCTGCCCGATCCCGTGGCCGGTGCGGTTGAACGACCGCAGCACGTGGAACAGACCCAGGAACACCGGAACCTGCAGCAGCACCGGCAGGCAGCCCATGAGCGGGTTGAAGCCGTGTTCCTTCTGCAGCTTCTGCATCTGGACCGTCATCTCCTGACGGTCGTTCTTGTACTTCTTCTGCAGCTCCTTGATCTGGGGCTGCAACTCTTGCATCTGCCGGGTGGTGCGCACCTGCTTCACGAACGGCTTGTAGAGCACGAGCCGCAACGTGAACACCAGGAACACCACGGCCAGTGCCCAGGCGAATCCGCTGTTCTTGCCCAGCACATACCCGAATGCCTGGTGCCAGAACCACAGAATGGCCGACACCGGGTAATAAATGAAGTCGAGCACGGCGCTATGCACTCCCGTCGTTCGTATCGCCGGTCACCGCGGGCGATGACCCTTCGTAAGCTGATGCCGCGTGCCGGTGCTTGCGCTCCGGTACGGGGTCCCACCCACCAGGGTGCCAGGGCGCACATTTCGCCAATCGGACGGCCGTCAGTCCGAGCCCGACGAACAGTCCGCGGGTGCGCAGCGCCGTCACCGCGTACTCACTGCACGAGGGAGTGAATCGGCACACCGGCATGCGGGTGGGGGAGATATAGGTCCGATACAGCTCGATGAGGAATATCAGAGCTTTGGCCGGTATCCGGGCAGCGGCGCGCAGGGCGTTCATGAGAGAGCGCCGAGCTTGCGCAAACCGCTGTGCAATTGACGCAGCAGTTCGTCGGAGGGCGCGCCGGCCGCACCCGGCAGGGCGCGAATGACAATGTCTGCGCCGCCGGGCAATTCGGCCGTCAAGCTTGCGCAGATATGACGCAGGCGGCGGGCCACCCGGTGGCGTACCACCGCCGGACCCACCGCCTTGCTGACGATCAAGCCGAAACGCGGACCGCCCACCCGGATGGCCGGGGTCGATCCGCTCGACTGATCATCGTGTAGCAGTACGTGCACAACTAGGTCCCGTCTCCCGATCCGCCGGCCCTGGCGCACCGTCCGGGAAAAGTCGATGCGCCGGTGCAGCCGGTAGGGCTCAGGCAGCACCTGAGCATCCAGCGGAGTGCGGGCGGATGGGGGACCGGAGACCGGACGGCGAGTCGCACATACGACGCCGCATCCGGGGGTTACCGAATCAGGCCGTGAGCTTGGCGCGGCCCTTGCCACGGCGCGCCGAGACGATGGCACGACCCGCACGGGTCCGCATCCGAAGACGGAAGCCGTGGACGCGCGCCCGACGACGGTTGTTCGGCTGGAACGTCCGCTTGCCCTTGGCCACGGTCAACACTCCTCTAGGTGGTGGGCATCCGGTGACGCCCGAAGCTTGTCGGTGAAACAGTGCTCTCGAGGGACCTGGGTCTCTCGGCGCAATACCCTTGTCGGCACGGGCAGCAGACAGCCGCCACCGCACCATAGGGTGACTGTAGAAGGGTACTTACCCCCTGGACGAGGGTCAAACTCGGGGGTAGAGGCCCGATTTCCGCACTGGATCGATCGTTCCGCGTGGCGTTTGCTGCGGGTTCGTGTCGCGGCGCGGGCGTCGTGTACGGTCCTTTCCAGTCCTTCGCTGCGACTGCGGTTGACTTTGCCAGCTGATTGCTGTGAACCCGCAGGTACGCGCCTGATTCGGGGAATCAGACACGCGGTTGCGTGTATCCCCAGGTTGTCCACATCTGTGGATAATTGTGTGGAAAGACCCCTGGAGTGGCATATTCGTAGGGCCGACGGTGACTCGCCGACGCCCGGTGACTGGGGGAGCCGAGCAGCGCAGACCGTCTGCTCCTATCGACCTACATCCGGGGAGGACTACGTTCGTGGACGACGAGCAGAATGTGCTGACGGCTGTCTGGCCCGAGGTGATCGCCGAGTTGGCGAGTGGTTCCGCGGACGGGGAGATCCAGCCGGTCAGCAAGGCCCACAAGGCGTGGCTCAACACTATCGAACCGATCACCTTCGCGCAGGGCTTCGCCCTGCTCTCGGTGCCGGGCACGATGGCGCAGGTGACGGTCGAGCGGGACCTGCGGGAGCTGATCCTGCGATCCCTGGCCCGCCGCGGTCTGCAGGTCGAGGGCCTGGGCGTGCGCATTCGCGCGCAGCAGCATCCGCCCGCCGGTCGCTCGGGGAATGCCCCGCGGCACGCGCGCATGACCTCCCGGCCCGAGCGCCCGCGCGAACCCGAACCCGTGCCTCCCGCGTATCCGTCCGAGCCGCCGCTGGGCGAGCGTCCACAGCCCATGTATCCGAGTCCGCAGGAGTACGCGGCGCCGCGCTACCTCCCTCCCCAGGACTACCCGGCCGAGTACGACGAGCGCGATGCTTATCCACCTGTGGAATTCGGGCAGCCGCCGATGGCCGAAGAGTTGCCGATGTCGGCGCCGGACCGTCCGATGCCGGTCGTGGAGCCGCCCGCGCCGCCCCGGCGCCGTGACAACCATCGCAGCGCGCCCATGCCGCCCGGGCAGGAGTCGCTGTTCTCGCCGGACCCCGACGACGAACCCGTCCGTCCCGCCTCGCAGCGGTATTCCGACGAACCCCAGCGCTACGCCGATGAACCCGCCCCGCAGCGGTACTCGGACGAGCCCGCACCCCAGCGTTATTCGGACGAACCCGCGCCGCGTTATTCGGAGGAACCGGCTGCGCGTCGGCCGGTGGACGAGGCGCACGACGACGAGCCGGTGGTGAATGTCCGCAATTCGTGGCCGACCTATTTCAACCGGACGCCCGAACGCGAGCCCGCACCCGCGCAGTCCTCGGCCAGCCTGAACGCGAAGTACACCTTCGACACCTTCGTCATCGGTGCCTCGAACCGCTTCGCGCACGCCGCGGCGGTGGCCATCGCGGAGGCGCCGGCGCGCGCCTACAATCCGCTGTTCGTCTGGGGCGCTTCGGGTTTGGGCAAGACGCACCTGCTGCACGCGGCCGGCCACTACGCCCAGCGGCTGTTCCCGGGCATGCGGGTGAAGTACGTGTCCACCGAGGAATTCACCAACGACTTCATCAACTCGCTGCGTGACGACCGGAAGGTGGCGTTCAAGCGCCGCTACCGGGAGACCGACATCCTGCTGGTCGACGACATCCAGTTCATCGAGGGCAAGGAAGGTATCCAGGAGGAGTTCTTCCACACCTTCAACACCCTGCACAACGCCAACAAACAGATCGTGGTGTCCTCCGACCGGCCGCCCAAGCAGCTGGCGACGCTGGAGGAGCGGCTGCGCACCCGGTTCGAGTGGGGGCTCATCACCGATGTGCAGCCGCCGGAGCTGGAGACCCGCATCGCGATCCTGCGCAAGAAGGCCCGCATGGACCGCCTGGATGTGCCGCACGATGTGCTCGAACTGATCGCCAGCCGGGTGGAGCGCAATATTCGCGAGCTGGAGGGCGCGCTGATCCGCGTCACCGCGTTCGCGTCGCTGAACGGGCAGCCGCTGGATCTGTCGCTGGCCGAGGTGGTGCTGCGGGATCTGATGCCCGACACCGCGACGCTGGAGATCACGGCGGCCACGATCATGGCCGTGACCGCGGAGTACTTCAACACCACGCTGGAGGAGCTGACCGGTCCCGGCAAGGCGCGGCCGCTGGCGCAGGCCCGGCAGATCGCCATGTATCTGTGCCGCGAGCTCACCGATCTGTCCCTGCCCAAGATCGGCCAGGCCTTCGGCCGCGACCACACCACGGTCATGTACGCGGAGAAGAAGGTGCGCAAGGAGATGACCGAGCGGCGGCGCGTGTACGACCAGGTTCAAGAACTCACAGCCCGAATCAAACAGCGTTCGCGCTGATCCACAGTCCACAGGACCCCACGTCGTCTGACGTGGGGTTCTTTGTTTTCCGGGGTTGTGGATTCCTCGAGGAGTCCTCGAGGAAGGTGTGTGGATTCCTCGAGGAATCCCACTGTTGTCCACCGGGTTGCCCCCAGGCCGTCATGCACAGGGGTGCACAACTTTTCGTGCACAGTTCCCACAGGTGGATTCATCCTCGAGGGCTGACCTGCCCGGATGCGCTCAGCGGCTTGTGGATTCCTCGAGGAGTCCATGTCAGGTCCTCGAGGAATCCTCGAGTTGTCCCCGGTTTCGCTCAGATGTGCGCAGCATGGCCCGAAACGTGGGACCAACTCGAGGATGGCTCGAGGAGAAATGTGGAGTAGCAGGTCAACTCCACAGCCACGCGTTGTTCATCCTCGAGCCACCCCGACGACATCCACACGCCGCCGGACGCTCCGACCTGGGTGAATGGCCGAAGTCCACAGAACTAACAGGACCTACTACTACTTCAGTTCTTCTTCTAGAAAAGGTTCTTCTAAAACAGGGTGTGTGGAATCTCGGGTTGGGAGGACACGGTTCGATGGGCAGCCCCTCCCCACCCGATCGGGCAGCAAGGAGAAGGACGGGCAAGGGATCGGTGCCGAAGGGGTTCAGTGGCAATGCCCGTGAGAGCCCACCAGAGTTCCGGTGGTGAGCCGGAGGGTCGGCGTAGGCACGTCGGTCTCGCGCAGGTACGGTTTGGTGTCGGCCCCGTGTGCGAGACTGCCGATTACTGATCCGAAGATCCGAACGACCGACAGTGGAGAGGACAGACCGGGCGATGGAGCTTGCAAGCATGAAGTTTCGGGTCGCCCGCGAGGACTTCGCCGAATCCGTAGCCTGGGTGGCCCGCAGCCTGCCGTCGCGGCCTCCGGTGCCTGTGCTCGGTGGCGTGCTTCTCGTGGCTGACGAGGACGGCCTGACGGTCTCCGGTTTCGATTACGAGGTCTCCGCGCAGATGCGGGTGGCCGCGGAGGTCGCCGGTCCGGGTCAGGTGCTGGTGTCGGGCCGCCTGCTGGCCGATATCACCAAGGCGCTCTCCAACAAGCCGGTGGACGTGTCGCTGGACGGCACCCGCGTGCTCATCGCCTGTGGCAGCGCCAAGTTCTCCCTGCCGACCATGCCGGTCGAGGACTATCCCCAGCTTCCCGAGCTGCCGCCGCAGACCGGTGAGCTCGCCGTGGACCTGTTCTCCGAGGCGGTCTCCCAGGTGGCCGTGGCCGCCGGCCGCGACGACACCCTCCCCATGCTCACCGGTATCCGCGTCGAGATCGAGGGCCCCAAGGTGGTCCTGGCCGCGACCGACCGCTTCCGTCTCGCCGTGCGCGAGCTGGAATGGCAGCCGGGCCGTGCCGATGTGGAGACCGCGGTGCTGATCCCGGCCCGCACCCTGTCCGAGTCCGCGAAGACCCTCGGTGCGTCCGATCAGCCGGTGCAGCTGGCGTTCGGTAACGGCACCGACGGCCTGCTGGGCATCGTGAACGGCGGCCGCCGCACCACCACGCGCCTGCTCGACGCGGAATTCCCCAAGTTCCGTCAGTTGCTCCCCAAGGAGCACACCTCCATCGCCACCCTCGCGGTGAACGCGCTGACCGAGGCCATCAAGCGTGTGGCCCTGGTGGCCGAGCGCGGCGCCCAGGTGCGGCTGGAGTTCTCCGAGGAAGGCCTGCTGCTCTCCGCCGGTGGCGACGACGCCGGCCGCGCCGAGGAGTGGCTGGAGGCCGAGTTCCGCGGTGAGCCGCTGACCATCGCCTTCAACCCCGGCTACCTGCTCGACGGCCTCTCCGCCGCGCATTCGGACCGGGTGACCTTCGGTTTCACCACTCCCAGCCGCCCGGCCGTGTTCCTGCCGGCGCCGGAGGAGGAGCCCGCCCAGCTGGAGTCGGGCGCGTTCTCGGCCCTCAGCGGCAACTACATCTACCTGCTGATGCCGGTGCGGTTGCCGGGCTGAGCCCGTTCGGCAACCCATCGACTCGGCGCGGACGACATAACTGTGCACAGTGTTGACAAACCTGTGAAAAACTCGGCGCGCGCGGCGAATCCGCCGCGCGCGTTCGAGTATCCCCAGTCAGGGCCGGTACTGGACCCGATCGCGGGCATGGTGGACTAGCCGGATGCACGTGCGTGCGCTGTCACTGCGCGACTTCCGGTCCTGGGAGGCCGCCGAACTCGAACTTTCGCCCGGTGGAACGGTTTTCCTGGGCGCCAATGGGAACGGCAAGACCAACCTGATCGAGGCCGTCGGCTATCTGTCCACACTCGGCTCACATCGGGTGGCGGCCGACGCTCCGCTCATCCGGATCGGCGCGCAGAAGGCCCGGATCGGTGCGACGGTGGTCAATACCGGCCGCGAGCTGCGGGTGGATATGGAGCTGAATCAGGGCACGGCCAATCGCGCCCAGATCAATCGCTCACCGGTGCGGCGGCCGCGGGAGATCCTGGGGATTCTGCAGACCGTGCTGTTCGCGCCGGAGGACCTGTCGCTGGTGCGCGGGGATCCGGGGGAGCGGCGGCGCTTCCTGGACGAACTGGCCACCGCGCGACTGCCGCGGCTGGCCGGGGTGCGCGCGGATTACGACAAGGTGCTGCGGCAGCGGTCGGCGCTGTTGAAAACGGCTGGGCGCAACGCCCGTTCGGGTGCGCGCGGCGCGGAGATGAGCACCCTCGATGTGTGGGACGGTCATCTGGCGGCGCACGGGGCGGTGCTGCTGGCGCAGCGGCTGCGGTTGGTGCACGACCTTTATCCACATCTTGCACAGGCTTATTCAGATATCGCGCCCGAATCCCGGCCCGCCGCAATCGGTTACCGCAGTGCGAGCCTGCCGCCGGAATTCCTGGATCCCGCGCGGGCGCCACAGGCCGAGGACGAGGAGGCGCTGGAGGCGATCCTGCTGCGGGAGCTGGCCGCGGCGCGTCCCAAGGAGCTGGAGCGCGGGGTGTGCCTGGTCGGCCCGCACCGTGACGATCTGGATCTGATGCTGGGTTCCGCGCCCGCGAAGGGTTTCGCGAGTCACGGCGAGTCCTGGTCCTTCGCGCTGGCATTGCGGCTCGGAGCCTTCCAGCTGCTGCGTTCCGCCGGAACCGATCCGGTGCTGATCCTCGACGACGTGTTCGCCGAACTGGATCGCCGGCGCCGCACCGCCCTGGCCGCGGTCGCCGCCGGCGCCGAACAGGTGCTGATCACCGCCGCGGTGCCCGAGGACGTACCGCCCGAGCTGGATGCCGTGCCGGTGCGGGTGGAGACCACGGGCGAGGCCGATCACCGGGCGTCCCGGATAGCCGAGTCGGCGTCCATGTGACCTTGCGGCGGAATCGCGCGTCGTGCCGGTGAGTCGGTCGGTGCGATACGGCAGAATCACGTGACGAACCGCCGATGATCATCGGGATTCCCAGGTGTGGAAGGAGTTGTGGATGGCCGAGCCGACCGAAGGCAACGACCGCACCCCACCCGCGGCGAATCCTGGTGCCCCGCGTCAATCCAGCGATGGGACCGGCCCGGAACCGGAGTTGCGCGGCGTCGACCTGGCTCGGCGCGCCCTCGAAGAAGCACGTGCGGCGGCGCGCGCGGCCGGTAAGTCGGTGGGTCAGGGCCGGGCCTCGCCGCGCAAGGGTGGCGTTCGTGCCCTGCGGCGGCGCAGCGGCTGGTCGGGTGCGCATCCGGACGAGCGCGATCCGCAGACCCTCTCCGCGCTGGCCATGCAGCTGGCCAAGGGCCGCGGTTGGTCGGCCAAGGTCGCCGAGGGTACGGTTTTCGGCCGCTGGGCCAGCGTGGTGGGGGAGGACATCGCGTCCCACGCCCAGCCCATCTCGCTGGAGAACGGCGTGCTGAGCATTCAGGCCGAGTCCACGGCCTGGGCGACCCAGTTGCGCATGTTCCAATCCCAGATCCTCGCCAAAATCGCGGCCGCGGTCGGCAACGGCGTCGTCAAACAGCTCCGGATCAACGGCCCGACCGCACCGAGTTGGCGCAAGGGCGAGCGGCACATCAAGGGCCGGGGCCCGCGCGACACCTACGGGTAGCCCGCGAATTCCCGCTCCGGGGCGTTTGTTTCACGTGGAACGAGAAGAGATCTCACGCGGAGCGTCCGGAGATCACGGAGAACCCTCGCGCAAACCGCTCCGGGCCCGCGCTCACATCGCCCGCTGAAGCTTCCGGAACCCCCCACACCCATAACGGGTCATATCGCTGGTCGATTTCATGACCCTACGGCCCACTCAGGGGTGTCATAGGTGGGTTCTCTGTCGGTCGTACCAGTAGGATGGGGGAGTAACTAGCGGCGATACCTCCCGGCGCGTTCCGCAGCGCCCGCGCGTGAGCCCCCGTAATTCTCGAGCAGACAGCGTCTGGGTACTCGAGCAGACAGCGTCTGAGGGCTCCACGTGTGCCATGCACTGTGCCGGGAGGATCAGCAAGTAAGGAGAGCTACCCACCAGTGGCTGCCATGGACTCCAACGCAGAAGGCTCGACCAAACAGGGCAATCAGTCGTACAGCGCGACCTCGATCACGGTGCTCGAGGGGCTGGAGGCGGTACGCAAGCGCCCCGGTATGTACATCGGCTCCACCGGTGAGCGCGGCCTGCACCATCTGATCTGGGAGGTCGTCGACAACTCGGTCGATGAGGCGATGGCCGGGTATGCGACGCGTGTCGATGTCACCCTGCTGGCCGACGGCGGTGTCGAGGTCGTCGACGACGGTCGTGGTATCCCCACCGATATGCATGCGCAGGGTGTGCCGACCATCGAGGTGGTCATGACCCAGCTGCACGCCGGCGGCAAGTTCGACGGTGAGTCCTATGCGGTGTCGGGTGGTCTGCACGGTGTCGGCATCTCCGTGGTGAACGCGCTGTCCACCCGCCTCGAGGCCGAGGTGAACTACGGCGGGTACCACTGGACCCAGGAGTACAAGGACGCCAAGCCCGGCAAGCTGATCCAGGGCGAGTCGACCAGGAAGACCGGCACCACCATCCGGTTCTTCCCGGACCCGGACATCTTCGAGACCACCACCTTCAGCTTCGAGACGGTCGCCCGCCGCCTGCAGGAGATGGCGTTCCTGAACAAGGGCCTCACCATCACGCTGACCGATCAGCGGATCCACGAGGGCGACATCACCGACGAGGTGGTGAGCGAAACCGCCGAGGCGCCCAAGCACCTCGACGAGAACGCGCCCGCCGCCGAGCCGAAGACGAAGACCCGCACCTATCACTACCCGGGCGGTCTCGAGGACTACGTCCGGCACATCAACCGGACCAAGACGCCGATCCACAACTCGATCGTCGGCTTCACCGGCAAGGGCACCGGCCACGAGGTCGAGGTCGCGATGCAGTGGAACTCGGGCTACTCCGAGTCCGTCCACACCTTCGCCAACACCATCAACACCCACGAGGGCGGCACCCACGAGGAGGGCTTCCGCGCGGCGCTCACCACGGTGGTGAACAAGTACGCGAAGGACAAGAAGCTCCTCAAGGAGAAGGAAGGCAACCTCACCGGTGACGACATCCGTGAGGGTCTCGCCGCCATCGTGAGCGTGAAGATCGCCGACCCGCAGTTCGAGGGCCAGACCAAGACCAAGCTCGGCAATACCGAGGTGAAGTCCTTCGTCCAGCGCACCTGCAACGAGCACATCTCGCACTGGTTCGAGGCGAACCCGGCCGATGCGAAGACGATTGTGCAGAAGGCGGTTTCGTCGGCGCAGGCGCGGGTCGCGGCCCGAAAGGCGCGTGAGCTGGTGCGCCGCAAGTCGGCCACCGATATCGGCGGTCTGCCGGGCAAGCTGGCCGACTGCCGCTCGAAGGATCCGAGCAAGTCCGAGATCTACATCGTGGAGGGTGACTCCGCCGGTGGTTCGGCCAAGTCCGGCCGCGATTCGATGTACCAGGCGATCCTGCCGCTGCGCGGCAAGATCATCAATGTGGAGAAGGCGCGCATCGACCGCGTGCTGAAGAACACCGAAGTGCAGTCCATCATCACGGCCTTCGGCACCGGCATCCACGACGAGTTCGACATCGCCAAGCTGCGCTATCACAAGATCGTGCTGATGGCCGACGCCGACGTCGACGGCCAGCACATCTCGACGCTGCTGCTGACCCTGCTGTTCCGCTTCATGCGCCCGCTGGTCGAGCACGGTCACGTGTATCTGGCCATGCCGCCGCTGTACAAACTGAAGTGGCAGCGGTCCGAGCCGGAGTTCGCTTACTCGGACAAGGAGCGCGACGGTCTGCTGGAGCGCGGCCTGGCGGCCGGTAAGAAGATCAACAAGGACGACGGCATCCAGCGCTACAAGGGTCTCGGTGAGATGAACCCGAAGGAGCTGTGGGAGACCACCATGGATCCGACCGTGCGCGTCCTGCGTCTGGTCACGCTCGATGACGCGGCCGCGGCCGATGAGCTGTTCTCGATCCTCATGGGTGAGGACGTGGAGGCTCGCCGCAGCTTCATCACTCGGAACGCCAAGGACGTCCGGTTCCTCGACGTGTAATTCGCGACAGCGGAGGCCTTTTCGGCCTCCGCGTGCGCGCCGCGAGGACCACCCCTACTTCTGACGGAGACCTGATCCATGACTGAGACTTCGCTTCCGCCCTCGGGTGGCGACCGCATCGAGCCGGTCGACATCCAGCAGGAGATGCAGAACTCCTACATCGACTACGCCATGAGCGTGATCGTGGGCCGCGCGCTGCCGGAGGTGCGCGACGGCCTGAAGCCGGTGCACCGCCGCATCCTCTACGCGATGTACGACAACGGGTATCGGCCCGACCGCGGCTACGTGAAGTCCGCGCGCCCGGTCGCCGACACCATGGGTAACTACCACCCGCACGGTGACACCGCGATCTACGACACCCTGGTGCGCATGGCGCAGCCGTGGGCGCTGCGCTACCCGCTGGTCGACGGCCAGGGCAACTTCGGTTCCCGCGGCAACGACGGCGCGGCCGCCATGCGTTACACGGAGTGCCGCCTGACGCCGCTGGCCATGGAGATGCTGCGCGAGATCGACCACGAGACGGTCGATTTCATCCCGAACTACGACGGTAAGACGCAGGAGCCGACCGTTCTGCCGAGCCGGGTGCCCGCCCTGCTCATGAACGGCTCCAACGGCATCGCCGTCGGCATGGCGACGAACATCCCGCCGCACAACCTGAACGAGCTGGCCGAGGCCATCTACTGGGCGCTGGACAACCACGACGCCGACGAGGAGACCACCCTCGCCGCGTGCATCGAGCGCGTGAAGGGCCCGGACTTCCCGACCGCCGGCCTGATCGTGGGCACCCAGGGCATCATCGACGCCTACACCACCGGGCGCGGTTCGGTCCGCATGCGCGGTGTGGTGGAGATCGAGGAGGACAACCGGGGTCGCACCACGATCGTCATCACCGAGCTGCCGTACCAGGTCAATACCGACAACTTCATCAACGCCATCGCCGAGCAGGTGAAGGACGGCAAGATCGCGGGTGTCTCCGACATCCACGACGAGTCGTCCGACCGTGTCGGTCTGCGCATCGTCATCACGGTGAAGCGCGACGCCATCGCCAAGGTGGTGCTGAACAACCTTTACAAGCACACCCAGTTGCAGACCTCCTTCGGCTGCAACATGCTCTCGATCGTCGACAAGGTGCCGCGCACTCTGCGCCTGGATCAGATGATCCGGCTGTATGTGAACCACCAGTTGGAAGTGATCATCCGGCGCACCAGGTACCTGCTGCGCAAGGCCGAGGAACGCGCTCACATCCTGCGCGGTCTGGTGAAGGCGCTCGACCAGCTGGACGCCGTGATCGCGTTGATCCGCCGCTCGGCCGACACCGAGACCGCGCGCACCGGCCTGATGCAGTTGCTGGAGATCGACGAGATCCAGGCGACCGCCATCCTCGACATGCAGCTGCGCCGCCTGTCGGCCCTGGAGCGTCAGAAGATCCTCGACGAGTTGGCCAAGATCGAGGCCGAGATCGCGGACCTCAACGACATCCTGGCCAAGCCGGAGCGGCAGCGCGCCATCGTCCGTGACGAATTGGCGGAGATCGTCGACAAGTACGGCGACGACCGCCGCACCAAGATCATCGCGGCCGACGGCGATGTGCAGGACGAGGATCTGATCGCCCGCGAGGACGTGGTCGTGACGATCACCGAGACCGGCTACGCCAAGCGCACCAAGACCGACCTCTACCGTTCGCAGAAGCGCGGCGGCAAGGGCGTGCAGGGCGCGGGTCTCAAGCAGGACGACATCGTCAAGCACTTCTTCGTCACCTCCACCCACGACTGGCTGCTGTTCTTCACCAACAAGGGCCGGGTGTACCGGGCCAAGGCGTACGAGCTGCCCGAGGCCAACCGCACCGCGCGCGGCCAGCACGTGGCGAACCTGCTCGCCTTCCAGCCGGACGAGAAGATCGCCCAGGTCATTCAGCTCAAGTCCTACGAGGACGCGCCCTATCTGGTACTGGCCACCCGCAAGGGTCTGGTCAAGAAGTCCAAGCTGACGGACTTCGATTCCAACCGGACCGGCGGCATCGTGGCGGTGAATCTGCGCGACGAGGACGAATTGGTCGGTGCGGCACTGTGTTCGGCGGACGACGATCTGCTGCTGGTGTCGGCGCACGGCCAGTCCATCCGCTTCAATGCCAATGACGAGGTGCTGCGCCCGATGGGCCGGGCCACCTCCGGCGTGCAGGGCATGCGCTTCAATACCGACGATGAACTGTTGTCGCTCAACGTCGTTCGCGACGCGGAGGGCATCTATCTGCTTGTCGCGACGGCGGGCGGGTACTCCAAGCGCACGGCCATCGACGAGTACACGGCGCAGGGTCGCGGCGGCAAGGGTGTGCTGACGATCCAGTACGACGCGAAGCGTGGCAATCTGGTCGGTGCGCTCATCGTCAATGATGATGATGAGCTGTATGCGATCACCTCCGGTGGCGGTGTCATTCGCACTGCGGCGAACCAGGTTCGCAAGGCCGGTCGCCAAACCAAGGGCGTGCGGTTGATGAACCTGGGCGAGGGCGATACTTTGCTCGCGATCGCTCGGAACGCGGATGAGCCCGACCAGGTTGCCGAAGATGACACCAGCGGTTCGGCGAAGCAGTAGTTTCACCACAGCAGCGGCGGCACAAACGGATCGAAGGATTCACCATTGACCACGAATCAGCCGAATGACCAGCGCGGTCATGCCAATGGCGTGACCGAGAGAATCGCCCCGTCCCCGATTCCGCCGCGGCCTATTCCGCGGACCGGCGGGAACGACGGCGGTGCGCCGCAATCACCTGAATTGTCGGACCACTCCGGCGATTTCGGGCCGGAAGGTAACAATTCGGCAGAGGCCGCGGCACCGGAGGCCGCGGACGCCCAGGGCGGTTCGCCCTTCCAGGAAGGCTGGTCGCAGCTGCCGCAGCGGGAGCCGCAGTCCAACCTCTACCGCCCGGGCCAGGCCCCGATGCCGGGCAGCACCGCCAGCCTCAAGGGCGGCGGTCTGCAAGGTGGCGGTCTGCAGGGCGGCGGCCTCAACGCCGGCGTCTCCAACGCCCGCACCACCGCCGATCTGGCGGCCAAGGCGGCGCGCAAGGAGGCGGCCATGGTGAAGTCCGTCGGCATCGACGGACCGACCCGCAGCATCGCCCGCCCGGAACTGGTCAAGGATCTGCCGGATCTGTCCGAGCTGCGGCACCCGCTGCCGCCGCCGGAGCCGATCGCGCCGGCCGGTCCGGTCTCGCCGTCCGCCCCCGCGGCGGTGGCGCAGGCAGCGGCCACCGGTGAGCCGCTGCGTGCCACCGTGCAGCTGCGCCACATCGACCCGTGGTCCACGCTGAAGGTCTCGCTGGTGATCAGCGTGGCCATGTTCTTCGTGTGGATGCTGGCGGTCGGCCTGCTGTACCTGGTGCTCGAGGGCATGGGTGTGTGGGAGCGCCTGAACTCCACCTTCACCGACATGGTCTCGGACAACTCCAGCTCGGCGCTCATCGACGCGGGCACGGTCTTCGGCTACGCCGGTGTGATCGGTCTCATCAATGTGGTGCTGCTGACGGCGCTGTCCACGGTCGGCGTCTTCGTCTACAACCAGTGCACCGATCTGGTCGGCGGCATCCAGGTCACCCTGGCCGATCCCGACTAGAAACCGCTGTTTCGATCCGCCGCTACGGCCGGTCCGTCCTGCCCTGTGCAGTGCGCTGACCGGCCGTTTTGGTTATCGGCGCTCCGGTACGGTAATCTTCTGCCTCGTTCGAGTCACACACTTCGAACACCCATTGAGGGCCTATAGCTCAGGCGGTTAGAGCGCTTCGCTGATAACGAAGAGGTCGGAGGTTCAAGTCCTCCTAGGCCCACTCGAAAGATCGAAAACGCCTTCCGGGAATCCCGGGAGGCTTTTTTCATTTCACGATTCGGCCACTGCGGCATCGGGATTCGACACGCACGGAATACGAAAAAGCCGCAGGTTGCGGGGCAACCTGCGGCTTTCTTCTGTGGAGCCTAGGGGAATCGAACCCCTAACCCCTGCCTTGCAAAGGCAGTGCTCTGCCAATTGAGCTAAGGCCCCAGACCTGCACGAAGGTACATGTCGGAGTTGACCCAGGTCAAACAGCGTGCTCAGTCGCCTGCCGGTTGGTGCTCGGGGCAGTTGACGCGGAGGTCGCGCGGCGGGAGCGGCTGCTGGAGCAGGTCGCAGCGGGGCGTGCCCGCATCGCCCGGGCGGTAGAAGCGGCAGGTGGTGCAGGTGCGGGCCACCTGCACCACCCCGGCCCGGAGCAGCCCGGCTATCAGGTCGAGCAGGGTACGCAGGGTCTGATCCTGTTGTGCGCCCGGCAGATCCGCGACGCAGGCGCGCAACACGTCGTCCGCGGCGCGGATCTCGGCGGCCAGTTCGGCGCCGTCGGGGGTGAGGACGATGGCGCTGCGCCGGCGGTCGCCCGGGGTGGGCTGCCGGGCCACCTGACCCTTGCGTTCCAGCGCCAGCAGCGAATCCGACACCGTGGGCTGGCTGACCCCGAGTTCGGCCGCCAGCAGCCCGGTGAGGGGTTCCGGCGGCGGGCCGTCGGCGAGGGTGCGCAGCAGTTCGAGTTGCAGGGGCGTCAGGCCGGTGCGGGAGGCGATGGCCTGACGGTGGGCGCGGACGCCGCGGGCGATCCGGTCCAATGCCGCGACCACCTTGTCCGCGACCTCGTTGTCGTCTCCCGCACTCACCACAGGTCAGGACTGTACGGCCTGGCCCACAGCACCGCCGACAGGGTGATCGCCTTGAACCAGGCGTGATACATGACATCGACCTCGGCGGCGGGTGCGCCGGTCGCGCCCAGGAAGTCGCGGACCGTCACGGTGATCGGCACGATGAGGGCGAGTAGATGCCGCAGGGGGATGTGGGTGGCGGGCGAGTCCACCCCATCGGTGCGGTTCTTGCCGGAGGTGTGGTGCCGGCGCGCGATCTCCTCTTGATAGGCCAGCCAGTTCGCGTCGTACTCGCGGGTGCACACATCGGCGATCCACTGCCCGAACCGGGCCCGCACGGCGGCCAGGTAGGCCGGATCGGGTTGCCCGTCGGCGCCGGCGAAGGCGGCGACCAGATGGCTGTTCGCGCCGACGAATCCGTACCAGACGTCGAGGATTCGATCGGTCTGCGGCACCAGGATCTCCCCGGCGCGCCGCAGGGCCGCGGCATCCTCGGCGCTCCACAGCAGCGACCGCTGGAGTTCGGCGAGCTCGTCGAGCGAGATCGGGGAGGGCGTGAGATTCGGGCTGTCGTAGGTGTATCCGGCGGGAGCTGGGATCGTCATGCCGAAAACCATAGGAGTCCTATGTTTGTTCGTCAAGACTCCGCCACGTAGGGTGGGAGACATGAAATTCGTCCTCACCCTCGTTGTGATCGCCGCCGTTGTCTTCGGAATCAGCAAGCTGCGTCAGCGCAATGACGCCGACCTCTGGCACGAGGTCACCACCCGCTGAAAACCGCTGGCGGTGTGCCGATTTCGTCAACCTGAGGACGAAATCGGCACACCGTTCGCCGGATGCCCACGCCGGCCACCGAAAGACGCACCCGCGCAGGCGATCTGGCGGCGGCTGCTCGCGCATCGCACACCGGCCACCGTCGGACAGGATCCGCACAGTGGTGGTCTTGCCCGCGCCGTTCGGTCCGGGCGGCCGCGGTTTCACGCGGTGGCGGGGCGGTGGAACCGATCGGGAAGTTCGGGGCTGTGACACGAAACAAGCCGGGGTTTTCCGGTCGATTCACGCCGTAAGGTCGAAGTATGGCGCCCACTGAGATGTCCGAACTGGTGCAGTCCGTGGTGGAGCCCTATCTGCTGAGCGGGCCGCGCAAGTACAACCGGCACCAGGTGTCGGACCTGACCGGGCTGCCCAACAGCGTCACCCGGCGGCTGTGGGTGGCGCTCGGTTTCCCGGCCGACCCGGACGACGAGGCCGTGGAGTACGGCGACTCCGATGTCGAGGCCGCCCGGACCTTCGCCAAACTGCACGTGCTGGCCTCCGCGGACGTGCACCGGCAGACCACCGCGGCGCGCACGCTGGGCCGGTCCATGGCCCGGCTGGCCGAGTGGCAGGTCGATCTGGTGACCGAGGAGATCCTGGATCGCCTCGCCACCATCACCCGCGAGCGGCCGGACATCGATCCCACCGAGGCCGCGCGCATCGCCACCGACGAGGTGGTCACCGAGTTCGAGACGTTGCAGCGCTACGCCTTCCGCCGGCACCTGGACGCCGCGCTGGCGCGGTCCCTGGACGGGGGAGCGGTGGCCGGAGACACGCTGCGCGAGCTGGCCGTCGGATTCGCCGACATGGTCGGATACACCCGCCTGACCCGTCACCTGGAGGCCGATGAGCTGTCGGCGCTGCTGGAGGCCTTCGAGACGGCCACCAGCAATGCGATCGTGGCCAACGGCGGCTGGGTGATCAAGAACGTCGGTGACGAAGTCATGTTCGCGGCGAACACCGCCGCCGAGGGCGCGCGCATCGCGCTGGCCGTGCAGGAGGCCGCCATCGCCTCGCACGGCGTCACCCAGGAACTGCGGGTGGGTCTGGCCTACGGCGAGGTCCTGCAACGCTTCGGCGACCTCTACGGCTCGGTGGTGAATACCGCCGCGCGGCTCACCGGTGTGGCCCGGCCGGGCACGGTGCTGGTCGACGACGGCGCGGCGGCGTCGATCGAGACCGACCCGGAATTCATGCTGCGGCATCTGGCCACGGTGCGGGTGAAGGGCATCAACCGGTTGTACGGGCATGTGCTGCGCCGCAATGAGATTCGGCCATTGGTCTGAGCGGTTCCGCTGCCGGACGGTGATTCCGCCGCCGGGCGAACCTACTCCGGGAATAGGGGCGGGCCTCGGCGAAGGGGGGGAGTTAGCCGAGGCCCGCGTAAGGTCGGCCCGGGGGGGAGGGGCCGACGGGAACGATCCTACGCGACGAATTCGGATTGTGTGGCTATCGGGGGCCCGCGTTCCAAGTTTTTTTCGCGGAAAAAATGTCGTACCCGGGTGCGACCATGGCGGCGTGACCGAAATGCGCCCTTCGCCGAAATCGATTCGAGTAGTGCACTACTCGCGATCGTGGCCGGTGTCTGGGCGGATCATCGAATCGGTCGCATCCCGTACCGGCAACCCCGAGCACCGCCGGACCCCCAACGGGATGCGGCCTCTTTGGTGTAATGGCAGTCAAGAGTCGTTGCGGCAGACCAACCACGAGACACCAGGAGCATCATGCCCGACGCGATAGTCGCCGAGGGTCTGGTCAAGAGGTACGGCCATCTGGTCGCCCTCGACGGCCTGGACCTGTCCGTTCCCGAAGGCACCGTGACCGCCTTGCTCGGCCCCAATGGCGCGGGCAAGACCACCACCGTGCGCGTGTTCACCACCCTGCTGATCCCGGACGCGGGCCACGCCACCGTCGCCGGGGTGGACGTACTGAAGGACCCGCAGCTGCTGCGCTCCCGTATCGGCACCTCGGGGCAGTACGCGGCCGTCGACGAATATCTCACCGGCTTCGAGAATCTGGAGATGGTCGGGCGGCTGTACCACATGGGCGTGCAGCGCAGTAAGGAGCGCGCCCGCGAGCTGCTGGACCGCTTCCGGCTCGCCGACGCGGCCGACCGGCCGGTGAAGGGCTACTCCGGCGGCATGCGGCGGCGGCTCGACCTGGCCGGCGCGCTGGTGGCGAATCCGCCGGTGCTGTTCCTGGACGAACCCACCACGGGCCTGGATCCCCGTGCGCGCCTGGATCTCTGGGATGTCATCGAGGAGCTGGTGGCGGGCGGCACCACGCTGCTGCTGACCACCCAGCACCTGGAGGAGGCCGACCGGCTGGCCGATTCCATCGCCGTCATCGACCACGGCCGGGTCATCGCCAAGGGCACCTCCGACGAGCTCAAGGCCATGGTGGGCGGCGACCGTATCGAGCTCGTCGTCGACCATGCCGACAATCTGGCCATCGCACAGCAGGCGCTGGAAGGCTTGGCGCGCGGGGAGATTCGCCTCGAACCCGGCCTGCGACGCATCATCGTGCCGGTCGAGGACGGCTCGCAGGCCCTGGTGGACGCCATCGGGCAACTCGCGAAACACGAAGTGCGCATTCATGATGTGGGTCTGCGCCGACCCTCTCTGGATGACGTGTTCCTGTCGCTGACCGGGCACGAGGCCGAGGAGCTGGTCAACGGAAATCGTTCCGCCGACGAGCACACGGGGGGTGGTGCCCGATGAGCGCCATCCTCGCCGTCGCCGAGAAGCCCTCGCTCGCACAGCGACTCGCCATGGTCGTCAGCGACAGCCTGACCATCACCAAGCGCAATGTCATCAAGATTCGGCGCGTGCCGGACGTGCTGGTCTTCTCGACCCTGGCACCGATCATGTTCGTGCTGTTGTTCGCCTACGTCTTCGGCTCGGCGATCACCGTGCAGGGCACGTCCTACCGGGAATTCCTGATCGCCGGCATCTTCGCCCAGACCGTGGTGTTCGGGGCCACCTATACCGGTCTGAGCCTGGCCGAGGACATGCAGAAGGGCATCATCGACCGCTTCCGCTCGCTGCCCATGGCACCGTCCGCGGTGCTGATCGGCCGCACCGCGGCGGACATGGTGATGAATGTGGTCAGCCTGATCGTCATGTCGCTGACCGGCCTGGTGGTGGGATGGCGGATCCGCGGCTCCCTCCTCGACGCCGTGCTCGCGTATGTCCTGCTGCTGCTGTTCGCCTACGCGATGTCGTGGATCCTGGCCACGATCGGCCTGATCGTGCGGGCGCCGGAGGTGTACAACAATGCCAACTTCATGGTGATCTTCCCGCTCACCTTCATTGCCAACACCTTCGTGCCCACCGCCAACCTGCCCACGGTGCTTCGTGTCGTGGCGGAGTGGAATCCGGTGTCGGCGGTGACGCAGGCGACCCGCGACCTGTTCGGCAACACCAGCCCGATGGGGCTGAGCGCGGATGTCTGGCCCATGCGGCACCCGGTCGCGACCACCCTGATGTGGATCGTGGTGATTCTCGCGATCTTCGTGCCGCTGGCGCTGAATCAGTACAAACGGTCGGTGAGCCGCTGACCCGTCGGCCGATGCCGCCGACCCGTCAGTGGGTCGGCGTCAGGTCCGGAGTCGGCGCCGAGCCGTTGCGCGAGTAGCCCAGGCGCGGCGGCTCCGCGGCCGGCGCCTGCGGCTGCGGGCGCTTGCTCACGAAGAACGCGATGACGCCGCCCGCAATCGCGACGAGGGCGGCCACAATGACCTTGTTACGAACGCTCCCCAGCTCCATCCGACCATGCTGGCACAGCAATGGAATTCGTGCACGAACGGGGGAGCGAACGCGGTTACTCGACGGTAACGCTCTTGGCCAGATTGCGGGGCTTGTCCACGTCCCGGCCCAGCGCCATGGCCGTGTGATAGGCCAGCAGCTGCAGCGGGATGGTCAGGATGATCGCATCCAGCTCCGGGCACACCGCCGGGACCCGGATCACCGCGTCCGCCAGGCCGTCCGGCAGATCGGTATTGGTGACCGCGATGACCGGCCCGCCGCGCGCCTTGATCTGCTCGATGGTGGTGATGTTCTTGGCCAGCAGCTCGTCGCCGGGGACCAGCACGATGCTCGGCATCTCCGGGTCGATCAGCGCCAGCGGGCCGTGCTTGAGCTCGGAGCCCTGGTACGCCTCGGCGTGAATGTAGGAGATCTCCTTGAGCTTCTGCGCGCCCTCGCGCGCCACCGGCCAGGCGCGCACCCGGCCGATGAAGAACATGCTGCGCGCCTTGGCGAATCGGGACGCGATATCCGCGATCTCCTCGTCGGCGGCCAGCACCGCGTCGATCGCGTCGGGCAGGGCGCGCAGGCCGCTGACGATGCGCTCACCGCCGGCCGCGGACAGATCCCGCACCCGGCC
Source organism: Nocardia sp. NPDC059154 (assembly GCF_042755705.1). NCBI lineage: Bacteria > Bacillati > Actinomycetota > Actinomycetes > Mycobacteriales > Nocardiaceae > Nocardia > Nocardia sp. NPDC059154. The sequence goes on from NZ_JBHZCS010000016.1 coordinate 42,396, forward strand.
CAGCAGCAGCGCCAGCATGGCGAACGACACCGTCATATTGGTGAGCGCCTTGGTGGAGGCCACCGACACCTCCGGGCCCGCGTGCAGGAACACGCCCGCACCGCACTCCCGGGCGATGGCGCTGCCGACCACGTTCACCGCGCCGATCACCCGGCCGCCCTTGCGCTGCAATTCCTGAACGGCCGCAAGGGTATCCAGGGTCTCGCCGGACTGGCTGATGGCCACGTACAGGGCGTCCGGGTCCACCACCGGATTGCGGTAGCGGAACTCCGAGGCGGGCTCGGCGGTGGCCGGAATCCGGGCCAGCTCCTCGACCAGCTGCGCGCCCAGCTGGCCCGCGTAGTAGGCCGAGCCGCAGCCCAGGAACACCACCTTGCTGATGCCGCGCAACTCGCGCGCGTCCATATTGAGGCCACCCAGGTGGGCGGTGGCGAATCGTTCGTCCAGGCGGCCGCGGAGCGCCCGGCGAACGGCGTCGGGCTGTTCGGCCATTTCCTTGCGCATGAAGTCCGGGTACCTGCCCAGCGCGTAGTCCTCGGCTGCCATGTCGATGGTGGTGGGGATCTTGTCGGTGCGGCGCGCCTCGAGACCGAGTGTGCTGGTGCGGAATTCGCCCGCGCGCACGGTGGCCAGCTCGCCGTCGTCGAGGAACACCACGCGCTGGGTGTGGTGCACCAGGGCGGCCACATCGGAGGCCACGAACATCTCGCCGTCGCCGACGCCGAGCACGATGGGGGAGCCGTTGCGGGCCACCACCAGCTCGTCGGGCCGGCGGGCGTCGAGCACCAGCAGGCCGTAGGTGCCCTCGACCCGGTGCAGTGCGGTGCGGACCGCGTCCTCGAGCGTCTCGGCCCCGTCCAGGGCGGCGGCCACCAGGTGCACGATGGCCTCGGTATCGGTGTCGGAGACGAATTCCACCCCGTCGGCGGTCAGCGCGGCGCGCAGTTCCTCGGCGTTCTCCACAATGCCGTTGTGCACGACCGCGATCCGGCCGGAGCCGTCGGTGTGCGGGTGGGCGTTCGCGTCGGAGGGCTCGCCGTGGGTGGCCCAGCGGGTGTGCGCGATGCCCACATTGCCGCGCAGCCGGGCGCCCTCGGCGTCGGCCCGATCACGCAGGTCCTGGACCCGGCCCTGGGTCTTGGTGACCCGCAGCCGACCGCGGTGCGGCACGGCCAGTCCCGCGGAGTCGTAGCCCCGGTACTCGAGCCGGTGCAGGCCCTCCAGCAGGACCGGGACGGCCTCACGGTGCCCGATGTAACCGACGATTCCACACATTGCGCGAAGGACTCCTCACCCGTAGACGATGCGACGCAGTTGTCGTTCGGTGAAGTCGGGGGCGGCCACCGGGCGCTGCGCGAGCTCCGCCGCCAAGCGCTGCCAGATCTCGGCATTGCGGACCTGACGGCCCTGCAGTTCGGCATGTCTGCGGCGCACGAACTGCTCGGCGGTCTCGTCGAAGTATCCGACGACGTCGGCGACCACGCGGGCCGCGACGGCGGGCGGCAGGCCGGTGGAGGCCGCTACATGGCGCACCAGATCGACCGGAACCCCGTCATTCACCCGACAGAACTTGCCATGCCGACGCCGTTTTTGCCACTTTTGTGCCCGAAAACGGGCAGATTTGACCGTGACGACTGATTTCGCAACTTTCGGGGTAACTCGCCGGGTACCCCCGGAATTGTTTCGGCGCCCAACCGCCGGCACGGGTGCGCTACGCCGACGCCTCTGAGCCGCCCGCTGAAGTCCCGGGGAGGCGGGGGAGCGTGCCGATTCCGGGCGGGTTCCGGGCCTGCGCCTAGGCTGGCGGGCGTGACCTCACCGAATCAGACCGCCGTGGCGACGCTGCACACCAGCCACGGTGACATCAAGATCTCGCTCTTCGGTAACCACGCCCCCGCCACGGTCCGCAACTTCCTCGGCCTGGCCGACGGTTCCGCGCCGTACACCACGAAGAACGCCTCCGGCACCGACTCCGGACCGTTCTACGACGGCGCGATCTTCCACCGCGTGATCGACGGATTCATGATTCAGGGCGGCGACCCCACCGGCACCGGCCGCGGCGGTCCCGGCTACGAGTTCAAGGACGAATTCCACCCGGAACTGCGGTTCACCCGCGGCTACCTGCTGGCCATGGCCAATGCCGGGCCGGGCACCAACGGCTCCCAGTTCTTCATCACCCTGGGCCCGCAGCCGCACCTGAACCGCAAGCACACCATCTTCGGTGAGGTCCTCGACCCCGAATCCCGCAAGGTGGTCGACGCCATCGCCGACCTGCCCACCGATCGCAACGACCGGCCCAAGGACGGCGACGTCGTGATCAACAGCATCACCATCTCCTGACACCGGCCGAATCAGGCCAGAGCCGAAGAGAACTCACATGCAACCCCAGCCGCCCGCGCCGACCTGCTACCGCCACCCCGACCGGCCCACCGGTCTGGCCTGCACCCGGTGCGGGCGCTCGGCCTGTCCCGAATGCCTCACCCCGGCCGCGGTCGGACAGCACTGCGTGGAGTGTGTCCAGCAGGGCCGCAACGATGTCCGGCCGGTCCGCAATGCCGCCGGGACAGCGGTGTCGCGGATACCCAACCCGTACGTCACCTACTCGCTGATCGCGATCAATGTGACCGTCTACGCGGTCACCGCGCTCCAGGCCCACAGCCTGATGGACAACCAGCGGTCGCGGCTGTTCTACGACTGGGTGCTGGTGCCCGCCTTCGTCGGCGACGGCGGCTGGGCGCGGGTGCTGGGTTCGGGCTTCCTGCACTACGGGCCGATTCACCTGCTGGCCAATATGTTCGCGCTCTACGTGCTCGGCCCGTACTGCGAAGTGGCGCTGGGCCGTGGGCGATTCGTGGCCGTCTACCTGGCCTCGCTGCTCGGCGGTTCGGCGGCGGTGACCGCGCTGTCGGATCCGCTCACCGCCTCGGCGGGCGCGTCGGGCGCGATCTTCGGCATCTTCGGCGCGGTGGCCGTGATCATGCTGCGCACCCGGCAGAACCTCACCCAGATCGCGGTGCTGCTGGTGATCAACCTGATCATCACCTTCTCGGTGCCCGGCATCTCGATCTGGGCGCACCTGGGCGGACTGCTGGCGGGCACGGTCGCCACCACCGGCATCCTCTACGTGCCGCGCTGGCTGGGGATTCGGCAGACCCGCACGGCGCTGAACATCGGCTGGGCGGCGGTGGCGATGGTGGCGCTGCTCGCGGTAGTGGCGACGGTGCTGGCCGTGCCGAGCCTCTAGCGCGCCAGGTGAATACGCAGCACCTCGAGGACATCCTCGGGGTGCGCGCCCAGATCCCAGCGGCCCAGGATCAGCAGCTTCTCCTCGCCGCGGTGATCCACATCCATCTCCAGCATGGGCATCCGCCGGCCGAGTCGCCGGTAGTACACCACGCGGACGCGCAGGATCTGCTGGGGCGTGTAGCGCTGCGGCCCGGTCAGGCCGCGCACCACGATATGCACAGGGTCACCGGGCTCGATCGCCAGGCGCGGCCGCTGCCGCAACCCCATGCCGGTGAGGAAGAGCAGTCCCAGCGCGGCCACTCCGATGAGCAGGCGGCCGGGCGCATCGTTCGTCACGAAGGCGGCCACGACCAGCGCGATGCCGCCCACGCCGCAGGCCGCGAGCGCGGCCGGGGGTGTGGACCAGGCGAGATGGGAGGAGGGATCGGGGGCTGTCACCGTCCCCACTCCCTCCTCGAGTTGTCCACAGGCTCATCCACAGGTGTGTATGAATAACAATGGTGTAAGCCACACATGTGCTGGACTCAGCGCCAGCGCATGGTCATGATCAGGCCGACGACCATCAGGCCGAACCCGATCAGGAAGTTCCACGCGCCCAGGTCGCTCATCCAGCCGATGTGCTCGTTCGCCAGGTAGTAGACGAGCAGCCAGGCCAGGCCGGCCAGCATGAAGCCCAGCATGATGGCGACGTACCAGACCGGCGACGGACCTGCCGATTTCACGCGTACGGGCGTGCGGCTGGCCGGGTTGATCGTGTAGTCGGTCTTCTTCCGGACCTTTGACTTAGGCATGACGTCCTCGTATTCGGCGTTCTGTCTGCATAGACATTATCCCGGCAACCCCGTGGAAAGTGTCGTTGGGAGTGCCCGGTCGATTGTGGCGACACGGTTCGGCGGTATTGCGTGCGACGGCACGCGCCGCGCCAACTACTCTCGAATCATGCGTGTACTGGTCGTCGACAACTACGACAGCTTCGTGTTCAACCTGGTTCAGTATCTCGGACAGCTGGGTGTGGATGCCGAGGTCTGGCGCAACGACGATGATCGGCTCGCCGATGTGGACAAGGTTGTGCAGGACTACGACGGGGTGCTGATCAGCCCCGGGCCCGGCACCCCCGATCGCGCCGGTGCCAGCATCGCCCTGGTGCACGCTGCCGCCCGGCACGCCACTCCGCTGCTCGGCGTCTGCCTGGGTCATCAGGCCATCGGAGAGGCGTTCGGCGCCACCGTGACCCGTGCCCCCGAACTGTTGCACGGCAAGACCAGCGAGGTCTTCCACATCGGCGCGGGCGTGCTGGCCGGTCTGCCGGATCCGTTCATCGCCACCCGCTACCACTCGCTGACCGTCCTCGAGGAGACCATGCCGTCGGAGCTGGAGGTGTTGGGCCGCACCGAATCCGGCATCGTCATGGCCCTGCGGCATCGCGATCTGCCCATCCACGGTGTGCAGTTCCATCCCGAATCCGTGCTCACCCAGGGCGGGCACCGCATGCTCGCCAACTGGCTGGGCGTGTGCGGCGAGCGGCCGGCGGAGGGACTGGTGCAGACCCTGGAGGCGGAGGTCGCGGCACTCGCGTCATGAGGCCGCACGTCATGCTGTCGGTGGCCGTCAGCATCGACGGTTATATCGACGACACCGGTCCCGACCGGCTGCTGCTGTCCAACGCAGCCGATTTCGATCGGGTGGACGCGTTGCGCGCGGACTCCGACGCCATCCTGATCGGCGCGGAAACCCTGCGTCGCGACAATCCCCGGCTGCTGGTCAACAGTGGGGATCGGCGCCTGCAAAGGGTCGCCGCGGGCAAGCCGGAGTATCCGGTGCGCGTGATCGTCACCGCCGGTGGCGATCTCGACCCGGAACTGCGGTTCTGGCACTGCGGCGGCGAAAGACTGGTCTACACCACCGATTCCGGGGCCACCCGCATCGGTGACCGTTTGGCCGGGCTGGCCGAGGTCGTCTCCCTCGGCGCGTTGATCGAATTCGATGCCCTGCTCGATGACCTGGGCAAACGCGGCCTGGAGCGGCTCATGGTCGAGGGCGGCGGTGCCATTCACACCGGCTTCCTGTCCGCCGGTCTGGCCGACGAGATCTGGATGGCCGTGGCGCCGGTCGTGGTCGGGGATCCGGCTGCCCCGCGCTTTCTCGGGCCCGCCGCCTTCCCGGGCGGCCCCAATCACCGCATGCAGCTGGCCGATGTGGGCCGGATCGGCGATATCGCGCTGCTGCGCTATCTGCCGAAGGAGGATTCCGATGTCGGATGATGAGGCACGGCTGGATCGCGGGTGGATGCGGCACGCCATCGGCCTGGCGCGGTTGTGCTCGCACAGCGACACCGCCTTCGCGGTGGGCGCGGTGATCGTGGGTGTGGACGGGGTGGAGATCGCGCACGGCTGGTCGCGGGAGACCGACGACAAGGTGCACGCCGAGGAGTCGGCGCTGAACAAGCTGGAGCCGGACGATCCGCGGCTGCGGTCGTCCACGCTGTACAGCACGCTGGAGCCGTGCTCGCAGCGGGCGAGCCAGGATCGGCTGCCCTGTACGGATCGCATTCTCCGGGCCGGAATTCGGCGCGTGGTCATCGCCTGGCGGGAGCCGGGCACCTTCGTGGACAACTGCGTCGGGGTGGAGAAGCTGCGCGAGCACGGCGTCGAGGTGATCGAGCTGCCGGATCTGGCCGAAGAGGCCATGTCGATGAACCGTCATCTGCGACTGTAGGTTTCGCGCGCGAAGGTTTCACATGAAACACAGGGGGTTCGCGGACAGTCCGCGAACCCCCTTTTCTCACAGTGGAATCGGCATCACGGCGGGCCGAGCGAGAGCACGCCGGTCGTGATGGTCACCGTCTGGCTCTTGCCCAGCGGCGAGCCCGCGGTCGGCTGCTGGGCCAGGATGCGCCCGACCTCACCCGCGTTCAGGGTGCTCATGTTGTTCTGGCTGACCTGCCCGTTCCAGCCCTTCTGCCGCAGCATGTCCACGGCCTGGGCCGGGGTCATGCCGCGCAGGTCGGGCATGGTCAGCTGGTCGCCGCTGGAGACCTGCACGGTAATGCTGGAACCCTTGTCGGCCTGGGTGCCCGCGGGCGGATTGGTGGCGATGACCGTGCCCTTGGGCTGGTTGTTCGGCACCTCCTGCACGGTCACCTTGAAACCGGCGGTGTCCGACAGCGTCGACTGCGCGACGTCGATGGACTGGCCGACCACATCGGGCACCCGCACCTTGTCCGGGCCGGAACCGAGGGTGATGGTGACCTGCCCGTCGGAGTCGATCTTCTGCCCCGCGTCGGGGGTCTGCCCGACGATCTTGTCCTTGTCCTCGGTGCTGGACGCTTCCCGCTTCACATCCGGATTCAGCCGCAGCCCCTGGGAATTCAGCTGCTGTTCGGCCTGCTGCTGGGTGAGCCCGGCCAGTTTCGGCACCGGCACCTGCTGCGGGCCGGCCGACACCTGCAGGGTGACGGTGCTGCCCTTGTCGACCCGCGAACCGCCCAGCGGCTGCGTGGCGATCACATTGCCCTGCGCCACCTTGGGATCGTTCTTCTGCTGGATGGCGACCGTGAAACCGGCTCGCTCCAGATCCCGTTGCGCCAGTTGGTAGTTCTGATTGGCCACATCCGGCACCGCGACCTGATCCGGATGCGAGCCGGGTCCGATCAGCATCCACAGCAGACCGCCGACCGCGGCGATCGCGGCCACCGCGAGCACGGCGATCAGCGCCGTGCGCCGGCGCGGGCTCGCCTCGACGATCTCCTGCTCGGTGGTGTCGTCGCGGCGTTCGACAGTGCGGTAGCTGCGCGGCGGCGGCAGTTCGTCGTCGAAGCTGCGGTCCTCGTCGGTCATCACCATGGGCGCGGTGGGCTTCTGCCCGCCCAGCACCCGGATCAGGTCGGCGCGCATCTCGGCGGCGGTCTGGTACCGGTTGGCCGGGTTCTTGCTCATGGCCTTGAGCACGACCGAGTCGAGTTCGCGCGGCACGCCCGGATGCACCTGCGACGGCAGCCGCGGATCCTCCCGGACGTGCTGGTAGGCCACCGCGACCGGCGAGTCGCCGGTGAAAGGCGGTTCGCCGGTGAGGATCTCGTAGAGCACACAGCCCACCGAGTACACGTCCGAGCGGGCGTCCACCTGTTCGCCGCGGGCCTGCTCGGGCGAGAGGTACTGGGCGGTGCCGATGACCGCGGCCGTCTGGGTCATGGGGTTGGAGCTGTCGGCGAGGGCCCGGGCGATGCCGAAGTCCATCACCTTCACCGCGCCGGCGCGGTTGATCATGATGTTGGCGGGCTTCATGTCCCGGTGCACGATGCCGTTGCGGTGCGAGAAGTCCAGCGCCGCACACACATCCGCGATGACCTCCATGGCGCGCCGGGGCGGCAGCGGGCCCTTGCCGCGCACCAGGTCGCGCAGCGTGTCGCCGTCGACGTACTCCATGACGATGTAGGGCAGCGGGCCGCCGTCCACCTCGGCCTCGCCGGTGTCGTACACCGCCACGATGGCCGGATGGTTGAGCGCCGCCGCGTTCTGCGCCTCCCGCTTGAAGCGCAGATAGAACGTGGGGTCGCGGGCCAGGTCGGCGCGCAGCACCTTGATGGCCACATCCCGGCCGAGCCGCAGATCCCGGGCCTTGTGGACCTCGGACATGCCACCGAACCCGATGATCTCGCCCAGCTCGTAGCGGGAGGAGAGGTTCTTCGGGGTCGTCATGGCAATCCTTGCTGCGGGACTGTGGATGAATAGGGGTCGGACTCGTAGACAGGACCGCGGTTACTGCCGGGACTCACTACGCCGGGACTCATCCCGCCGGGATTCCCGCCGCCGGGACTCACTCCGCCCGGATTCGCTGGCAATGATGGTATGTCGTTGTTCGGCCAGGGCCAGCGGCCGGTGGTGGTCGGCCGTGTCGAGGTGGTGGTCTTCGGCACGGTGGTGGTCGGCGGCGCGGTCGTGGTGGGCGGTGGCGTGGTCGTCGGCTCGGGTGTGGTGGTCGGCGGCGGCTCGTAGGTGGTCACCGGGGGCGGCGGCACCGGCCGTTCCCGGGTGGTCGTGGTCTGCGGGGGCGTGGTGGTCGGTGTGATCACCGGGGGCGCCACCACCGCACTGGTGCGGGCGGGCGGCGTGGAGTCGTGCGAGGAGCTGCTCATCAGCACGATGGCGGCGGCCGCGCCCAGAATGAGCGCGCCCACGCCGAGCCCGGCGATGGCCTTCTGGCCGGCGGTGAATCGCCCGGTTTCCGGGTCTTCGGCGCCGGTGACGGTCATCGGGCCCACCGGGGTACGCGGTCCCGGCATCACGGTGGTCGCGGAGGCGGGCGGCTCGGCGACGCCGCGCATGGGCGGCGGCGCGTACCGGCTGGTGGCCTGGTCGGCCCGGGCGCCCGGAATGATCATGGTCGGTCCGGGCGGCAGCACCCGGGTGGCGCCGGTCATCGACGGCACGGCCGGAATGCCGCCGGGCGGCGTGGGTCGGCGACCCGAGCGCACCGCGGCCACCGCGTCGGCGAATTCGCCGCCATTGGTGTAGCGCTGGCCCGGATCCTTGGCCATGGTGATCTCGATGAGCTCCCGCACATTCGGCGGCAGATCGGCGGGCAGCGGCGGCGGGGCCTCCCGCACGTGCTTCATGGCCACGGTCAGCGCGCCGTCACCGGTGAACGGCCGGGCGCCCGAGAGCGCCTCGTAGCCGACCACACCCAGGGAGTACACGTCGGAGGCGGCGGTGGCGTCCTCGCCGGTGGCCTGCTCCGGTGCGATGTACTGGGCGGTGCCCATCACCATGCCGGTCTTGGTGACCGGGGAGGCGTCCACCGCCTTGGCGATGCCGAAGTCGGTGATCTTCACCTGACCGGTCGGGGTCACGAGGATATTGCCCGGCTTCACATCCCGGTGCACCACGCCCGCCAGGTGCGCGACCTGGAGCGCGCGCCCGGTCTGCTCGAGCATGTCCAGACCCTGCGCCACCGAGAGCCGGTTCAACCGCGACAGCACCGCGTTGAGCGGTTCACCCTGCACGTACTCCATGACCAGGTAGGCGATTTCGCCGCCCGACCCGTCCTGCGTCTCGCCGTAGTCGTAGATGCTCGCGATGCCCGGGTGGTTCAACTGCGCGGTGGTCCGCGCCTCGGTACGGAAGCGCTGCCGGAAGGTCGGATCGGCGGAGAACTCCGCCTTGAGCACCTTCACGGCGACCCGGCGGTCCAGCCGAGTGTCCAGCGCTTCCCAGACCTGACCCATGCCGCCGGTCGCGATCAGCCGCTGCAGCCGGTACCGGTCTGCGATCATCGCACCGTTGTTCAGCATTCGTGACCCTGTCTACCTTGCACTTTCATGTCGTTCAGCCCCCCAGTCCGGCATCCAGCACCGCTCGCGCGATCGGGGCGGCCACGGAGCCGCCGGTGGCCGCCAGCGCCCGGTCGCCGCCGTTCTCGACGATCACCGCGATCGCGATCTTCGGGTTCTGCGCCGGCGCGAAGGCGATGTACCAGGCGTGCGGCGGCGTGTTGCGCGGATCGTTGCCGTGCTCGGCCGTGCCGGTCTTCGACGCGATCTGATACGAGCGCGGCTGCGTCCCTCCCTGCGTGTTCTTCTCCGACTCCAGCATCAGATTGGTGATCTGGGTGGCCACCTGCGGTGTCACCGCCTGGCCCACCGAGGTCGGCTTGGTGGTCTCCAGCGTGCTCAGATCGGGCGCCTGCAGCTGGTCCACCAGAAAAGGCTTCATCCGCACGCCGCCATTGGCGATGGTGGCCGCGATGACCGCATTGTCCAGCGGGGTGAGCGCGACGTCGCGCTGGCCGATGCTGGACTGGGCCATGGCCGCATTGTCGGGAATCGTTCCGACGGTGCTGTCCGCCCAGGGGATCGGAATATTGGGGTGCTGGGTTCCGATTCCGAACGCGCTGGCCTCGTCCTTGAGTTTCGCGGCTCCGACCTTCATACCGAGCTCGGCGAAGGCGGTGTTACAGGAGTACTTGAAAGCGTCGGTGAGAGAAGCGGTTTGGGCGTCGCCGGGACCGCAGTGGCTGCCGTTGTAGTTCTCCAGCGTGGTGGTGGTGTCGGGCAGCGTGATCCGCGGCGCCGCGGTGAACTGGTCGTCGGGCTTGGCGATGCCGTTGGACAGCGCGGCCGCGGTCACGATCACCTTGAAGGTGGAGCCCGGCGGATAGGTCTGCGAGACCGCGCGATTCAGCATCGGCTGGCGCGGATCCTGCTGCAGCTGCTCCCAGGTCTTCTGGGTGGCGGCGCCGTCGTGCCCGGCCAGCAGGTTCGGGTCGTAGGACGGCGTGGACACCATGGTCAGGATGCGGCCGGTGCTGGGCTCGACGGCCACCACCGAACCGGTCAGGTTCTTGGCGGTGAGCTGGTCGTAGGCGACCTTCTGCATGACCGGGTTGAGCGTGGTCACCACATTGCCGCCGCGCGGATCCCGGCCGGAGATCATGTCGATGAGCCGGCGCCCGAACAGGCTGTTGTCGGAGCCGTTGAGCACCGAGTCCTCGGCGTGCTCGAGTTGGTTGCTGCCGTACTGCATCGAGTAGTAGCCGGTGGCGGGCGCGTAGGCCAGCGGATCGGTCGGGTAGGTGCGCAGGTACTTGTAGCGGTCGTCGGTGGCGACCGACGAGGCCAGCACCGTGCCCGCCGCGGAGATCTGGCCGCGCTGACGCGCGTACTCGTCCAGCAGGACTCGCACATTGCGCGGATCGTTGCGCAGGCTGTCGGCCTTGAACACCTGCACATAGGTGGCATTGGCGAGCAGCGCGACGATCATCACCATGACCGCCAGCGCCACCCGGCGCAGAGGCGTGTTCACGCGCCACCCCCCTCGACCTTGCGCAGCAGTTGAGTCGACGCGTCCGCGATCGGTTCCGCCCGCTTCCGGGCGGGCGCCGGCCGGCGGGCGGCATCGGACACCTTGATCAGCAGGCCCAGCAGCACATAGTTGGCCAGCAGGGACGAACCGCCGTAGGACATGTAGGGCGTGGTGAGACCGGTCAGCGGAATCAGCTTGGTGACGCCGCCGACCACCACGAACACCTGGATGGCGATCGTGAAGGACAGGCCCGCGGCCAGCAGCTTGCCGAAGCTGTCGCGAATGGCCAGTGCGGTGCGGATCCCGCGAATGGTGAACACGCAGAACAGCATCAGGATGGCGGTCAGCCCGATCAGGCCGAGCTCCTCCCCGATGGCGGAGATGATGAAGTCGGTCTTGGCGAACGGCACCTGCGAGGGCCGCCCGCTGCCCAGCCCGGTCCCGGCCAGTCCGCCGGTGGCCAGCCCGAACAGCGACTGCGAGATCTGGTAGCCGGTATTGGAGTAGTCGGCGAAGGGATGCAGCCAGGTCGAGAACCGCACCCGCACATGCCCGAAGGCGAAATAGGCGAACACGACCCCGATGGTGAGCAGCACCAGCCCGACCGCCACCCAGCCCACCCGCTCGGTCGCGATGTAGAGCATGCACAGCACGGTGGCGAAGATGAGCAGCGAGGTGCCCAGATCCTTCTCCACCACCAGCACGCCCACCGACAGCACCCAGACCAGCAGGATCGGGCCCATGTCGCGCATGCGCGGCAGCTCCATGCCGAACACGTGCTTGCCCGCGCCGGTGAACAGGTCGCGCTTGGACACCAGCACACCGGCGAAGAACACGATGAGCGCGATCTTGGCGAACTCACCGGGCTGAACACTGAAGCCCGGCAGGCGAATCCAGATCTTCGCGCCGTTCACCTGCGAGTACCGGTCCGGCAGCACCGCGGGCAGGGCGAGGGCGATGACCCCGATCAGGCCGAGGGTGTAGGCGTAGCGGGCCAGGCTGCGGTAGTCACGCAGCGCGATCAACAACCCCGTGAAAACCACCATCCCCAGCCCCGTCCACAGCACCTGCTGGTTGGCGTCGGGGGAGGGGATGGGCAGGGAGGCGAACGCGGCGTCCTGTGCCTGCGCCAGGTCGATGCGGTGGATCACCACCAGGCCCAACCCGTTCAGCAGCGCCACGATCGGTAGTAGGACCGGATCCGCGAAGGCCGCGAACCGCCGCACCGCCAGATGCGCGACGCCGAACAATGCCATGTACGCGGCACCGAGTTTGGCGATCTCCCAGGTGATCGCCTGCTCCTGACTGGCCTCCACCAGCACCAGCGACACCATCGTGATGACGGCCGCCAGCCCCAGGAGCAGCAACTCGACATTGCGCCGGGTGGCGGGCGGCGGCGCAGGAGCGAATCCGCCCGGTGGACTGGGAAAAGCCCCAGTGGACGGCGGTGCCGGTGCGGACATCAGTCCGCCGTCCTGCAGTTCTGCCCCGGAGTCTGCGGTGCCGTGGTGGTGGTGACAGGAGCGGTCGGCTGGTCGGTCTTGCGGGGTTCCAGCGGGTGGTTCTCGCCGGTGCGCTCACCACCGGTGAGGCTGCCGGGCGCGGCCGGAGCGGCCGGGGTGGTGGTGACGGGTGTGCCCGGCTGGTTGGGGTCGGCGGGCGGCGGGACCGGCGTGGTCGACGGAGTGACCGGCGCCTGCTGCTGCTTCTCGCACGGGGGCAGCAGTTCGCCCTGCACCAGGTTCCGGATCTGCTTGACGGCGTCGTCGCGGGAACCGGGCGGCAGGCCCTTGTCGACCGAATCGCGGCCGCTGGGGCGGAGGTCGTTGCGGGTCAGCTGGGCACAGCCGGAGGGAAACTTGTCGCCGGGCGCGGTCAGCGTCAATTCGCCGCCGCGCGTGACGCAGCCGACCTGGTCCACATCGCGGATGGAATAGCCCAGCACCGAACCGGGCAGGCCGCGCAGCACGACCACCTTCTCGCCGTCCACGCCGACGTAGTAGTTGCTGCGAATCATGTTGTAGCCCACGGTGAGTCCCGCGCCCACCGCCACCAGCAGGGCCAGCGACAGCGCCAGCCAGCGCAGCTTGTGGCTCTTCTTGGGCGGCTCGGGTTCGGGCTGCGGCACCGCGCGGCGCGGCGTGGCGCGCGGCGGGCGCATGGCGGCGGCCCGGCCGGCGGCGGTGTTCGGCGGCGGAGTGTCCTCGTCCTCACCGGAGGCCGCGCCCGCCACGATCGGGTGGCTCTGGCCGTAGTCCAGGTCGATGACGTCGGCGACCACCACGGTCACGTTGTCGGGACCGCCACTGCGCAACGCCAATTCGATGAGCCGGTCCGCCGACTCGTCGGTGGTGCCCTCGCGCAGCGTGTTGGCGATGGTCTCGTCGCTCACCACGTCCGAGAGGCCGTCGGAGCAGAGCAGATAGCGGTCCCCGGCACGCGCCTCCCGCACCACCAGGGTGGGGTCGATCTCGTTGCCGGTGAGCGCCCGCATGATCAGTGAGCGCTGGGGATGAGTGTGGGCCTGCTCCGGGGTGATTCGTCCCTCGTCCACCAGCGACTGCACGAAGGTGTCGTCGCGGGTGATCTGGGCCAGCTCACCGCCTCTGAGCATGTAGGCGCGGGAGTCGCCGATGTGCGCGAGGCCGAGTTTGCGCCCGGCGAACAGGATGGCGGTGAGCGTGGTGCCCATGCCGTCGAGTTCCGGCTCCTCCTCGACCTGGTCGGCGATGGCCGCATTGCCTTCGTGCACAGCACGATTCAGCTTGCCGAGCAGATCGTCGCCGGGCTCGTCGTCGTCCAGATGCGCCAGGGCGGCGATCATCAGCTGCGAGGCGACCTCACCGGCGGCGTGGCCGCCCATGCCGTCCGCCAGCGCGAGCAGTCGCGCACCTGCGTAGACGGAATCCTCGTTGTTGGCTCGGACGAGACCACGGTCGCTGCGCGCTGCGTAGCGGAGAACAAGTGTCACGATCGCAGCTCGATCACTGTCTTGCCGACACGGACAGGGGTGCCGAGTGGAACTCGGACCGGAGTGGTGACCTTCGACCGGTCGAGGTAGGTCCCGTTGGTGGAACCGAGATCCTCGACGTACCAGTCCTCACCGCGCGGAGACAGTCGCGCGTGGCGGGTGGAGGCGTAGTCGTCGGTGAGAACCAGTGTGGAGTCGTCGGCCCGCCCGATCAGCACCGGCTGTGTGCCGAGCGAGATGCGGGTGCCGGCGAGAGAACCCTGAGTCACCACGAGATATTTGGCGCCCTTCTGGCCCCGGCGAAATGATGGGAGCACCGCGGAACCGCCTGCGGCCCGAGGCGCGACCCGGAGGCCGGAAGCCGCGTAGATATCGCTGCGCAGGGTCCGGAGCACCGCCCACACGAACAGCCACAACAACAGCAGGAACCCCGCACGGGTCAATTGCAGGATCAATCCCTGCACGGTGCTCCACCTCCTGTTCGACCGTGTCGTGAGTACGGGGCAGTTACGGAGGTGTGGCTCCGTGACCCCCAACCGGTGTGTTGCTGGTCAGCGCGGCCAGAGTCCGCCGCGAGCATTGGCAGCATCATAGGGCCGTCGACCGGTTGCGATCACGATACGACCGAGGAATTCCCAGCCATATCGTGACCTGCACCGCGAGCTTACGGGATCAGACGATCCGGATCAGGATCTCGGAATGTCCGGCGCGGATGACATCCCCGTCGGCGAGCTGCCAATCCTGGACGGGAGACCCGTTGACCAGCGTGCCATTGGTCGAACCGAGGTCCGAGAGCATCGCGGTCTGGCCGTCCCAGCGAACCTCGATGTGGCGCCGCGAAACTCCCGTATCCGGCAACCGGAAGTGCGCGTCCTGCCCGCGGCCGATGATGTTGCTGCCCTCGCGCAACTGGTAGGTGCGGCCGGAGCCGTCGTCCAGCTGCAGCGTGGCCGAGTAGCCCGAGCCGCCGCGCGCCGGCGCCGCGCCGTAGCCGGCCTGCTGCTGGCCGTAGCCCTGCTGCTGTCCGTACCCCTGCTCGTCGCCGTAGCCGGCCTGCTCCTGGTACTGGTCGTAGCCCTGCTGGCCGTAGCCCTGCTGCTGGCCGTACCCCTGCTCGGCATAGCCCTGCTGACCGTAGCCGCCCTGGTCGTAGCCCTGCTGGCCGTAGCCCTGCTGCTGGCCGTAGGCCTGGTCGGCGTAGCCCGGCTGCTGGCCGTAGCCGCCGCCCTGCTCGCTGTAGGCCTGGTCGTAGCCGTGCTGCTGCTGGCCGTAGGCCTGGTCGGCATAGCCCTGCTGCTGACCGTAGGCCTGCTCGGACTGGCCGTAGCCCTGCTGCTGGCCGTAGCCCTGCTCGGCGTAGCCGCCCTGCTGGCCGTAAGCGCCGCCCTGCTGCTGGTTGTAGTCGTAGCCGTTCTGGTAGTCGCCGTAGGCCTGCTCGGACTGGCCGTAGCCGCCCTGCTCGTAGCCCTGCTGACCACCGCGGCCGTACTCGCCGTAACCCTGCTGACCTTGACGGCCCGCAGGCGGGGGCGCGTACCCGCGGTTCCGCGGATCGGACTCCGCGGGCTCACGGCTTGGGTCGTAGCCTGAGTTCTGCGTCATGGGGCCAGCTCCTGGTTGCGGGTTGGGTCGTTGTGGGCGTCCAGGTCCCGGTGACGGGCCTGCCCGCCCACCCGCGTCCGGATCGACCCGGCCGCGTGTCCTGAACTGTCCGGTGTGCAGCGTAGGGGATGCCTCGAACTCCACGTGTACTTCACCGTAGGTCTGCCACCCTTGCTCGCGGATGTAGTCCTGCAGATGCTTGGCGAAAGCACGCTTGGTGAGTTCGTAATCCTGCGTGGCGAGATCGCGATCCGGCTGTCCCTCGCCCTGGACGAGCTGCCGTAGATCCGACTCGTTGACGGTAATGGCATAGCTGTTCGGAGCCAGCAGATGCCCACCACCGAGATCCTGGATGTGGTCGGCGGCCTCGCGCTGCAGTGCGGCCTCGACCTCCTGGGGCACGACACTCCCGCCGAAGGCGCGGGCGAAGACATCGCCGACAGCCCCCTGGAGACGGCGCTCGAATCGGGAAACAATTCCCATGCCCCCTCCCTTCTCGGGTCCTGCCCGCTCCGGTGCGGGAGCGTGCGTCGTGTCATCTGTCCGATCGGCCGTGACGTGCGCGATGCGTCCTTGAATAGCAACACGCGGACATGGCGTGTCGCCGCAAGGACACGGTGATTGCATGATATCCACGATCGTCCACACCTGTAACTCTTGGCGGCGAGCCGAGGTTCCCGGGTCGAACGCGGATCGTGATCGCCCCTCCGCACCCCCGATAACCAGGCGATTTCGTTTTGGTGCAAACCCCGTGATACGTTTCTTCCCGTCGCTCAGGGCGAGTGGCGGAATGGCAGACGCGCTGGCTTCAGGTGCCAGTGTCCGTAAGGACGTGGGGGTTCAAGTCCCCCCTCGCCCACCACGAGGAAGGCCCTCGATCCGAATCGGATCGGGGGCCTTCTTCTATGTTCGGGTTCGACCGTGCCCGGGTTCGGCGTCCGGGCTGGGAGTGCGATGTCGGATCGGCATCAGTGCGGCGCCCGGTGCCGGCCCGCGCGGGCGGGGTCGCGGCGCGAATCCGCACGGTGTCGGTTCCACTCAGCGAGACTCGAAAAGCCGCTGCTCACAACGGATGTGACGAAGATCGCACACCCTGTTCGGGGTTACCCGCCGAAGGCGTTGCCAGGGGGCGTTTCGGGGCCTTCGCGGGGGCGAAAATCGTTTGCCAGAAGATGCCGAATTGGGTATGCGCCCGATTACAGTCCAGTTATGCCTGATGATCATTTGGCGAAAGCCATTCGAAACAAACTTGAGGTTTGTTTGACCTTGGGTGATCGGTGGGCAATCAGCCTGAGCTGGGGCAAAACGCCAGCTTAACGGTGGTTGAACCGATGGTGAGCGGAAAATTTGCGAGTTTTTGGCAAACCAACTGACGGGGTTCGAAACGCATCGCGCGTCAAGGTTCGAAAGGGGTCTCGAAACGCGACCGCGGGGATAGTTTCGGACCCCTCCGCAGACCGCCCGCAAAGCGTATGCCGGGAATTAGCGATCTTGTCGGGTTACCCACTGGGAAAGGGTGTTTCGCCTGGTCGCCTTATACGTCCGGTGGGCAAGTCGGAGGTTGCGTAGCCATAACGATTGTGTAGAGTCGTCGGCAACGCTGGCCGCAGCTGAGCCGGACTCGCTGCGGCCAGTGGAAATCAATCCGAACGGTGCCGCGACTATGAAGTCGCCACTCCCACAACCCGTTCCGGACCCTTCTCGATCGAATAGCCCGTGATGTGCTCCGGGTGATCGTTCGCTTCCCGCTCCGACCGCAGGCGCTCCTGCTCCCGCACCGCACCGCGGCCGCGCCCGAATACATAAGCCAGGAAACCGAGTTCGGCCAGCGCGCCGATGCCGACCCGGACCGCCGTGGGCAGTCCGCTGGGTGTGACGAAGCCCTCGAGGAAACCCGACACCAGCAGCACGCCCACCAGCCCGAGCGCGATCACCGCGGTCGCCCGGCCCTGTCGCGCCAGCGCCTGCGGGCGGCTCTCCCGGCCCGGATCGATCAGCGTCCAGCCCAGCTTCAGACCCGCCCCGCCGGCCACGAAAATGGCTGTGAGCTCCAGCATTCCGTGCGGCAGGAGCCAGCCGAAGAACGGGCCCAGCCGCCCCGCCCCCGCCATCAGCCCGGCACTGATACCGAGATTCAAGGCGTTCATGGACAACAGGTAGACGGCGGGCAGGATGAGCACCCCGAGGAAGAGCGCCATGGCCGACACCCACGCGTTGTTGGTCCACACCTTGGCGGCGAAGGCATCGTGCGAATGCTCGTAGTAGTAGGTCTCGAATTCGCCACCCGGGCGCGTCAAGGCATCTGTATCCGTATCCAGGCCGAGATGCCGGCGCGCGGCCTCCGACCTGGCCACCCACGCGGCCAGCCCCGCCGACCCGAGCAGGAACACCGTCGCGACCGACAGCCACCAGGGCCAAGCCCGGTACACGGCGGCCGGGAACCGGTGCGTGAAGAAGTAGGCGATCTCCCGTGGCGTGTCGAAGCGGGCGCTCAGTATCCGGCCCCGCGCCCGGGTCAGCACCGCCGACAGCCCGGCAACGAGGTCCGGATCCGCCTCCCGGGTCTGCAGGCGGGCCAGCTGCTGCGACGCCAGCCGATACAGCCGCACCAACTCGTCGGCCTCCGCACCGGTGAGCCGCCTGCTCCGGGAGGCCAGCTGATCCAGCCGATCCCAGGAGGGCCTGTGCACAAAGGTGTAAGCGTCCAGATCCATGAGTACCCCTCCTGCGCCGACGCTGACAGAATGCTATCCATCGCGATCCCACGGGGCGGAGGAAGACGACCTCATGGCACTGTTCACCACCGGCGAAGCCGTGGCCGTCGAGCTGCCGATCGCGCGGATCCCCACCCGGGCTGCGGCCTTCCTGCTCGACCTGCTGCTGCAGGCCGTGATCGGAACGGTGCTGGCGCTGCTGTTCGAGGCGCTGCTGGTGTGGATCGGCGCCGATTCCGCGTGGCGCGACGCCGCTGTGCTGGTGGCCATGGTGAGCGCGCTGATCGGGTATCCGGTGCTGTTCGAGACGTTTTCGCGCGGGCGCTCGGTGGGGAAGATGGCGGTCGGGCTGCGCGTGGTGCGCGCCGACGGCGGGCCCATCGACTTCCGGCACGCGGTCACCCGCGGACTGGCGGGGATCGTCGACTTCTGGATCATGGGCACCGGGCTGATCGCCGTCGTGGTGTCGCTGTGCTCGCCGCAGGCCCGGCGGGTCGGGGACGTGCTGGCGGGCACCGTGGTGGTGCACGACCGAAGCCGGCTGCCCTTCGCCGCGCTGGCCGCGCCGCCGCCCTGGTTGGCGGGCTGGGCGCGGCAGCTCGATTTGTCCGGTCTCTCCGATGAATTGGCGCTGTCGACGCGTCAGTACCTGTTGCGATTCCGCACCCTGACCCCGGAGGTCCAGGACCGGTTGGGCCGCACCCTGGTCATCACGGTGTGCATGAGCCTGCGCACGCCGCCGCCGAACGGCTATCCGCCGCTGCAGATCCTGGGCGCGGTGCTGGCCGAGCGGCAGCGGCGGGCCATCCCGCCGCCGCCCCTCGTGCGGCAGTACCCGACAGCAGTGCCGGTTACAGCGCTCCGGTCCGCTTGAGTTCCAGGTATTCGTCGGCCACCGCCTCCGGCAGCCGGTCGGGTGCCTCGGCGATGACCCGGACGCCCATGCGGCGCAGCGTCTCCCGGGCCACCGCGTGCTCGGCGATGACATTCTCGGCGGCGGCCGCGGCATAGAGGTCGTCCAGGCCGGAGCGGCGGGTGGCGGCGGCCGCCACCTCCGGATCGGTCACCGCGACCACCAGCACCCGATGCCGCTCGGTCAGCACCGGCAGCACCGGCAGCAGGCCCTCCTGCACGGTGGCGGCGTCGAGATGGGTGAACCACACCACCAGGCTGCGGCGGCGGGCGCGCTGCAGCGTCGCGCGCAGCACGCCCTGATAGTCGGTGTCGACCAGTTCGGGCGTGAGCCCGGCGAGCGCGTGCATCAGCTTGATCTGCAAGCGCTTTCCGCCGATGCCGCGCACCTCGGTGCGCAGCCGGCGGTCGTAGGCCAGCAGATCCACCGAGTCGCCGCCCGAGGCGGCCAGCCCGCCCAGCAGCAGGGCCGCTTCGATGGTGGCGTCCAGGCGGGTGCCGTCGCCGACCCGGCCGGCGCTCACCCTGCCGGTGTCCAGCAGCATGACCACGTGCCGGTTGCGTTCCGGACGCCAGGTGCGCACCAGCACGTCATTGGCGCGGGCGGTCGCGCGCCAGTCGATGGTGCGCACGTCGTCGCCCGCGACATACTCACGGAACGAATCGAATTCGGTGCCCTGCCCGCGAATCGTGGTGGTGTTGCGGCCCTCCAGATGCTGCAGCTGCCGGACCTTGGAGGCCAGCAGCCGCTCACTGCGGAACGGCGGCAGCGCGCGCAGCCGGGCCGGGACCTCGCGCCGCACCTGGCGGCCGGCCATGCCGAGCGGGCCCAGCAGACGCAGCGTCACCGGGCCGGCCACCCGGTCGCCGTGATAGTCCGGCGTCAGCTCGGTGTGCAGCCGAATCCTGGTGTTGGGCGGCAGGTTCAGGGCGTGGGTGCGATGGCGGACGTGCGCGCTGGGCGGCCAGTCGTCCCACAGGGTGCCGCGCACCGGCCGGGCGCCGTCGTTGAGCACCGCCAGTTCCACGTCGATGCTGCGACCGGTGCGCACCGTCGTGACGGGGGCCCGCGAAAGCTCCAGCGCATCAGGCGATCCCAGCAGCAGCAGATCGGCCGCGATCAGCGCGACCAGCGCCAGGGTGGCGAGCAGCACACCGAGCCACGAGGGCAGCGCCAGCGTGACGAACAGGGCCGCGAGCACCGCCGCGGCGGCCAGCCGGCCGGTGACGACCACGGTCTACACCGGAACGGGGACGGACATCAGCAGCGAGGCCAGCACGCCCTCGGCGGTGACGCCCTCCACCTCGTGCTCGGGCCGCAGGTGCAGCCGGTGCCGGAGCACCGTCGTCGCAACGGCTTTCACATCGTCGGGCGTCACATAGGCGCGCCCGTTCAGCCAGGCGAAGGCCCGTGCGGCCGCCATCAGCGCGGTCGCGCCGCGGGTGGACGCGCCGTGCGCCACGGCCGGGGAGGTGCGAGTGGCCCGGCACAGGTCCACGGTGTACGCCAGCACCTCGGGGCTGATGGCCACCTGCGCGACGGCGGCCCGGGCGGCCGCGATGTGCGCGGGACCGGCCACCGGGCGCAGACCGGCGGCGTTCAGATCGCGTGGGTCGAAGCCCGCCGCGTGCCGCTGCAGGATGCGGAATTCGTCATCGCGCCCGGGCAATTGGACGTCCACCTTGAACAGGAATCGGTCCAGCTGCGCCTCCGGCAGCGGATAGGTGCCCTCCTGCTCGATCGGATTCTGGGTGGCGACCACCACGAACGGATCCGGCAGCGGCTGCGGCACGCCGTCCACCGAAACCTGGCGCTCCTCCATGGATTCCAGCAGCGCCGACTGCGTCTTCGGCGGGGTGCGGTTGATCTCGTCGGCCAGCAGCAGGTTGGTGAACACCGGGCCGCGGCGGAAGGTGAACTCGGCCGAGTGCGGATCGTAGATCTGCGAGCCGGTCACATCGCCCGGCATCAGGTCGGGGGTGAACTGGATGCGGGCGTGCTCCAGATCCAGCGCCGTGGCCAGGGCGCGCACCAGCAGCGTCTTGGCCACGCCCGGAACGCCTTCCAGCAGTACGTGGCCGCGGCACAGCAGCGCCAGCACCAGGAACATGACGGCGTGGTCGTTGCCGACCACCGCCTTGCCGATCTCGGCGCGCAGCGCCAGCAGCGCCTGCTGGGCGTCCTGGGCGGTGGGCGCGTGGTTGGTGTCCACGACGTCCTGGGAGAGTTCGGTCACAAGACCTCCGCTTCGATCCATTCGAGTTGTGCGGCCACGAGTTCCAGGGCGACCCGATCGGCGACCGGGTCGTACAGGGTGGCGCGGATGACGGCCGGGTCCGCGCCGGTGCGGGCCGTGATGGACCCGACCACCAGTTCCGCCGGGGTGTCCGCGGTGACGCCGAGCGCGGGCCGCAGCCGGCGCAGCGACGCCGCCCGCAGTTTGGCGGCCACGTGCTCGTGATCGCGAGATTTCCGGTACAGCCCGGCCTGTCCGGCGAGCAGCTCGTGGGCCGGGGCCTCCACCGGCAGCGGTTCGCGCACGATGGCGCCGCGGCGGCGGCCGCGCCACCACAGCACGGCGACCCAGGCGATGAGGAACTGCAGACCGCCGAAGGCCAGCCGGCCCGGCAGCTGCTGGAAGATGGAGTCGCTGCCCGCGCCGAAGTTCGGCGGCGGCACGTCCGGCCGGTTGGGCGGCGGATTCGACGGTGGCGGCGGCGCGTGGGTCGGCGGCGGGGTCGACGGTCCGGACCCGGCATGGGTGAGCACGTACACCAGCACCACGACCGCCAGCACGGCCACGACCGCGGCCCAGAAGCGCCAATCCTTCAGCAGCTGCGGCAGTTCCGCGCGCTCGCGGTCCTCCTTCTGCTTGGCGACCTTGGTCTTACGGGTCCGGCGCCGCTCGGTGATCTCGGCCGGGCCGGCCTTGGGCGGCGGCGCGATCGAGTACCGGTCGGCCTGTTCCAGCTGCCGGTACTCCGCCTCGGTGGCGTAGCGGCCGCCGTAGACGACCTCGTCGAAACTGTGTGCCGCCGAGGGCAGTTCGACCGCGTCGGGGATCGCCGCGGTGGCGGCCCGCGCGGTTTCCCGGGCCGTGCGCGCCCGCTCCTCGTCGAGGATGCCGCGCTGCTCCAGCCCGCGGGTGACGGCGCGGTACCGCTCGCGCAGCGCGGCACCGAAATCGCCCCGCCGGGCGGCTTCTTCGGCCGCGGCCAGGTGCGTGGCGGCCGGACCCAGAGCGGGCTCGGGCGGAGCCGCGCCGACGAGATTCGGCGCGGCACCGGCGATCTCCGGCCCGGGCGCCCGGTCGGTCCCGGTCATCGGCCGCTCCCGCCGGGCACCCGGATGTCCCAGGCCTCGCGGCGGCAACGCCGGTCGACATAGGTGACGACCTGCGTCGAGGACTCGACCAGCTCCGCGACCGCCACGATGAGCAGCGTGGCGGCGATGATCAGCACCGTCACCGTCCAGCGCCGGGTGCCGGAGAATTCGGCGGTGAACTGCGGCAGCGCCAGCAGCGGCACCACCAGCACGAGCAGCAGCCCGCGCAGGTACAGCCACAGCCCGACCAGCTGCCATTCCGTCCCGCCCGCAAGCAGTTTCGCGCGTCGCGCCGCCACGCCGTAGGTGGCCGACTGATCGAAGATGGTGGGCACCAGCGTGAATCGCCGCCCGCGCAGCCAGGCCAGCCAGATCACCGCGGGCGGCACGGTGAACAGCAGGGGAGTGCCGACCGCCAGCACGCCGATACCGATGAGCGTGTACATCACCTGATAGCCGAGCAGCGGACCGGCTTCCGCGGCCAGCCGCCGCAGCGCCCCGCGCCAGGTCGCCGGCCTGCGGTACACCACCGCCAACCCGATCGGCACGGTCACCCCGCGGACGAACAAGCGGACCGACCAGGCGCACAGCAGGGTGACCAGCACCGCGCCCCAGAGGGTGCCGCGGTCGGAATTCCCGCTGGCGACGGCCGCGAGCACCGTGCCCGCCACGGCCACCACCGAGGCGACCAGCACGGCGACGCCGAGCAGGCCCGCCAGGGTCTTGATCCGCGCCTGGATCAGCGCGAACGGGAGGTCGAGGAGTTCGCGGAACTGCATCGGGCGAATCGGCACAACCACCGGTTCGGTAGAAGTCGGTTCCCCCACCGAGCCGGTCGGCGAACCGACGGAGTCGGCGGCGGTCGGCAACACGCGGCCGAGTCTATCCGGACCAGCGTCTTCGGTCGCCCGATGCGCGTCCGGGCGGCGAACTTCGCACCCCGGGTGTCAGGCGGTGGGTGTGCCGGTCTCCAGCAGCCGGGCCACGATCCGGCGGTATAGCCCGGGTTCGATCGGCGGCAGGCCCAGCAGGGCGCGCAGATAGACGCCGTCGCCGACCAGGCGCACGATCTCGGCCCGCACCGGATCCTCGATCTCGTTGTCCAGGGCCGTCTTCCAGGACCCCATCACCTCGGTGAGGGCCCGGTCGGTCTCCGCCCGCGCGGCGTCCTGCGGCGCGTCGACGCTCCGCATGGCGGCCAGCATCGATCGGTACAGGGCGAGCTCGACGGCGTCGGCGTCGTCCTCGGGATGCGGAGCCTGCAGATACCACTCGGCCACCGAGCGCCCCTGTGCCTCCGCGGCTCTCACCTGCTGATCGGCCCGGTCGGTGACGCGGCGGAGCAGTCCGGCGAGCAGTGCGTCCTTGCTCTTGAAGTGATAGAGCAGCCCGCCCTTGGAGACGCCCGCGGTGGCTGCCACATTGTCCAGGGTCACCTGGGACAGGCCCTTGTCGAGCAGCAGGGTTTCGAGTGCGTCGAGGATCCGATCGCGGGTGCCTGCGGGATCGCGTGTGGTCACGACGATTGACTGTACCGTCTGGACGGTTCAGCATGCTACTGTACCGTCTGGACGGTTCACCACCGAGAGAGAAAGCTCATGAGCACCCACGCGACCGCACGTTCCGGAACTCCCGTGACCATCGACCGGCAGCCCACCGCGGTGCCGCCGAAGGCCCGGCCCAGGGATTGGGCCGGGCTCGGCGTTCTCGCGCTCGCGCTGCTGCTGATCTCCGTCGACGCCACCGTGCTCGACCTGGCGGTCCCGGCCATCAGCGCGCACCTCGCGCCCACCACGCCGCAGCTGCTGTGGATCATCGACGTCTACTCGTTCGTGCTCGCGGGCCTGCTGGTCACCATGGGCACCGTCGGCGACCGCATCGGCCGCCGCCGCCTGCTGCTCATCGGCGCGGCCGGATTCGCCCTGGCCTCGGCCGTCGCGGCCTGGGCGGTCAACCCCGAGATGCTCATTGCCGCACGCGTTCTGCAGGGTGTCGCCGGTGCGACCCTGATGCCCGCCACGCTGGGCCTGATCCGGTCCATGTTCGCCGACGCCCGCCAGCGCACCCTGGCCATCTCGGTCTGGGGCGCCATGGCCGCCTCCGGCGCGGCCTTCGGCCCGCTGCTGGGTGGCTGGATGCTCGAGCACTTCTGGTGGGGCTCGGTCTTCCTGGTGAACCTGCCGGTCATGGCGCTGCTGCTGGTCCTGGCCCCGGTCCTGGTACCGGAGTCGCGCGACCCCAACCCCGGCCGCTTCGATCTGATCAGCGCCGGCCTGTCCATGCTGGCCCTGATCCCGATCGTGTACGCGGTCAAGGAGTTCGCGGCCCACGGCCCGAGCCTGAACCTGCTGATCAGCGCCGGTGTCGGCGTGGTCGCGGGCGTGGTGTTCGTGCGCCGGCAGCGCGGCCTGTCCGCCCCGCTCATCGACCTGGACCTGTTCCGGCTGCCGGCCTTCAGGGCCGCGGTGTTCACCAACCTGCTGTCGGTGTTCGCGCTGGCCGGCGTGCTGTTCTTCGGCTCGCAGTACCTGCAGCTGGTGCTGGGCAAGTCGCCGCTGGCGGCCGGTCTGCTGCTCATTCCGGGCACCATCGGCTCCATGCTGGGTGCGCTGGCCGCGGCCTGGCTGGTCCGCTACTGGCGTGCGGCGACGGTGCTCGCGGGCTCGCTGGTGACCGTCGCGATCGGCGCGGGCCTCTACTGGCTGCTGCCCACCGATCCCTCGGGCTCGGTGACCCCGTTCATCGTCGGCTTCCTGCTGATCGGCCTGGGTGAGGGCGTGGCCCTGACGGTCTCGGCCGACATGATCGTCAGCACCGCGCCCGAGGCGCGCGCCGGTAATGCCGCCGCCATCTCGGAGACGGCCATGGAGATGGGCATCGCCCTCGGCGTCGCCGTGCTGGGCAGTGCCGTCATGGCGGCCTTCCGCCGCGGTCTGGACCTGACGCACGTCCCGTCCGGCCAGGCGGACGCGGCCCGCGAGTCGCTGGGCGGCGCGATCGAAACCGCGCGCGCCCTACCGCAACCCGCGGCCGGGGAGCTGCTGAACTCGGCGCACTCCGCCTTCGTCAGCGGCATCCACCTGGCGGCCACCTCCACGGCGGCCATCCTGGTCCTGACCGCTGTCGTCGCCTACCGCTCGGCAACGCGGAAGTCGCCGGCGGCGTGATCGAAAGGCTGTGGCCCGGATGTTTCCGTGTTCAACGTGAAACATTCCGGGCCACAGTGGGTTTCGGAAGGCTACTGCCGGCCCCTGCCCGGCGGCAGTTCGCGCGGGCTGCGGTAGTCGAGTTCGGGGTTGCGGCGTGCCGCCAGCGCATCGTGCTGCGGGCCCGAGGGCAGCGGATAGCCGGGGTCCACCACCTGGCCCTGGGGGAGGGCCGAGTAGGAGGGGTACTGGGCGTAGGGCTGATCCACCACGCTCGCGGCCACCCGCTGGGCATGCACCTGCTGCGGGGCGCCCTGCGGGAGGTAGCCGTACTGCGGCTGGGCGTAGGCCTGCTGGTGCTGCTGCTCCGCCGAATCCTGGGAATCCACCGTCACCTTGCGCGTGCGGCGCAGCGTGAAGGTGATCTCCTCGGCCTCCTCGAACGCCTGACGCACGGTGCGCAGCGGGTGGGTGGCGGTGTCGATGGCATTGGCCACGAAGGACGGCACCAGCGGACGGATCCAGCGGGCGGCGGTGTCGGTGAACGGCACCGTCCCGATGATCGGAAGTTCCAGCCCACCGCCCTTGTTCGCGGGCTGCGCGACCGGCACGGCGGGGACGAGTGCCCCACCCTGCGGTGCGGGGGCCAGGGCCCCGGAGGTGAGCTGGGCGGGCAGGTTCGGCGACTGTGTCACGATCCCCTCCTGGGACACGGTGCTGTCCTTTCGATCCCCGGCCGGGCCGGCCGGGAGTTCATGTCTGGTGGCATTGTCGAATTCGGCGATCGCGCGCTGGGCGGGTTCGGTGACGCCGATCTCGAAATTGCCGATGGCGGCGATGATGCGGGTGCGCTGCCGTTCCCGGTCGATGGCGGTGTCGGCATGTGCGGCCAGCCGCGCGGCGGTGAGTTGTTGTTCGGCGCGCAGGCTCTCGGTCTCCACGCGCACCTCGGCCTGTTTGACGGCGATGGCGGTGGCGGCGGCCTGGTCGATGCGGTCGGTGGCGGTACGGACCGCGACGGTGCGGTCGAACGCCGTCTCACCCCGCCACCACCGCAGCAGCAGCGGCAGCAGGGCCAGCACGATCATGAGCACGGACACGGCCAGCCGCAACACGAACGGCCCGAAATGTCCGGTGGTGTAGTCGTTCATGGCCACCCAGCGCGCACCGAGCCCGCGGTCGCCGTCGGTGTAGGCGGCCTTGCGGGCCGTCGCGAGGGCCCTGTCCTTCTCGGTGACCTTGGCGTCGAGCCCGTCGACCTTGCCCTGCGCCGCGCTGAGCTGGTTGCGGGCATCGTCGAGCATCTGGTTGGCGGTGCGCTCCTCGGGACCGCGCCCGGGCACCCGGGTGATCATGTTCTGCGGGCAGTCCGCCCCCGGGTTGAATTCGCAGCGCGCGATGATCAGCGCATTGGTGACGTCGTTCTGCGCCTTGGTGATCTGCTGGTCCAGCGCGGTGCGATCGGTCCTGGCCTGCTCCAGCTCGGTGCGCGCGGAGACCACGGCGGGCGCGGATTCCACTGCGTGCTGGGCGGATTCGTCGAGCAGCCGGTTCACGGTGCCGGAGAACAGGATGGTGCAGGCCAATTCGGCGATCACCACCCCGGCGAGCACTGCCACCGCGATGCGGCCGCCGAATTCGGCTACCGCCCGGCGATTCTCCCGGCGATCCGGTGTGGCGGTGGTGGCCAGCGCCCGGGCGATGGCCCCCATCAGTACGGTCGCGATGAGCGCGACCGCCACGATGGCGATGACCGGCCAGCGCGCCGCTCCCGTCGCGGCGGCCGTGACGGCGCCCGCGGTGCCCGCGAACAGCGCCACCACGGCGCCGGTGACGGTGTAGCCGCCGCGCTCGGGCCCGTCGGTGAGCTGCGGTTGTGCGCCGCCCAGCCAGACCAGCAAGGCGCCGAGCCCGGCGGACCTGGGGACATGGTGAACGGTCATGGGAGTTCACATCCTCTGAGTCCCGGGTGATTCGGCTTCTCGAAACCGTCGCTGATTCGTTGTCTCAGCGTGACAGGCGTACACCTGTTCCATCGACCGCGGCGGCTGGGATGTGGCCAGGCTCACAATGCCACGTTTCGGGCGTGTGACGTGGTGTTGATCACGCGTGGACCGGCTCGGATGGCCCGGAAAACGCGGCTAGCAGGCGGATTTACGGTTTGCTGAATGTGTGCTGAATCCCACATTCAGGAAAAATTCCGTACGGTCCGCAGGTTACCTGCCCATGTATCCCGGACGGCCGCCGCGGCGACGGAACTTGTCCGGAAAGTTAGCCCGCCAACGCCCGGTTTGCCGGGTCCCATTGTGGGGAAATCTGATTCATTGCAGGTGAGAGGCAGTCTGGAGCTGCGCTGGACCGCCCGGCCGGAGTCCTCGCGTGCGTGCGATGCAGTGGTGAACTCAACTGAAACGCACGTGCACCCCTGCCTTACACTGGAGAACGCGCGTGTGTTGGAGGACCGATGAAGAAGCCCAGCTAGAACCTGGAATTAGTACAACCTAAGTTGGTTGGGCTCAAGTCCTGACTTATCGTTTGCTCTTACGCCGAACTACACAATTCGGCATATCTCCCCATACGGTCAGAGGCCCGATCGGTGCTCAGCCTAGCGGGCGAGACCTGCGCGGTGTGTAGCGAAGACGTAAGGGTTCCGTTACCACCGAGCACCCGACTAGGTAATCGAAGCGGGTGGACAACTGCAAAGTTGACTGCACGGAATGACCATCAGCGCCGCTGGTCTCCGAACGTCCGGACGCAGTCCAGACCGGAGGCGTTCGACGAAGGCCGCATTCTTCGAAGGCCTGTTTTTTGTGAAGGCAGAGGCATGACGCAACTTCCTGGCCACAGGTCCCCTGGACCCATCGGGCTCTATGACCCGGCGAATGAACACGACGCCTGTGGTGTCGCATTCGTCGTCGACATGCACGGCCGCCGCAGCCGCGACATCGTCGACAAGGCTATTACGGCATTGCTGAACCTGGAGCACCGTGGTGCCGCCGGTGCCGAACCCAACTCGGGTGACGGCGCGGGCATCCTGATCCAGCTCCCGGACAAGTTCTTCCGTGCTGTCGTCGACTTCGAGCTCCCTGCCGAAGGTTCGTACGCCACCGGTATCGCTTTCCTGCCGCAGGCCCGCCGCGAGGCCGCCCGCGCCGGGTACGGCGTCGAGAAGATCGTGCGCGAGGAGGGCCTCGAGGTCCTCGGCTGGCGCGAGGTCCCGATCGACGGATCGTCGCTGGGCGCGCTGTCGCGTGACGCCATGCCGACCTTCCGGCAGATCTTCATCGCCTCGCCCAAGGGTGGCGCCGAGCAGCTGTCCGGCATGGACCTGGAGCGTCGTGCCTACGTCGTCCGCAAGCGCATCGAGCACGAGCTCGGCAAGTCGGGTGCCGGCGAGGGCGCGACCGGCAAGGAGTCGGTCTACTTCCCGAGCCTGTCCGGCGAGACCTTCGTCTACAAGGGCATGTTCACCACCCCGCAGCTGCGGGCGTTCTACCTGGACCTGCAGGACGACCGGGTCGAGTCGGCGCTGGGCATCGTGCACTCGCGCTTCTCCACCAACACCTTCCCGTCGTGGCCGCTGGCGCACCCGTTCCGGCGCGTCGCCCACAACGGTGAGATCAATACCGTCTCCGGCAACGAGAACTGGATGCGGGCGCGTGAGGCGCTGCTGAACTCCAACGTGTTCGGCACCGACCACGCGGGCAACAACCGCCTGGAGAAGATCTTCCCGGTCTGCACCCCCGGCGCCTCGGACACCGCGCGCTTCGACGAGGTGCTCGAACTGCTGCACCTGGGCGGCCGCAGCCTGCCGCACGCCGTGCTCATGATGATTCCGGAGGCGTGGGAGCGCCACGAGTCCATGACCCCGGAGCAGCGCGCCTTCTACCGCTACCACTCCTTCCTCATGGAGCCCTGGGACGGCCCGGCCTCGGTGTGCTTCACCGACGGCACGGTCGTCGGCGCGGTGCTGGACCGCAACGGTCTGCGCCCCGGCCGCATCTGGGTCACCGAGGACGGTCTGTGCGTGCTGGCCTCCGAGGTCGGCGTGCTCGACATCGACCCGGCCAAGGTCGTCTACAAGAAGCGCCTGCAGCCCGGCCACATGTTCCTGGTCGACACCTCGCAGGGCCGCATCATCAGCGACGACGAGGTCAAGTCCTCGCTGGCCGCCGAGTTCCCGTACCAGCAGTGGCTGGACGAGGGCCCGACCAAGCTGAGCGACCTGCCCGACCGCCCGCACGTGCACATGTCGCACGACCGCGTGCTGATCCGTCAGCAGATCTTCGGCTACACCACCGAAGAACTGAACCTGCTGGTCTCGCCGATGGCGCAGACCGGTGGCGAGGCGCTCGGCTCGATGGGCACCGACACCCCGATCGCGGTGCTGTCGGCGCGGCCGCGCCTGCTGTTCGACTACTTCTCGCAGCTGTTCGCGCAGGTCACCAACCCGCCGTTGGACGCCATCCGCGAAGAGGTCGTGACCTCGCTGCGCAGCATGATCGGCCCGGAGGCCGACCTGCTGAACCCGGGACCGGAGTCCTGTCGTCAGATCACCCTGACCCAGCCGATCCTGGACAACGACGAGCTTTCCAAGCTGGTCCACATCAATGACGACGGCTCGCGTCCCGAACTGCGTTCGGTCGTGGTGCATGGCCTGTACCCGGTCAAGAAGGGCGGCAAGGGGCTGCGCAAGGCCCTCGAGGCCGTGCAGCGTCAGGTCTCGGCGGCCATCGACGGCGGCGCGCGCATCATCGTGCTGTCCGACCGCGAGTCCAACGAGAAGCTGGCCCCGATCCCGTCGCTGCTGCTGACCGCCGCGGTGCACCACCACCTGGTCCGGGAGCGCACCCGCACCAAGGTCGGCCTGGTCATCGAGGCCGGTGACGCCCGCGAGGTGCACCACATGGCCATGCTGGTCGGCTTCGGCGCGGCGGCCATCAACCCGTACATGGCCTTCGAGTCCATCGAGGACATGCTGGAGCGCGGCGCGCTGCAGATGCCTGGCAGCACCGGCGATCACGCGGCCGACTTCAAGAAGGCCGTCTACAACTACAACAAGGCCGCCGGCAAGGGTGTGCTGAAGGTGATGTCCAAGATGGGCATCTCCACCATCGCCTCCTACCGTGGCGCGCAGCTGTTCCAGGTCGTCGGCCTGGCGCAGGAGCTGGTGAACGAGTACTTCACCGGTCTGAAGTCGCCGCTGGACGGCATCGGCCTGGACGACATCGCGGACGAGGTCGCGCAGCGGCACCGGGTCGCGTTCCTGGAGAACCGCAACGAGCGTGCGCACCGCGAGCTCGAGATCGGCGGCGAGTACCAGTGGCGTCGTGAGGGCGAGTACCACCTGTTCAACCCGGACACGGTGTTCAAGCTGCAGCACGCCACCCGCTCGGGTCAGTACAAGGTCTTCAAGGAGTACACGAAGCTGGTCGACGACCAGTCGGAGCGTCTCGCCTCGCTGCGTGGTCTGTTCAAGTTCAAGTCCGAGCACCGGCACCCGATCTCGATCGACGAGGTCGAGCCGGCGTCGGAGATCGTGAAGCGCTTCTCGACCGGTGCGATGAGCTACGGCTCCATCTCGGCCGAGGCCCACGAGACCCTGGCCATCGCCATGAACCGCCTCGGCGGGCGCTCCAACTCCGGTGAGGGCGGCGAGCACCCGGCGCGCTTCGAGCCGGAGGAGGGCGGCGACTGGCGCCGGTCCGCGATCAAGCAGGTGGCCTCGGGCCGCTTCGGTGTGACCGCGCACTACCTGACCAACTGCACCGACATCCAGATCAAGATGGCGCAGGGCGCGAAGCCCGGTGAGGGCGGCCAGCTGCCGGCCCACAAGGTGTACCCGTGGGTCGCCGAGGTCCGGCACTCGACGCCGGGCGTCGGCCTGATCT
Organism: Nocardia sp. NPDC059154; assembly: GCF_042755705.1. Taxonomy (NCBI): domain Bacteria; kingdom Bacillati; phylum Actinomycetota; class Actinomycetes; order Mycobacteriales; family Nocardiaceae; genus Nocardia; species Nocardia sp. NPDC059154. The sequence continues at coordinate 74,002 of NZ_JBHZCS010000016.1, forward strand.
CGCCGCCGCCGCACCACGACATCTACTCGATCGAGGATCTGGCGCAGCTGATCCACGACCTGAAGAACGCGAACCCGCAGGCGCGGATTCACGTGAAGCTGGTCGCGGAGCCGGGCGTCGGCACCGTCGCCGCGGGTGTCTCCAAGGCGCACGCGGACGTGGTGCTCATCTCCGGCCACGACGGTGGCACCGGTGCGTCGCCGCTGACCTCGCTGAAGCACGCGGGTGGCCCCTGGGAGCTCGGCCTCGCCGAGACCCAGCAGACCCTGCTGCTCAACGGTCTGCGCGACCGCATCGTGGTGCAGGTGGACGGTCAGATGAAGACCGGCCGCGACGTCATGATCGCCGCGCTGCTGGGCGCCGAGGAGTACGGTTTCGCGACCGCTCCGCTGGTGGTCTCGGGCTGCATCATGATGCGCGTCTGCCACCTCGACACCTGCCCGGTCGGCGTCGCCACCCAGAACCCGGTGCTCCGTGAGCGTTTCACCGGCAAGCCGGAGTTCGTCGAGAACTTCATGCTCTACATCGCCGAAGAGGTGCGGGAGCTGCTGGCGTCGCTGGGTCTGCGGACCCTGGACGAGGCCATCGGCCGGGTCGACCTGCTCGACACCACCGCCGCCAAGGCGCACTGGAAGGCCGCCAAGCTGGACCTGTCGCCGATCCTGGACGACGTCGAGACGGCGTTCATGTTCCAGGACCGCCGCCGCACCAAGGACCAGGACCACGGTCTGGACAAGGCGCTGGACAACGAGCTCATCGCGCAGTCCGCGGACGCGCTGGAGCGCGGCAAGCCGGTCAAGTTCGAATCCAAGATCACGAACGTGAACCGGACCGTCGGCACCATGCTCGGCCATGAGGTCACCAAGCTCTACGGCGGAGTCGGCCTGCCGGACAACACCATCGACATCACGTTCATCGGTTCCGCCGGTAACTCGTTCGGTGCGTTCGTCCCGGCCGGTATCACCCTGCGGGTGGTCGGTGACGCCAACGACTATGTCGGCAAGGGTCTTTCGGGTGGCCGCATCACGGTGCGCCCGTCCGATGACGCGCCGGAGGCGTTCGTCGCGGAGCAGAACATCATCGCGGGCAACGTGATCCTGTTCGGCGCCACCAGTGGCCAGGCGTTCCTGCGCGGTGTGGCCGGCGAGCGCTTCGCCGTCCGCAACTCGGGCGCCACCGCGGTCGTCGAGGGTGTGGGCGACCACGCCTGCGAGTACATGACCGGTGGCCGCGTGGTCATCCTCGGCGAGACCGGCCGCAACTTCGGCGCCGGCATGTCGGGCGGTATCGCCTACGTCTACAACCCGAACGGCACCTTCGAGGCCAACCTCAACACCGAGCTGGTCGACCTCGAGCAGCTGTCGGCCGAGGACGCGCAGATCGTGCACGACATCGTGGTCCAGCATCGCGACGAGACCGGATCCGCTGTCGCCGACAAGATCCTGGGCGACTGGTCGCAGCAGGTGAACAAGTTCGCGAAGGTCATGCCGCGCGACTACAAGAAGGTCCTGCTCGCCATCTCCGAGGCCGAGAAGGCCGGCCGGAATGTCGACGAGGCGATCATGGAGGCAGCTCGTGGCTGACCTCACCTTGGCGGTGCAACGCAGCACCACTGTCGTTGTTCCGTGCGCGCTGCGCATTAGTCAGGAGTTCGTAAATGGGTGACGCACAAGGCTTCCTGAAGCACACTTCCCGGGAACTGCCCAAGCGCCGTCCGGTTCCGCTGCGACTGCTGGACTGGAAAGAGGTCTACGAGGAGAAGTTCTCCCACGAGACCCTGCAGAAGCAGGCCAGCCGCTGCATGGACTGCGGTATCCCGTTCTGCCACAACGGCTGTCCGCTCGGGAACCTGATTCCCGAGTGGAACGACCTGGTGTACAAGGGCGCGTGGAAGGAGTCGTTCGATCGGCTGCACGCGACCAACAACTTCCCGGAGTTCACCGGCCGCCTGTGCCCGGCTCCGTGCGAGGCGTCCTGCGTCCTGGGCATCAACCAGGATCCGGTGACCATCAAGCAGGTCGAGGTCGAGATCATCGAGAACGGTTTCGACGAGGGCTGGGTGACCCCGGTCTACCCGACCCGCCTGACCGGCAAGCGCATCGCGGTCGTCGGTTCCGGCCCCGCGGGCCTGGCCGCCGCCCAGCAGCTGACCCGGGCCGGCCACACCGTGACCGTGTTCGAGCGCGACGACCGCATCGGCGGCCTGCTGCGCTACGGCATCCCGGAATTCAAGATGGAGAAGCGCTTCATCGACCGCCGCATCGCGCAGATGGAGGCCGAGGGCACCATCTTCAAGACCGGCGTGAACGTGGGCGTGGACATCACGGCCCAGCAGCTGCGTGAGCAGTTCGACGCGGTCGTGCTCGCCGGTGGCGCCACCATCGCGCGTGACCTGCCGATCCCGGGCCGCGACCTGGACGGCATCCACCAGGCCATGGAGTTCCTGCCGCTGGCCAACCGGGTGCAGCTGGGCGACCCTATCACCGACGAGGACGGCCTGCCGCGCATCAACGCGCGCGGCAAGAAGGTCGTCATCATCGGTGGCGGTGACACCGGCGCGGACTGCCTGGGCACCTCGCACCGGCAGGGTGCGGAGACGATCCACCAGTTCGAGATCATGCCGCGTCCGCCGCAGCAGCGGGCCGACTCGACCCCGTGGCCGACCTACCCGCTGATGTACCGCGTCTCCTCGGCGCACGAGGAGGGCGGCGAGCGCGTGTTCTCCGTCAACACCGAGCGTTTCATCGGCGCCGACGGCAAGGTGACCGGGCTGCAGGCGCACGAGGTGTCGATGGTCAACGGCCGCTTCGAGAAGGTCGAGGGCACCGACTTCACCCTCGAGGCCGACCTGGTGCTGCTGGCCATGGGCTTCGTCGGACCGCAGAAGAACGGTCTGCTCGAGGGCCTGGGCGTGGGCTACGACCAGCGCGGAAATGTCATGCGCGACAAGGAGTGGGCCACCACCGTGCCCGGCGTCTTCGTCGCCGGTGACATGGGCCGCGGTCAGTCGCTGATCGTGTGGGCCATCGCCGAGGGTCGTGCGTGTGCGTCCGCGGTGGACAAGTACCTGGAGGGTGAGACGGCGCTGCCGTCCCCGATCACCCCGACCATGGTCGCCCAGCGGTGATCCAGCGCTGAGCTGAAACCCTGAAGAGCGCTCCCGGACTTCGGTCCGGGAGCGCTTTTGTTATGCAGGGAAACGATCTGAAATGTGTACTAGTCAGTAACTGGGAGCAGTTTTGTCAAACCCTGGACAGGGGACCAGTTACACCTGTTTACTTACTCCCCGTGTGGAGTCCACCCTCCGAGTCGTCCGCAGCGCTCGGTAAGTATGGATCGGTCCCGGAGGATCTCGGGACACTTGGAGGAAAATATGTTCCGTAATCGCCGTGCGGCCGCGATCGCGACCTCTGCCGCAATGGTTTTCGCGGGCCTGAGCATGACCACGCTGGAGACGGGCGCCGCGTCAGCGGATGCGACCTGTGCCCTGAGCTCGCATGCCACCAAGAATGACATCAGCACCGTGGGTATCACCATGACCTACGACAAGAGCGCCAACCTCGACTCGATCGGCGTCGGCACCACGGTGACCTACAAGGTCGTCGTCGGCACCACGGGTATCGGTAACCCGTACGTCAACACCATCACCGACTACCCGCCGTCGGGCTTCGGCGCGCCGGTCAAGGCCAGCATCACCGCCTACCACCTGGCGGGCGGTCAGCGCACCGAAGACGTCACCCCGGAGCCGAACGCCGGCGGCTGGAAGGTGACCAGCACGGGCTGGTTCGTGAACTCCGGTAACCCGGTGACCCTCGACATCACCTACCCGGTTCCGACCAACCTCTCGGCCGGTCAGCAGGTCACCAGCGGTGGCATCGGCGTCGCCGGCACCGTCGGTGTCAGCAACGAGCTCCCCAACCTGACCGCGTGCTTCACCGCCCGCGCCAATACCGTCGGCGAGAGCGCGCTGGGCAGCCTGAACAACAACGGCCTCGGCTCGGCCGACGGCCAGCTCAGCTCGACCGGTTCGCTCAGCACCATCCTGTCGGACGCGATCCGCAAGTACATCGGCAGCTGATTCCCGTTCCGGGCCGATTCGATCGATAGGAAAACCGTACCGATGCTCACCGGTAAGCTCTCGGCGCTCGCCGCGATCTCGGCAATTGCACTCTCCCTGGCAATGTCGTCCGCACCCGGGACCATCGGTACGGCCACGGCGGATGATTCCGCCGGATCCCATCTGGTTTCGATCGATCGGCCCGGCCAGCGGCAAGAGGAGATCTCGGTCTATTCGGCCGCGATGGACCGGGTGATCACACTTCAGGTGATTACCCCGTTCGACAACAGTGTGCCGCGGCCCACGCTGTATCTGCTGAATGGCGCGGGCGGTGGTGAGGATGCCGCGACCTGGTATCGCCAAACCGATGTCGTGCAATTCTTCGCGGACAAGAACGTGAATGTTGTTTCCCCGATCGGTGGCAAATTCTCCTATTACACCGACTGGCAGAAAGACGACCCGAGTCTGGGCCGCCAGAAATGGGAGACCTTCCTGACCGCGGAACTGCCGCCGATCCTGGATTCGGTGCTGCACGCCTCCGGTGCGAACGCGGTAGCGGGCGTGTCGATGTCGGCGACCTCCGCGTTGAATCTGGCCATCGCGGCCCCCGATCGGTACCGGGCGGTCGCCTCCTACAGTGGCTGCGCCTCCACCGCCGACGAGAACAGCCGCCGGTACATCCAGCTCGTCCTCGACCGCGGTGACGCCGATTCCCGCAATATGTGGGGCGAGCCCGGCGACCCGGACTGGCAGCAGCACGACGCCGTGCTCAATGCCGCCGCCCTGCGCGGGAAGGCGCTGTTCATCTCGAGTTCGACCGGTCTGCCCGGGCCGATGGACACCCTCGATTCGCCCTCGATCGGCGGGCGGCCGGCGACGCTGGCCAACCAGATCATCCTGGGTGGCGTGATCGAGGCCGCGACCAACGGGTGCACGCACCAGCTCGCAGATCGCCTCGGCCAGTTGGGGATCCCCGCGCAGGTCGAATTCAGCCCTGCCGGAACGCATTCCTGGCGCTACTGGCAGGACGCGCTGCATCGGTCGTGGCCGATGCTCGAGGCGGCATTGCAGGGCTGAGGTCCGAAATGTGGCTTCCGGCACAACTTTCGGCCGGAAATCGGACGTCTTCGCCGACTCGCCTGGCATGGTCGAATAGGCCCCCTTATGCTTGTCGGCGGTGTGTCGCCGATCTCGTCATTCGGTCTGTTCCAGTCGACTCATACGGGGCGGTTACTTGGGTTAACCCTCAGTGCACCGGACTGTCATCCGGCGACCGCACCATGATCCGGAATCGGGACACGCAACCTGTCCCGGCACAAGCGGGAACTGGAGCAGTATGCGGTTGAAGAATGTTGTCGCGGCTGCGGGGGCAGCGGCGAGCGTGCTCATGTCGGGAATCGTCCTGGGCAGCGGTCCCGCTACGGCCGCCCCCGGTGCGGGCTGCCCGAGTCTCTACACGGTCGCCGTGCCCGGCACCTGGGAGACCGGCCACGACAAGGACCCCAAGCCCGGCATGCTGGCCGGGGTGACCGACGGACTGCCCGGTGAGGTCGACTATGTGACCTACGCGGCCACCGCCTTCCCCTGGGAGGGCGACGTCTACGCCGCCTCCAAGAAGGAAGCCGTCGACAATGCCCGCGGTCTGGTGCAGGACATGGGCGCGCGCTGCCCGGGCACCAGGATCGCCATCACCGGCTACAGCCAGGGCGCCGACGCGGCCGGCGATCTCGCCGCCGAGATCGGCAGCGGCCACGGCGTGGTGCCGCCGGATCGCATTGCGGCGGTCGCGCTGATCTCCGACCCCCGCCGCTCGCCCACCGACGCCCAGATCGGCCCGATCGCCCCCGGCGCGGGTGCGGGCGGGGTGCGGGTCGGCGGCTTCGGCTGGATCAGCGACAAGGTGCGCACCGTGTGCGCCCTCGGCGACCTGTACTGCTCCACCGAGGAGACCGACTTCCTCACCCGCTTCGCGGGTTTCCTGGCGCAGTCGTCCAACCCGAACAACTTCAACCTGTGGCAGACCCAGCTCGAACTCGGGTCCATCCTCAACGACCTGATGGCGCAGGGCGGTCTGCCGACGCTGCAGGCCCAGCTGGCCGACGGTCCGGACAGCGAGTACGCCCACCAGCTCGAGCAGTTCTACCGCAGCGGCAAGCACACCAGCTACGGCAGCTACGGCGTCGGCGGCGGCCAGACCGCGCTGACCTGGATGCACAACTGGATCGCGACCAACGCGTAGCGGACGGCCCGGCGGTGAGCCGGGCCCGCGAAACCTGAAAAGGCCGCTCCCACATTGGGAGCGGCCTTTTCGGTGTCCGAGCCGATGAGGTCGTCGCCGGCCGGGTTACATGCCGAAGGAGCCGGTGGGCGGCAGCCAGGCGGGGGCCGGAGCCGGGTTGTTGTTCCAGCCGTTGTCGCCGTTGTTCCAGCCGTTGTCGCCGTTGTTGTTCCAGCCGTTGTCGCCGTTGTTCCAGCCGCCGTCGTTGTCGTGGTCGTGGCGGTGGTGGTCACGGTCGTGATCCCAGGGGCCGTGGTCGTCGATCTGCTGGGCGACGGCCGGGGTGGCGGCGTCGTCGGGGGTCGCGGCATTCGCGGGGAGGGCGACGACGGCGAGCGGGATGGCGGCCAGGGCACCGGCCGCGGCGAGGCGCAGGGCGAGACGGCGGCGGGGCTTGATGGTGGACATCGTGGTGCCTTTCTGTCGGGATCGGGGGCCGCGAGGGGAGCGGCTCTCGAGTTCCCATCGAAGGCGCCGGCCCTTGGAACGGTGTGGGATCCGGCTGGGAGTCCGCTGAGCGTCTAGGGGCGCGGACGCTGCATGCGCGGCAACAGGTCCCAGACGTGGCCGTTCTCGTTGACGGTGGCCACGGTGCGGCCGCCGGTGCGCGAGTACAGGATCCGGGTGATCGAGCAGTAGTCGATGGGGAAGGTGAGCGGGCGGGCCAGGCCCAGCACCTCCTGCAGCAGCACGTTGATCACGCCGCCGTGCGCGAAGACGACCACGGTGTCGGTGTGCTCGGCGGCCGCCACGATGCTCGCGATGCTGTCGCGCACGCGGCCGATGAAGGCGTCGCCGTCGATCTGCTCGGGCAGGTGCCCGGCCTTGATGCGCGCGTAGGTTTCCCGGAATTCCTGCTGGGCGTCCTCGATCGGGACGTATATCGGCAGGTCGCGGTCGTACTCGGCGAGCCCGTCGAGGACGTCGATGTCGAGTCCGAGCTTCTCCGCGGTGGGCCGGGCGGTTTCGCGGGCCCGCAGTTGCGGGCTGCTGACCACGCGGGCGATGCGGTGGTGGGCGAGTGCGGCCGGGACCCGGCCCGCCTGTTCGAGGCCGATCGCGGTGAGATCCGGGTCGGCGTGGCCGGATTCGGCCAGGACTCGTTGCGGCTGGGCGTGGCGGACGAGGATCAACTGCACGCCCACCACTCTGCCGCACCCCGCCCGCGGTGCGCCGCGGGGGCTAGCGGTTCTTGCGGCGGCTCATCAGGTAGACGATGCCGAGCACCAGCACCACGATGCCGATGCAGCAGACCGCGAGGAAGCCCCAGAAGCTGGTGCCGCGCCGGCTGCTGGTGCGGCGGGCGGCGGTGTTCTCGAGGGCGGCGTTCCAGGTGTCCGGGTGGGTCCACACGTGGTGGTCCAGCAGGGTCGCCTGGGTCATGAGATCTAGGTAGTGCATGGATACCCCAATCCGTGTGGCCGGTGGGCCCGCCCCGGGCCGCATCCCAGATTAACCGGGGATCCGGCCCGGGGAATCAGGGTTTTCCCTGGTCCCTACCGGGATTCGCTCTGTGCGGTACGGGGTTTCACGAGCGGGAACGGCAGCGTTTCGCGGATGCTGCGGCCGATCAGCAGCATGACCACCCGGTCCACGCCGACGCCGAGACCGCCGGTGGGGGGCATGGCGTGTTCGAGGGCCTGCAGGAAGTCCTCGTCGAGTTCCATGGCCTCCGGGTCGCCGCCGGCGGCCAGCATGGACTGTTCGGTGAGGCGGCGGCGTTGTTCCACCGGATCGGTCAATTCGCTGTAGGCGGTGCCCAATTCGACGCCCCAGGCCACCAGGTCCCAGCGCTCGGTGACGCCCGGAATGTGCCGGTGCGCGCGGGTGAGCGGGGAGACGGAGGTGGGGAAGTCGATGTAGAAGGTGGGTTCCTCGGTGGCCGATTCCACCAGGTGCTCGTACATCTCGAGCACGAGTTGCCCCGCGTCCCAGCCCAATTGGAAGGGCACGCCCGCCTTCTCGCAGAGCAGCCGCAGCCGCTCCTCGTCGGTCTCCGGGGTGATGGTCTCGCCGATCGCCTCGGAGACGGCTCCGTGCACGGTCTTGACCGGCCAGTCGCCGGAGATGTCCACCTCGGTGACGGCGCCGTCGGGTCCGGGGCGCAACGCCACCATCTTGCCGTTGGCGGCCAGCGCGGCCTCCTGGATGAGCTGGCGGCAGGCGTGCATCATGCGTTCGTAATCGCTGTGCGCCTCATAGGCTTCCAGGATGGTGAACTCGGGGTTGTGGCTGTAGTCCACGCCCTCGTTGCGGAAGACGCGGCCGAGTTCGAACACCTTCTCCATGCCGCCCACGCACAGTCGCTTGAGGTAGAGCTCGGGGGCGATGCGCAGGTACAGGCCGAGGTCGTAGGCGTTGATGTGGGTGGTGAACGGGGTGGCGTTGGCGCCGCCGTGCACCTGCTGCAGGACGGGGGTCTCGACTTCGAGGAATCCCCAGCCGTGCAGGGTGTCTCGCAGCGACCGCACCACCGCGCTGCGCTTGGCCATCACCTCGCGGATATCGGTGTTGATGGCCATGTCGACATAGCGTTGCCGCACTCGGGCTTCCGGGTCGGACAGACCCTTCCACTTGTCCGGCAGCGGGTGCAGGCATTTGCCGATCATCCGCCAGTCCTGGGCGAGCAGCGAGAGTTCGCCGCGGCGGCTGCGGCCGATCTGCCCGCTCACCTCGACCAGGTCGCCCAGGTCGAAGAATTCGGTGAACGACTCGCTGCGGTCGGCGCCCACCCGGCTGCGGTCGATGAGCAGCTGGATGTCGCCGGACCAGTCGCGCAGCACGGCGAAGATGACGCCGCCGTAGTCGCGAATCCGCAACAGTCGCCCGCAGACTCGCACCGTGGTGCCCTGCGGGCAGCCGCGGGCGGCGGACACGGTGTGGGTGGGCGGGTAGGCGACCGGGTAGGCCTCGACGCCGGATTCCTGGAGCTTCTCCAGCTTGTCCATGCGCACCCGCACCTGTTCGGGGCGGCGCGGGCCCTGCTCCTCGAGCTCCTCCGGCGGCAGGTCGGGCGGGCTGCCGTCGGCGTGCAGGCCGGTCATGGTGGGCGGCACCGAGGGCCGCAGACCGGTGTGCGCGGAGGCGTCGTGTTCGCGGCCGATGCGGGGCAGGAAGCCTTCGGCGAGCGCGCTGGCCGTGGCGACGCGCAGCAGGTGCCGGCGTTCCTCGAACAGCGAGAACCTGGGCACCCATTCCGGCTGGTACTTCACATTGGAGCGGTAGAGGGCCTCCAGCTGGTACCAGCGGGAGAAGAACATGAGCACGCCGCGCCACAGGCGCAGCACCGGGCCGGCGCCGATGCGGCCGCCCTCCTCGAAGACTGCCCGGAAGACCGCGAAGTTCAGCGAGATTCGGGTGATGCCGTACTGCTCGGAGGTGAGGGCGAGCCGCGAGATCATGAGTTCCACCAGCCCGTTGGGCCCGGTGCGGTCGCGGCGCATGAGGTCGAGGGAGACGCCGGTGCGGCCCCACGGCACGAACGACAGCATGCCGAGCACCTGGCCGTTGGGGGCGACGGACTCGACCAGCAGGCAGTCGCCGTCCAGCGGATCCCCGAGCCGGTCGAGGGCCATGGAGAAGCCGCGTTCGGTCTCGGTGTCGCGCCATGCGTTGGCGCGCCGCACGACGTCGGCCATCTCCTCGGGCGTGACCTCCCGGTGCCGCCGCACCCGCACCGTGATGCCCTGCTTGGCAAGACGATTGGCGGCCTGGCGGACGGGCTTCATATCGGGTCCGGCGAGGGAGAAACCGCGGGTCTCGAGGATGGCCTCGTCGCCCAGCCGCAGCGCGGACAGTCCGGCCCGCCGGTAGGCGGTCGCGCCGATCTCGCTGGCGCCCATGACCGCCGGGGCCCACCCGTACTGGTCGGCCAGCCGCAGCCAGGCGTCGATGGCGTGACCCCAGGACTCCTTCTGCCCGATGGGGTCGCCCGAGGCCAGGCACACGCCGAGTTCGACGCGGTAGGTGACGGCGGCCTTGCCGCTGGGCGCGAAGACGACGGCCTTGTCGCGGCGGGTGGCGAAGTAGCCGAGCGAGTCCTCGACGTCGGAGCGTTCGATGAGCCCGCGGATGGCGGATTCGTCCAGCCCGGTCAGTGCGTTGGAGGAGCGCTGCGACCGGAACAGGGTGATGACGGCCGCCAGCAGCGCGATGGCGCCGAACAGGCCGAGTAGCAGGTTGACCAGGTGCGGCGGGTGCCCGTCGAAGTCCTCGTTGGAGACCAGGATCGCGCCGGTGACCCGGGACACCGCCCACAGCGCGCGTTCGGTGTGGTCGGGCAGGCTGCCGGGGAACAGTTCGACCAGTCCCCAGCCGACCAGGCAGCCCAGCGCGAGCCCGCCGGCCAGCACGCCGAGCGCGCGCCAGACCGCGCCGCGCTGCACGTGGGTGTAGAACTCGGACCACGCGGCGATGAGCACGCCGATGACCACGACGTGAATGATCAACGCCACCAGGGCATTGATGTCGCCCTCGGCGGCGAAGTCGAGGGCGTTGGCGAGCGCGAAGGCCGCCATGTACCCGACCAGCAGCCACCAGGCGATCCGTTTGCGGCTGGCGGTAGCGCCCGCCAGCAGACCCACCACCAGCGCCCACACCAGTGAGGTGTCGGGGGCGTCGAAGTAGTAAGTGTCGACGAAGTGGCGTAGGTGCGAGGTCAGGAACCGCAGCCCGGGCGAGATGCTCCAGGCGAAGCAGAGGACCGAGAAGACGCCGAGCGTGGTGCCCGCGATATGCGGCACCTCGCGCAGCCGGCCGTGCCCGCGGTGTGGCACCTCGGGCGATCGCGGCTCCGGTCTCTGCTCGGAGTCGTGGGGCGGCAGATCCTGCGTCGAAGTCACTGCACCAGTGTGAATGTTGCCGTTGCCCATATGCACTCAGAACCCGGTTCGTGTCTCGTGGCCGCCGCGTGGCGGCTGGTGGTGGGGGCGGCGTTTGGTGTGGAGACGGCCGCGGGTGAGGATGTACCCCATGTCGGATCCAGTCGATGTCCCGATCGAAGACGATGTCATTCGACTCGGCCAGTTCCTGAAGCTGGCGAACCTCATCGATTCCGGTTCGGAAGCCAAGACTGTTATCGCCCAGGGCCTGGTTCGTGTCAACGACGAGGTGGAGCTGCGTCGGGGTCGCCAGCTACATGCGGGCGATGTGGTGGCACTGGCCGGGCACAAGGCCCGGGTCACCGGCGGCTGAGCGCGCTTCGCGGGCAAGGTACTCCCGGATCCGTAGGGGTTCGGTCTGCGCCCCGCGCGGCCGGGCTCACCGCGTTCCCTGCGGGTTGCCGGCGGCGTGACTCCCGCGGGGGCTCGGGGGCTGGGCCCCCGGCTCCCCATTCTCGGGGGTACGGACGCCGTTACCCCTGAGAGCTTCCCGAGAGTTGGGTCAATCCTCGCTGCGAACGACGACGCCGTCATGGTCGCTGTAGAGCATGTCGCCGGGAACGAAGGTGACGCCGCCGAATTCGACGGTGACGTCCTTCTCGGCATTCGCGCCGGTCTGGGTGCTCTTGCGCGGGTTGGTGCCCAGCGCCTTGATGCCGATGGGCAGGGTGCGCAGGATGGCCGAGTCCCGGACCGCGCCGTTGACGACGACCCCGGCCCAGCCGTTGTCGACGCCGCGGCCCGCGATGATGTCGCCGACCAGTGCGGTGTGCACGCTCGCGCCGCCGTCCACGACGAGCACGCGGCCCTCGCCGGGTTCGCCGAGGGTCTGCTTGACGAGCAGGTTGTCCTGGAAGGTCCGGATGGTCACGATGCGGCCGGCGAAGACTTCGTGGCCGCCGAACTGGATGAACTGGGTGTCGCAGCTGCGGATCTCGGGGCCGATCTCGTCGGCGAGGTCGGCGGTGGCAATGGCGTTCGCTGATTCGGTCACGGGAACTATCTTGTCAGGGCGAAAATGCGCAAGTCACGAGCGGTGCGATTGCGGTAGGCGGTGTACGCCTGCGTGGTCTCCTCGAAGCGTTCGAAGACCGCCTGCTGGCGGTCCTCGTCGGTGACCAGGGTGGCGGTGACCGGAATGTGCTGCCCGGCGATGGCGACCTCGGCGGCCGGACTGGCGAGCAGGTTGGCGGTCCACGCCGGGTGGTGGGACTGGCCGAAGTTGGATCCGATCACGTAGAGCGTGTCGCCCTCGTGCACGTAGAGCAGGGGAGTGGTGCGCGGCTGCCCGGATTTGCGGCCGACGGTGGTGAGCAGGATGACGGGCGCGCCGATCGGGCCGAGCACGGTGTACTTGCCGCCGGTGCGTTCGAGCACCTTGCGATCCAGCGGCGTCAGTTTGCGGATGACCAGCGACCCGACCTTGGTGGCGGCGAACGGACTGGCGAGGCGGGACAGCAGATTGGTGCGGGAACCCCAGATCCGCTCGGGAAACTGCTCACTCATACCGCGACTCTAGTGGCCCGTGACCGGCGGTGTTGTGTCGTCGCGATGCGCTCTGCGGCTGCCGAACGATCTATCCACAAGAGTTAATCAACCGTGCAGTCGGATTCTCGGGCGCATACTGGCGGCACCCGATGGGTCCAGGTCGGGAGAGGCATGAACGTAGAACAGGCGATCGACTCGGGTGCTGTCGACGAGACCCGCTCCCTGCTGGCGTCCGTGCTCGCCGGATTCCAGGCCGCCTGGGAGGCGGCCGCGGCGCCACCCCGCCTGGCCGAATTCCTGCCGCGCACGCCGCACCTGCGCCGCCTGGTGCTGATCGAACTGATCAAGGTGGACCTGGAATACCGCTGGATCCGCTACGACTTCCCCAAGCGCCTGGCCGACTACCGGGCCGAGTTCGACGAATTGCGTTCCGGTCCACTGCCACCCGATCTGGCCTACGAGGAGTTCCACGCGCTGCGGCGCTCCGGGCTGCACGGGAATGGTCACGGTGCGGCGGTGGATGGCGGCTGCCATCCGACCGAGGTCGCCGCCACCGAATGGGCCGAGCACGACTACCGCAGCACCCTGATCGCCCGGCCGCAGGCGCAGCACGCCCTGGAGGGCATCGAGGTCGGCGATCGGCTGGACGATTTCGATCTGCTGGTGGAGCTGGGCAGCGGCGCCTTCGCCCGGGTCTTCCTGGCCCGGCAGCGGTCCATGCAGCGGCTGGTGGCGGTGAAGGTCTCGCAGAACCACGGCACCGAATCCGAGACCCTGGCGCGGCTGGATCACGAGCACATCGTGCGCGTCTTCGACCAGCGGCTGCTCGGCGACCGGGAGCTGAAACTGCTGTACATGCAATATCTTCCGGGCGGCACGCTGTCGAAGGTGCTGGCACTGGTGCGTTCTCGCGAGCCGGCGGATCGGGACGGCGGGCTGCTGCTGGAGGCAGTGGACGCGGCCATGCGGGACCGGGGCGGCCTGGTGCCCGGCGAATCACCGACGCGCGCAGCGATGCCGGAGCGCAGCTGGCCGGAAACCGTTGCCTGGCTGGGCAGCCGGTTGGCGCGCGCACTCGACCACGCGGCCCGGAACGGGGTGCTGCACCGCGATATCAAGCCCGCCAATGTGCTGCTCACCGCCGATGGCAGCCCGAAACTGGCGGATTTCAATATCAGTTTCAGCGCGCATGTGGCGGGGACCAGCCCGCTGGCCTACTTCGGCGGCTCGCTGGCGTACATGTCGCCCGAGCAGCTGGCGGCCTGTCACCCGCAGCTGCCCGAGACCGCCGCGGATCTGGACGGCCGCAGCGACATCTACGCGCTGGGGGTGGTGCTGTGGGAGCTGCTCACCGGCCGCCGCCCCTTCGACGACGAAGCCCGCGCGGGCGATTCGGAATCCTCGCTCGAACGCATGCTCCGGCTGCGCCGCCACGAGATCGAGCCCGCCCGCCTCGACGACCTGCCGCCGGACTGCCCGGCCACGCTGCGGCGGGTGCTGCTCAAATGCCTGGCCCCCGATCGCGAGGACCGCTGGGCCACGGGTGCGGCGCTGGCCCAGCAGCTGGACCTGTGCCTGGATCAGCGGGCCCGGGATCTGGTGGATCCGCCGGCGAGCAGCTGGCGGTCCCGGGTCGGCCCGTGGTCGCTGGTCGCGCTGATCACGGCGGCGAGCATGTTCGGTGACGGGCTCGGCATCGCCTACGCCAATCTGCACAATCATCCGCTGTTCGCGCTCTGGTTCTCGGCGGGGGAGCAGGCGCGGCTGCGGTTGGTGGGCAATTTGCTGTTCCTGGTCACCACGCCGGCCGCCATCGCGCTCACCAATTACATGTGCCGCCGGGCGTTCATCGTGTGGCGCGGACTGCGGCGGGGCCGGACCTACGATCCGGAGACCCTGGCCCGGGCGCGGCGCGACACCCTGATCGACGGCGACCGGGTGGCGCTGCTGGCCTTCAGCTGGTGGGTGGTGTCGGCCGCGATCACGGCCATCGCGCTGGTCGTGTACACCGGCCTGCCGCCGGGGCGCATTGTGAATCTGGTTGCGACGATGCTGGTTTCGGGTGCGATCGCGGTCGCGTACCCGTTCTTCGTGGTGACGTTCTTCGTGGTGCGCTGTTTCTATCCGCGGCTGCTCACCCACGGTGAGACGGCGCGGGATCACGATGCCCTGCGCGCCCTGAGTCGTCGCTGCACCCGGTATCTCGCGGTGGCGGTGGCGATTCCGTTGATCGGAGTGATCGCGAGTCTGACGTTCCTGACCGCCGAAGAGGTTTCGCTGGAGCTGATCTCCATCTACGCGCTGTGCGCGGTGGGTGTCCTCGGGTTCCTGGGCGACTACTGGCTGTTCCGCCGGACCGAGGCCGATCTGCGGGCCTTCGCGGGGGTCGGCGGCTCTGGCGACCCCGGGTGACTAGGCGGACGTGCGGGTGGTGTGGAACGCGGCGACCTGGGTGACCAGATTGTGGGTGGAGCTCCTCACCGCGAGCTTCACGAACGGCTCGATGGTCTTGCCGAGGATCTTGCCCGCGATGCCGCCGGGGACCCGGTAGTCGACGATGGCGTCGATGGTGCAGGATTCCTCGCCCTTGTCGTGGAAGAGGAAGGTGGATTCGATCTCGAAGCCCTTGATGGACTTCACCGCAATGGCGGAGCCGGGTTCGTGCCGGACGATCTTGATGGTGGAGTGCAGGGTGATCGGGCCCAGCTGAATGGTGCCGTCGAAGGTGGCGTCCACGCCTTCGATCTGGTCGGTCAGCGGGGTGAAGGCACTGATCTCATTGATGAATTTCGGCAGGTGCCGGTAATCGTTGACGTAGGCGAAGGCCGATTCGGCCGAGGCGGCGCAGTCCGCGACGATCTTGACTTCGGTCATGGGCGCAACTGTAACGTGTTCTAGTTTTCCCCGCAGGTCTTGTGATGCATGCCATCTATGAACCGGCGCACCCGAATTCGAGAACCGCGGACCACCTCACGCGGTGACGGCCAGCGTACCGGCCAGCCCGAACACTAGCGCCATCACCAGCACTTCGGCAATCGCGCGCCGCAGCGAGTCGTCCGCGGTCATGCGGTGATCGGCGACCTTCGGCACCCAGCTGCGCCGCCACCACCAACCCAGCCCGAGCAGCACCGCCAGCAGCACCGTCTTCGCCAGCAGGATCCGCCCGTACCCGCTGGTGACCAGCGGGCTCACCCCGCCGATCCGCACCAGCCCGTTGATCACCCCGGTCACCATCACCGTCACCACCAGCGGCATCGCCCACGCCGAGTACCGCGGCAGCAGCACCGCCCACTCGCCCCGGGTGCGCACGGTCAGCGCCAGCGCCAGCAGCAGGCCGAACCAGGCGCCGGCCGCGAGCGCGTGCAGCGCCGCCAGCACCGAACCGAGCGGCTGCTGCGACATGTGCCCGGTGATCGGCCGCAATGCCAGCGTGACGGTGGTGAACACCAGCACCAGATCGCCGGTGGCCCGGTCGGGCCGCCGGAATCCGAAGGCGCTGTAGATCGCCACCGTGCCGCTGCCGATCAGCAGCGCGATACCGATCTGCCCGCCGCTCACGTGCGCGAGGTAGTCGCCGAACTGCGCGGCGCTCAGCTGCCGCGCCGTAATGCCCTGGACCTCCGCGGCTTCCAGCGCGAGCATGGCGAATTCCATTGCCGCCCAGAGCGCGGCGAGCACGGTGATCGGCCGCCACTGCGGAGTCAGCCGGTCCGAGAGCCGCGGCAGCGTGGCCAGGCCCAGCACCGTAGCCCCCGCGCAGTCGGCGAGGACCCGGACCGGGGCCTCGGCCTGCACGGGTTCGGCGGCGGCCAGCGCACAGGCCAGGGCCGCACCGGCCAGGGCGATCGGGATGACCAGCGCCAGCAGCCATCTCGGTGAGCTGCCACCGCCGGTCGTCCCGCGCTCCCTGCGACGATCGGTGCGGTCGGTCCGATTCACCTGCGCTGCTTGCCCCGTCCGCCGAACAGGGCGACGGCCAGGCCGCCGCCGAACAGCACCACCGCGCCCACGATGAAGATCCACAGTGGCACCCCGCCGCCGTCGGAGCCGCCGGACTTGGCGGCACTGTCGGCCCTGGGGCCCGGAGTTCCATTGCCGGGCTTGGTCAGTGTGAACGTCCGCTTGCCACTGACGGGGTGCCCGTCCGCGGAGGTGACCCGGTACGCGATCGTGTATTCGCCGGTCGGTCCCAGTTCACCGACCTCGATGCTGATGGTCGGTCCCTCCACCTTGGGCTGCCCCTTCGACCACAGGTTGTGGTCCGGCCCGGTGACCGTCATGGACGGGTAGGCCGTCTGCAGGTTCTCGTTGAAGGTGATGCTCACCGACGCCGGTGAGGTGTCGATCTGCGCACCGTTGTCCGGACTGGAGGAGACGGGGGTGGAGTGCGCGTCGGCGACACCGCCGCCCAGCAGTGCGAATCCGGTGACCAGCAGGCCGGTGATCAGCCCGGCCAGCAGCTTGCGGTTCACGACCGCCGTCCCCGGATGACGCTGCCCAGGCCGAGGGCCGCGCCCAGCGCGCCCAGCGCCAGGCCGACGCCGCCGAGCCAGCGGGCGGTGTTGTCGCTGCTGCTCTTGTCGCTCGCGGCGGCATCCGTGGCGGCCGGGGCGTCGTCATCGCCGCCCGTGCTCTTGGCCAGGGTGAGGCTGGGGGCCGGGTGATCGGGCTCGCTGCCGTCGGCATTCATGGGCTGGTTCCAGTCGACGACCTTGCCGTCGCTGTAGGTCTGGGACGTGTTGAAGCTGACCTTCTCCTGCTTGGGCAGCGGGCCCACGGAGAGCGCGAAACGCTGGAACTGGCCCGGGGCGACGCCCGGGTTGCCCGGGTCGGCGGTCCAGGTGACCGCCACGGCCTCGCCCTGGGCGTTCTTGTCGACCTTGGCGGTCCAGCCCGCGATGGGCTCGGTGCGTGCGCTCTTCAGATTCGGCAGCGTCACGGTGAGTTTGGTGGTGGAGGCGGTGTCGGACTCGGTCGGCACCCGGAAGGTGGCGACGGCGTAGCCGCCCTGGCCGGCACCGGGGGCGTCCACGACCACGTGTGCGGCGGCGATGCCCGCGCCGGACAGCAGCAGGCCGGCAGCGGCCACCGACGTGACGAGGGTGCGCGAAAGGGAGGTGTGCATGACTGTATTGCCTTCTCTGACAATGGTTACGGGTAGATAGGAACGGGGGTTACGCCGTAACCGGTGGCGCGCGCGGTCCGCTCGCGCCCAGGGCGAGAAGGGTTTTCGGGGTCGGGACCGATCGCGGGCGGCGCGACTGCGCGGCCCGCGCCGGACGTCTGCCGGGCCGGGTGAGGATCACCCGGACGGCGCTCGAGATCAGCCCGTAGAGCCGCTCGGCGGCCAGGATCAGGATCGCGCAGCCGGCCGCCGCCACCGCGTGTGCCAGCAGCATCGGCCCGTGCGCGGTGAATTCCATTGCCCCTGCGGCATGCCCGTGCTGCACGAGGCCGCCGAGGGCGAGGTGGCAGACGGGCTGGCCGGCCACCATGAGGATCGGCAGCGCGGCGGGGGGCCGCAGCGCGGCGGCGAGCGCGCCGATGGCGGCCGCTGCCAGCATCAGCAGCATGAGCCCGGAGGAGCCGGGGTAGCCGCCGCCCGCGAACCCGTGCGCGCCGACCGCCAGGGCCGCCATGGCGACGCCTGCCAGTCCACCGCGCATCGGGCTCATGGGTGTCTCAGTTCACGCCGAGGCGGGCGAGCACATCGGCCTCGATGCCGGAGAGCTCGTTGGAGATGGAGGCGTGCACGGCGCGGCGGCGCGGCACCGGCATCTGGGCGGCGGTGCGGACGGCCGCGGTCAGGCTGTCGAGCCGATCGCGGCTGGCGGTCACGAACTTCTTGGTCTCGGTGTCGGAGTTCTTGGACTCGATCTCCGACAGCGTGGACTCCACGCCCGCGATGCGCGACTGCAGCTTCGCGCCCGGGCCGGAGAACTCGCTCAGCTGATCGAGCCCGATGCCCAGCTGCTGGGCGCGGCGGGTGTCGAGCTGCCCGCGCACGAAGGTCGCGCCGCGGTAGGCGAGCGGGGCCAGCACCGGCACCAGCACCCGGGCCACGCCCAGGTACTTGCGGATCGAGGCCGCGCTGAACGGATCCCGTTCGGCCCGGGCGGCGATCTTCTGCGCGGCCTTCTCCTCGGCCTGCAGCTTGGCGATCTCCGCCTTGGCGACCTGCTTGTGCGTGCGCGCTTCCGCCCGGTTCTTCTTGCGCTCGTTGCGCGCGCCGAGCTTGGCCTCCATGCCGGCCTTGTGTTTGAGGGCTTTCGCCTCGGCCCGGCGGCTGACCCGCTTCTTGCGCTTGCCGAACAACCCCATTGATGGCCTCCGTCATGCTGGTTCGCCATGGCAGCACAGGGCCGGGGGAAATGCCTGTCCGCCCATGAAACACAGTTTGCGAATCACCCTAACGGGTGGGTTCGCCGCGCAGCGAGCGCCTTGGGGTTTCGGTGCCAGTTCGTAGGGATGTCGGGGGTTGAGGCCATACTGACTGGCGTGTATTCGGGCATCGGTGACCATGGTGAGCGTGCGGCATTCCTGGATGCGCGTGCGCTGATCGGCTGTCGGCACCGGCTGCATCTGGACGCGATCAATCCGGGCGTGTTGACCGGGGTCGCCGAGGACGCGGGCGTGCAGCAGCGACGAGAAGCCGCCGCGGCGCACCGATCTCACGTGCGGGACACGCTGGTCGCCGCGGCGCCCGGCATCTGGACGGTCATCGATCCGAAGCAGCCCGCGCCGCAGCGGGCCGCGGCCACCATGGCCGCCATGGCGGCGGGGGCGGACCGGATCTGGGGCGCGTTGCTGCCGCAGGAGCCCGACACCGGCCGCCGCGGCGGCTGCGAAATCCTGTGGCGCGACGGCGATCGCGGCGGATACATCCCGGTCATCGTGGTGAACCACAAGGTGACCGATCCGCGGCAGCCGGACCCGGCCGACTACCACCCGACGACCAGCGATCTGTACCAATGGAATCCGCAGCCGGACCGGCATGTCCGTACCCGGCCGCAACCGCGGGACCTGCAGCGCCTCGCGCACCTCTACCGCATGCTGCAGCGGCACGGGCTGGCCAGCCCGGCCCTGGTCGGCGGCGCCATCGGCTACCACTTCGACCGCGTCCTGGTCCACGACCTGGGCCCCGTCCTGGCCGATTACGACATCCGCTACGCCGACCGCATCGCGGTGGTGCGCGGCGAACTCCCCACCGTCCCTTCGAAAGTCCCCGAGTGCCGCCAGTGCCCCTGGTGGAGCCGGTCGCCCGAGGAGGGCGGGCGCGGCTGTGAGCAGTGGCTGTCCGAGCACCGCGATGTGAGCCTGGTGGCGCCGGGCTCGCGCGCGGAGGTGCTGCGCCGCCACGGCGTCGAGACCATCGACGATCTGGCGTCCTGGAGCGGCGACGATCCCGACGACTGGCAGTACGAGCCGTTCACCGAGGCGGTGGTCACCGCCCGCGCCTGGGCCACCGGCGCGCCCCTGGTCCGCCGGGTCGACCGGGTGCGGGTCACCCGCGCCGACGTCGAGGTGGATGTGGACCTGGAGAGCTTCCAGGAGCACGGCGCCTACCTGTGGGGCACCCTGCTGGACGGCGTGTACCGCCCGTTCGTCACCTGGGACCCGCTGCCCACCGAGGACGAGGGCCGCTCCTTCGCCGAGTTCTGGACCTGGCTCATGGAGGTGCGCGCCCAGGCCGCCGCGGATGGCAAATCCTTTGCCGCCTACTGCTATTCGCGCACCGCCGAGGACAAGTGGCTCTACGAGTCGGCCCGCCGCTTCGCCGGCCGCCCGGGCATCCCCACCGAGCGCGAGGTGCAGCGGTTCGTGGACGGCCCGCAGTGGGTGGACATGTTCCAGGCCGTGTCCGAGCAGTTCATCTGCCCGAACGGCAAGGGGCTCAAGAAGATCGCGCCGGTCGCGGGCTTCCACTGGCGCGACGCCGAGGCCGGGGGAGAGGCGTCGATGGCCTGGTACCGCTTGGCCGTCGGGTACGAGGGCGAGCCGGACCTGTCTCAGCGCACCCGCATCCTGGAATACAACGAGGACGACGTCCAGGCCACCAAGGTGCTGCGGGACTGGATGACCGACCGGGCCGACAGCGAGGTTCCGGCCATCGCCGACTTCGCCCGACGTAATATCGCGTCGTGACCGAACACGTCGAACACCTGGAGTTTCAGGCCGAGACCCATCAGCTGCTGGAGCTGATGATCCACTCGGTGTATTCGAACAAGGACACCTTTCTGCGGGAGCTGGTCTCCAATGCCTCCGACGCACTGGACAAGCTGCGCCTGGAGACCTTCCGCGACAAGGACCTGCACGCCGACACCTCCGACCTGCACATCGAGCTCGAGGTCGATCGCGACAATCGCGTGCTGACCGTCCGCGACAACGGCATCGGCATGTCCCGCGCCGAGGTCGTGGACCTGATCGGCACCCTCGCCAAGTCCGGCACCGCGCAGCTGCGCAAGCAGCTGCTGGAGGCCAAGGCCGGTGACCAGCAGGCCGAGGAGCTGATCGGCCAGTTCGGCATCGGCTTCTACTCGACCTTCATGGTGGCCGACAAGGTCACCCTGACCACCCGCAAGGCGGGCGAGAACACCGGCACCCGTTGGGAATCCGCGGCGGGCAGCTCCACCTACTCGATCGAGGAACTGGACGACGCCCCGCAGGGCACCACGGTGTCGCTGCACCTGAAGCCGGCCGACGAGGACGATCACCTCTTCGACTACACGCAGGAGTGGAAGCTCCGCGAGATCGTCAAGAAGTACTCGGATTTCATCGCCTGGCCCATCCGCATGGATGTCGAGCGCACCGTGCTCGACGGCGAGGGCGAGGACAAGACCGAGAAGACCCTGGTCGAGACCCAGACCCTGAACTCCCAGAAGGCGCTGTGGACCCGCCCGCGCAGCGAGGTCTCCGACGAGGAGTACACGGAGTTCTACAAGCACGTCGCGCACGCCTGGGACGATCCGCTCGAGATCATTCCGATGCGGGCCGAGGGCACCTTCGAATACCAAGCGCTGCTGTTCATTCCCTCGCACGCGCCGTTCGATCTGTTCACCCGCGAGCACAAGCGCGGCGTGCAGCTCTATGTGCGCCGGGTGTTCATCATGGACAACTGCGAAGAGCTGATGCCGGAGTATCTGCGCTTCGTCAAGGGCGTGGTGGACGCGCAGGACCTGTCGCTCAATGTGTCCCGCGAGATCCTGCAGCAGGACCGGCAGATCCAGATGATCCGCAAGCGCCTGGTGAAGAAGGTGCTGTCCACGGTCAAGGACCTGAAGAACGCCGAGGACCAGGCCAAGTACCAGGACTTCTGGCGCGAGTTCGGCCGGGTGCTCAGGGAGGGCCTGCTCTCCGACCACGACAATCGCGAAACCATCCTGGGCGTCTCGTCTTTCGCGTCCACGCATTCGGACAGCGAGCTGACCTCGCTGGCGCAGTACGTCGAGCGCATGCCGGAGACCCAGTCGGCCATCTACTACATGACCGGCGAGACCCGCCGGCAGATCGAGAACTCCCCGCACATGGAGGCCTTCCGGGCCAAGGGCCTCGAGGTGCTGGTGCTGACCGATCCGGTCGACGAGATGTGGGTCGGCTCGGTCACCGAGTTCGAAGGCAAGCCCATCGTCTCCATCGCCAAGGGCGAGGTCGATCTGGAGACCGAGGACGAGAAGAAGGCCTCCGAGCAGCTGCGCGAGCAGCAGGAGAAGGACTTCGCCGACATTCTCGGCTGGCTGCAGCAGACGCTGGACGCGGACGTGAAGGAGGTGCGCCTGACCAACCGGCTCACCACCTCCGCGGCCTGCATCGTGGGTGATGTGTTCGATTTCACCCCGATGCTGGAGCGCATGTACCGCGCCTCCGGGCAGGAGCTGCCGCACAGCAAGCGCATCCTCGAGCTGAATCCGGCGCATCCGCTGGTCACGGGTCTGCGTGAGGCGTACGCGGCGGTGTCCGGTGCGGACGAGAAGCCGGTGGAGCTCACCGAGACCGCCGAATTGCTCTACGGCACAGCGGTTCTCGCCGAGGGCGGCGAGCTGAAGGATCCGGCGCACTTCGCCCGCATCCTCGCCGACCGCCTGACCCGCACGCTCTGAGGGTCGTTCACGAATCGGGCTCCTGCGGTGTTTCCGCAGGAGCCCGACCTATAGCAAGCGGGAATTGGTCATGCCCGGTTTGTGGCAAGTGTGACGATCCGCATCTCCCGGTGATTTCGGGAACTAGCCGCGAACGCGTACGTTGTACGTCTTGGTCGTAAGTTTTCGTGTTCGTGTTCAACATGCTCGCGCGGAACAGTGTGCGGGCGTCGCTTCACCTTGCCAGGCAAGTTGCAAGCCGCCTTCTGATCGACCCCGGGTATCGCGGCCGCGGTACCCACGCACTAAAAGAAACACCTCGTCAGGAGAAGGTAATGGTTCAGGGCACCGTCAAGTGGTTCAACGCGGAGAAGGGCTACGGCTTCATCGCCCGCGAAGACGGCCCCGACGTTTTCGTCCACTACTCGGAGATCGAGGGCAACGGCTACCGCCAGCTCGAGGAGGGCCAGGCGGTCTCCTTCGAGATCACCGAGGGCAAGAAGGGCCCCCAGGCCGCGGCCGTCCGCCCGCACTGATCCGCCTCCCCGCGACTTCAGCGCACGGCTGAGTGCCGTCGACGGCCGAGCACGCGTGCCGGCGGTCAGGTGCCGAACCGATTTCGGGGGTACCCGGTGAGTTACCCGGACCCTTACGAGATCAGTTGTCGCGGTTGAGATAACAAACAGCAAGGCCCCGCACCGAATTCGGTGCGGGGCCTTGCTCGTTCACGCGATTAGCGCGGCGCCATGCGGAGCGCGCCATCCATGCGGATGGTCTCGCCGTTCAGGTAGTCGTGCTCGGTGATGTACTGCGCGAGCTGCGCGTACTCGTCCGGGCGGCCCAGGCGGGACGGGAACGGCACGCCCGACTCGAGGCCCTTGCGGTACTCCTCGGTGACACCGGCCAGCATCGGGGTGTCGATGATGCCGGGGGCGATGGTGTTGACGCGGATGCCGAACTGCGCCAGGTCACGCGCGGCCGGGACGGTCATGCCGGCGACGCCGCCCTTGGAGGCGGAGTAGGCGATCTGGCCGATCTGGCCCTCGAAGGCCGCGACCGAGGCGGTGTTGATGATCACGCCGCGCGAGCCGTACTCGTCGACCGGGTCGGTCTTGGCGATGGCGTCGGCGGCCAGGCGCATCACGTTGAAGGAGCCGAGCAGGTTCACGGTGATCACCGTGCGGAACAGCTCCAGGTCGTGCGGGCCGTTCTTGGACAGGATGCGTCCCGCCCAGCCCACACCGGCGCAGTTGACGACAATGCGCAGCGGCACACCGGATTCCACGACCGTGGCGACCGCGGCGGCCACCTCGTCACCGCTGGTGACGTCGGTCGGGATGAGGGTGACACCGGCGGGGACGCTGTCGCCCGCGCGCTCGATGGACTGAGCCAGATCCAGGCCGAACACGGTCGCGCCCGCGTCGGCGAAGCGCTTGGCGGTGGCGGCGCCCAGCCCGGACGCACCTCCGGTGACAATGGCGGCGGAGCCCGAAATCTCCACGGTGATTGGTCCTCTCGACTGTGGACGGCCCTCTCACTGGCCCTCCGTCAATAGGCACCATAGCCGGGCTGTGTGCACGCTTACGCAAGAGGCTCGCAAGATTTGCGAACACAGGTGTTCGTATAAGTGGTAGTTTCGCAGACATGAACGTCAGCACGGCCGGTCTTCGCCGTGGATTCCGCCGTCCGGCCCCGCGAGTGGCCGGCAAACGCATCCTGATCACCGGCGCGGCCCGGGGCATCGGGGCCGCCCTGGCCCGCCAGCTGCACGTGCACGGGGCGCACGTGGCCCTGCTCGGCATCGAGGAGTCACTGCTGGCCCAGGTCGCGGCCGAATGCGGGGACGCGCCCTGGCGCTACTGCGACGTCGGTGACCCGGCGCAGGTGGAGCGGGTCGTCAACTCGCTCACCGCCGAACTGGGCGGCCTGGACGCGGTGGTGTGCAATGCCGGGATCGCCCGGCAACTGTCCCTGCTCGACGGCGACCCCGGCGTGCTCGAGGAGACCCTCACGGTCAATGTGCTCGGCGCCTACTACACGCTGCGCGCCGCCGGACCCCACCTCGCGCACCCCGGCGGCTACGTCCTGCTCATCTCCTCGCTCGCCGCGGCCATCCACCTGCCCCTGGCTGGCGCCTACAGCGCCTCCAAGGCCGCGGTCGAGGCGCTCGGCGACACCCTGCGGATCGAATTGCGCCACACCGGCGCCCGGGTCGGCATGGCCTACTTCGCCGAACTCGACACCGAGATGACCAGCCGCGGTTTCGGCACCGAGGCCGCGCGCAGCATTCTGGGCCGCTCCACCGTCTCCGGCATCGCCCCCCTGGGCCCGGCCATCGACGCCTGTGAACGCGCCCTGGCCCGCCGTTCCCGTCGCATCGTCTCGCCGTACTGGGTGAGCATGGTGCTGTGGTGTCGTCCGCTCGCCCAGCGCCTGGTGGACTATTCACTACGCGGGGGCGTGGCCGGCGGACTCGAGATCGCCCGCACCGAACCGGCGGATTTCACCACCGATCAACCGGCTCGCCCCAGCAGAATGAGAAAGCTCGCCTGAATCGCTCGAGGCCAACGGAGTCCTGCACATGCCCGAATCGGCAACCCGCCAACTGCCCCGCGGCCGCCACGGCCTGCCCCGCGAAACCGTGGTGGCCGCCCAGCGCGACCGCATCCTGCTCGCCCTGGCCGAGGCGATGGCCGAGAACGGTTATGTCGGAACGCCGGTCGCCGCGGTGATCAAGCGGGCCGGCGTCTCCCGCGAGACCTTCTACGAGCAATTCCGTTCCAAGGAGGACTGTTTCGAGGCCGCCTACGAGCGCGCCGCCGAACTCATGCTGACCGGCATCCTGACCGCCACCGGCTCGGAATTCGACGGCGAGACCCGCACCGAGCGCATCGAACGCGTGCTCGGCGCGTACCTGGATGCGCTCGCGGGCCAACCCGCTTATGCCCGTTTGTTTCTCGTCGAGGTCTACGCCGTCGGCCCCGAGGCCATCGCGCGCCGCACCCAGCTGCAGGAGACCTTCGTGGCGATGGTCGCCGATGTGCTCGGCGCGGACACCGAGGAGCAGCGCTTCGCCTGTCAGACCCTGGTCGCGGCCCTGAGCGCCATGGTCACCGCCCGGGTCGCGGTGGGCGACCTGGACGGGCTGCGGGAGTTGCGGGAACCGCTACTGGACCTCGTGCGGCGCAGCGGGGACCTGTTCGGCAATACCGTGCTCGGTGACTGAGCTCGCCGGGACGACGGTCGCAGCCCGGCGGTGCAGCAGCCACAGCGCGCCGCCGGCGAGCGCCGGCAGGGCCAGCGACAGCACCGCGATGGCCGGGGTGCCCAGGCCGTGTGCGAAGGCCTCCAGCAGGGTCAGCGCACCGAAGTAGAGGAACAGCAGGCCCGAGCAGCCGGCGATGAACCGCTCCGGAATGTGCTTGCCGACGGTCACGCCGATCAGGATGGCGAGCGCGCCCGCGGCCACCATGCCCGCGACCGACCCGATCCACACCGCGACCCAGCCGTTCTTGGTGGCCAGGGCCATGGTGGCGAACATGGTGCGGTCACCGAGCTCGGCCAGCAGGAAGGCCGACAGCACCACCAGGAACGCCGAGCGCGACTTCGGCTGCGGCGCGATCTCTCCCTCGTCCTCGCCGGAGTTCGACGGCAGCGTCTCGCGCAGGGTCCACAGGCCGACCGCGATGAGAGTTGCTGCGGCACACAGGGAAATGACTCCGGTCGGCAGCGCCGCGCCCAGGAAGTGGCCGACACCGACGGCGATCAGATTCACCAGCACGCTGGCGACGGTGATGCCCGACAGCACCACCCACCAGTGGTAGCGCAGCGCGAAGGTCAGGGCCATGAGTTGCGATTTATCGCCCAGTTCGGCGAGGAACAGCACGCCGAAACTCAGCAATATCGTGGCGATCATGAAGGTCAGCTCCCAGGTCTCCGGCCTGTCGGCTGAAATGCGGGGGCGCTTCAGCCGACACCGCACCGGTCAATCGGTTTGGTTTCTCGTCGGCCGAAGGTCTCGCCCACCGGAGAAGATCCGGTTCACGCGCCGGATCCGGGAGGATCAGTATGTCGACGGCGTGATTGGGGGCTACTCCCCTTCGCTCGGCCGCCATGCTACTCCGGCAAACCCGGCGCGGGCAAATGGCCGTTACCCAAATCGCAATGCGCACAATAAGTTTGGCGATGCTGCCGAAAGGTTTCGGTTACCCTTACGCGGCCAGCAGCATGGCCAGAATCGCGGTGTCGGGATCACCGATCGGATCCACCCCCACCCGCGAAACCATCGAGGTCACCGTGCCGTCGCTGTCGGTCTCCACCCAGGCCGCCCGATGTTCGAGTCCCAGATGCGGCAGCCCCGGCAGCAGCAGGCACCCCGAGGCCGCGCCCGTGCACTCGGGCAGCGAGGGCCGCGTCTCGCGCGGCGGGTGCAACATGATCAGCGCCGGTGGCACATGACCGGCAAACATGCCCGGCTGCAACCCTTCCGTCCCCAGCACCGTGCCCTCGGCGATCACCAGCCCCACCATCGCGGGATCCGGGTCCTCGGGGAGTTCCTCGCGCGCCCCGAACACCGTCGAGGTGGGCAACAACCCCGGCAGGCCGGCCACCCGCACCGCGAGCACCAGCAATTGCGCCCATTCCTTGGTCGAGTCCGGCCAGCGTCCGGAGATCACGAAACCCTGCAGCGAACCATGCGCATGGAACGGCATGACGCCGACCTGACCATTCATGATGTGCCTCCCGAACCTCCCGGGGGCGACTGTGCCCGGTGCTGCTGTTGGGAACACCAGGTTGTACCCGAACAGAACTGGCACACAAGTACCAGAGAGTGCTAGCACCCGGACCCTGCAAATGCGAAAGGCCCGCGAACCGACGCGGTTCGCGGGCCTCAGGCGTACGAGCGGGCCGGGGCCCGACGGGCATCAGCCGAAGATCAGACCCTTGCCCTGGTTGACCGCCTTGGAGTAGCGGTCCTGAATCTCGGCCCAGTTCACGACGTTCCAGAACGCCTTCACATAGTCGGCCTTGACGTTCTTGTACTGCAGGTAGAAGGCGTGCTCCCACATGTCCAGGCCGAGCAGCGGGATGATGCCGAGCGGCACGTTGCCCTGCTGGTCGGTCAGCTGGAAGGTGAGCAGCTTGTTGCCCAGGGTGTCGTAGCCGAGCCAGGCCCAGCCGGAGCCCTGCAGGCCGTTGGCGGCCGCCGAAAACTGCGCGACGAACTTGTCGAAGGAACCGAACTCCTCGTCGATGGCCGAGGCCAGGTCACCGACCGGCTTGTCGCCGCCTTCCTTGGACAGGCTCTTCCACCAGAGGGTGTGGTTGACGTGGCCGCCGAGGTGGAACGCGAGGTTCTTCTCGTTCAGGAAGATGGCGGCGTGGTCGTCCTTGGCACGCGCCTCCTCCAGCTTCTCGAGGGCCGCGTTGACACCCGCGACGTAGGCCGCGTGGTG
This sequence comes from Nocardia sp. NPDC059154, assembly GCF_042755705.1. Taxonomy (NCBI): domain Bacteria; kingdom Bacillati; phylum Actinomycetota; class Actinomycetes; order Mycobacteriales; family Nocardiaceae; genus Nocardia; species Nocardia sp. NPDC059154. The sequence goes on from NZ_JBHZCS010000016.1 coordinate 102,237, forward strand.
CTTGGTGTGGTGGATCTCGTTGATCTGCCCGGAGATGAAGGGCTCCAGGGCGCTGTAGTCGTAATCGAGGTCTGGCAGCGTGTAAACAGCCACGATGTCCCTTTCCGTGTCGGGGCCGTGTGCCCTCGGCAGGTGCCGAGGCGCACCCAACCATCATTCGTACACCCGCTCGTCTCCAACCGGGCTGCGCGCCCCCACATTCCACCCGATGTATATCTTTCCCAACCTTTGGAATTCGCCTGAACGCAACATCGTCGCCGGTCGCGCCGGGTCCCGTAACATCGAGTCATGTCGTGGTACGACGAGTTCGTCGGGCGGGTGCGACTACCGGAGCCGATCATGGTGACAGCCGGGCAAGCCTTGCCCGGCCGCTCCGAGCCGCTGGTCGTACCGGACAAGCACTGTGTCAGCGGACATTCCCTCAAACCTCCGTTTCCGGCGGGCACGCAGCTCGCGGTGCTGGCCATGGGTTGCTTCTGGGGTGCGGAGCAGGGCTTTTGGGAGCTGGACGGCGTGTACAGCACCGCCGTCGGCTACGCCGGCGGATTCACCCCGAACCCCACCTACGAGGAGGCGTGTTCCGGCCGGACCGGGCACACCGAAGCGGTGCTGGTGGCCTTCGACCCGCAGGTGATCGACTACGCCGCGATCCTGAAGCAGTTCTGGGAGAACCACGATCCGACGCAGGGCAACCGGCAGGGCAACGACCGTGGCACCCAATACCGTTCGGCGATCTACACCCTCGGCGACGAGCAGCGCGCGGTGGCCGAGGCGACCAGGTCCGGCTATCAGGAACGGTTGACGGCGGCCGGATTCGGCGAGATCACCACCGAGATCGCCCCGCTGCCGGACCTTTCCGCCTTCTTCTACGCCGAGGGCTACCACCAGCAGTACCTGGCCAAGAATCCCGGCGGCTACTGCCCGGACCACGGCACCGGCGTGAGCTGCGCGATCGGGCTCGGCGCGTAAGCACTTCGGCGAACCATCGCGCAGGCACGCCGGCAGGCCACATCGAAAGGGGTTCCGGGACTTGGTCCCCGAACCCCTCGAGTGTGTCCGGTCCTTACAGCGGCGGGACGACATCCGGCCGCATGGTCCGCGGGTCGCCCGCGTCGTGCGCCTCCCACCAGCGGACGCCGCCGGCGATGAAGTCCGGCAACGGGATCGGGTTGCCCTGCCTGTCGGTGACCTCCGCGCCCTCGAACCACACGCGCACATCGAGTTCGCGCGGGTCGACGCCCTCCTCCTGGGAGAACTCCATCATGTGGGCGGCGGGCGTGTCGCTCAGCGTGGTGTCGAAGCTCAGCAGTTTGCGCCACTGGCTCCAGGAGCTGTCGGAGAGGTCGAGGAAGTCCCAGCCGTGCAGCGCGCCGCCGCCGAAGCTCTGGACGGCGTCGTGCAGGCCGTCGAGGGTGAGCGGGAGCACAACAGGCTCGAGGTCGTCCCAGCGCTGCCGGCGTAGCGAGGCGGCGACCCGGCTGACCCCGGTGAGGGTCAGATAGATATCGCAGTCCGCCGGCGGGGGACCGTCCTCGGGCAGGGTCAGCACGTCGAGTTCCAGCCGTAGTGTGGCGCGCGCCGTGTCGACGTCGATGCCGAGGCATGTCGCCTCGGACAGCGCGCGGTTGAGTCCGGTGATGTCCAGGCCGTCGAGTAGCCCCCTGCTCACAGTCATAGCGCCAGGCTACCGATCTTGCCTGGCCGGACCCAGGATTTCCGTTATTCGGTAGTGTTGTCGTTTTTTTCGAGTGCGAAAGGAACCGCGCGCTCACCTGCGGCGTCAGACTGGACGGGGCCTTCCGGGACAGGGGCCCGAGGTCGGTCGCTCCGGAACGGGGAGGGGACTTCCGGATCGGCCGACCAGGACGAATCGGTCGTCTATCAACCTGTGGATCAGGTTGTGGATTATGTGGATAACTCCCGAAACCAACCCTGCGCAGGTACGGAACTCCACAGCCCTCGCGCGCGCGTGGCAGGATCGGAACCGTGACGAACCCCCACGTGCCCACGGTGCCGATCGACGCGGTTCCCGCGGAGTTCGACGCCGCGGACGGCTGGGGTTCGGCCGCGCCCGCGCCCGCCCAGCTCCTCGACGTCCGCGAGGACGACGAATGGCAGCTCGGCCGCGCGCCCGGCGCCATCCACATCCCCATGACCGACGTGCCCGCCCGGCTCGACGAACTCGACATCGACGCCGAGATCTACGTGATCTGCCGGCAGGGCGGCCGGTCCGTACCGGTGGTGGAGTACCTGAACCAGATCGGCTACGAGGCCGTCATGGTCTCGGGTGGCATGGTGGCCTGGCAGCAGATCGGCAGGCCGCTCGCCGGTGACGGTCCCGAGGCGAAGATCTACTAGGCGCGGAGAGGTGGAGCGATGAACGGGGGACAGGTGGGCCGATCGCGATCCGCCGTCGTACAGCCGTGCGCCCGCTGTGGCGCGCGCTGGGCGGTACAGGGCAAGCCGCTGCACTGGTGCCCGCGCTGCCACGGTGTCCTGCTCTCGCCCGCACCGGTGGACGCGCCCGCCGACCGGCGCAACTACCGCTGGGTGGCCCGCCCGCCCGGCCGTAGAACCCATGGCGCGCAGCCGGTCCGGCGTCCGGGTCCGCTGCAGACGCCGCGGTACCACCGGATTCCGCAGTGGGGCCTGCAGGATGGGCCCCTGGTGGCGGCCGCCGCGCCGCATCGCCCGCTGGCCGCGCTGAGTGACCGCATCACCGTGCTGCTGCCGGCCACCGCCGGTGTGTTCGTGTTCTCCGCCCTGGCCGAACTGGGCCGGTACGGCGTGTTGCTGCGCAACCGCACCCGCCTCATCCCGCCCTGGCTGCTGTGGATTTCCGATGCGGCCGTGACGGTTTCCGCGGTGGCGGCCCTGGTGCTGGCGCTGGTGTCGGCGGTGGCGCTGGTCGGCTGGCTCACCGAAACCCGCCGCGCCGCGTACGCGAGTGTGGGCGAGTCGGATCCGCGGTCGCTGCGCGCCCTGGTGCTGGGCTGTGTGGTGCCGATCGTGAATCTGGTGTGGCCGGGCATCTTCCTGACCGAGGCGGCCCGGCTGCGGTCGGCGGGCGGTGCGGATCCGCGGCTGCTGCGGGCGGTCCGGATCTGGTGGGCGGTTTGGCTTCTCGATGCGGTGCTGGTGCTGGTGGCGATCCTGTACCGGTTCGCGTCCTCGCTGCAGGTGCAGGCCGACGGCGTGCTGGCGAGCATGTGGACCGATCTGGTCGCGGCCGGTGTCGTGGTGGCCTCGCTCGGGCTGGTGCACGCCTTCGCAGGCCTGGATCTGCGGGGCCGCCCGAAGGCGCTGCGGCGCTGGGTGATCGCCACCGGGCCCGCGCGGCCGGTGATCGAACCCGTGCGACGCGCGCCCGCCGCCGTGGTCGGGAATGATGCAGTGGTCGGGGATGATGCAGCTTCCGGGGATGACGCAGAGGCGTCCCCGGCCGCGGAGCAACAGGAGGTAGTGGCGAAGTGAGCCGGGCCAGTCGTGCGCCGTTCGTGGTCGCGCACCGGGGGGCGTCGGCGGCGCGACCCGAACACACCCTCGCCGCCTACGATCTCGCCCTGCAGGAGGGCGCCGACGGCGTCGAATGCGATATCCGCCTGACCCGCGACGGCCACCTGGTCTGCGTGCACGACCGCACCGTGGATCGCACCTCGAACGGATCGGGCGCGGTCAGCGAGATGACTCTCGAAGAGCTGAAGGCGCTCAACTTCGGTACCGCGGAGGAACCGGAGGGCGTGCTCACGCTGTCCGAGCTGATCGAGCTGGTGCTGGACTGGAAGAGCCGTCCCACCAAGCTTTTCATCGAGACCAAGCACCCGGTCCGCTACGGGGCGCTGGTGGAGACCACGCTGCTGACCGAGCTCACCCGCTACGGCATCGGCGCACCCGCCTCGGCGGATCACTCACGCGCGGTGGTCATGTCGTTCGCCGCGACCGCGGTCTGGCGGATCCGCCGCGCGGCCCCGCTGCTCCCGACCGTCCTACTGGGCGAATCCTCCCTGTACCTCTCCGGCGGCGCCGCCCACACCGTCGGCGCGACCGCCATCGGCCCATCCGTCCGCACCCTCCGCGAGCACCCGGACCTGGTCGACAAGGCCGCCGCCGCCGGCCGCGCCACCTACGTCTGGACCTGCGACGATCCCGAGGACGTCCAGCTCTGCGCCGACCTGGGCGTGGACTGGGTCGCCACCAACTACCCGGCCCGCACCAAGGCCGTTCTCGCCACCGCCTGAACGCCGCACCGCGGTTCGCTCGACCTCGCACTATTGCGGTCCGCGCCAACCACTTTGGATCGGAAATCCCAGGTGGTTCGCGGCGCGTCTCGTTCTGGACTGACGGAGCGGGGGAGCGAAGCGGAGGAGCGGAGGAGGGAAGAACGAGACTTTCAGCGCCGCGAACCCGCCCGGAGCGAAGCGGAGGGCATCGAACACAGTAGGTTTGCCAGTCATGGGTAAGAGCAAGCGCAACAGTCCCAAGCCGGACTCCAATCGGGCGCAGAAGCTGGCCGCCCGCCGCGCCGAACAGGAGGCGGCGGCGCAGGCCGTGACGCGGCCCTTCGAGGGCTTGGCCGCAGAATGCGATCTGGTGGCGCTACGGGAGTTCGTGCCGTCGGCGACCGCGACCTTGAAGCTGTCGCCGAATGTCGCCGCGGAGCGGGCCGTCACCCTCGCCACCGTGCTGCCGGGCGCGGTTGCCGCGCTGGTGCGGGCCGGTGACGAGCCGATCGGTTTCGTCGGCACGCAGGTGCAGTTCCAGTCCGCCGATCCGGCCGCGGATCTGGCCGCCGCCGTGCTGTGGACCCAGTCCGCAACCCCCGGCGAGTCGCTGAACGCCGCGACCGTGGATGGCGCGCCGCGGCTCACCGAGGTGCTGGATCCGGGTGCGGCCCTGGATCTGACCGTGCACCAGGACTTCAACTGGTGGGTGCCGGCGGGTGTCACCCCGGATCCGCAGGTGGCCGCCACCATCGAGCAGGCCAATCAGGCCATCATGCCGTCGGCCCGCCTGGAGCTGGGCGCGGACGCTGTCGGCGCGGCCTGGTGGGTGGACGCCGGCGAGAAGGCGCACATCCGCTGGGTGCGGCCGGAGGACGAGGACCAGCTGATGCTGGCGCTGGCGCGGCTGCACGCGGCCGGTGATCTGCACCTGGGTGAGGGTTCGCGGTTCGCGGGCTCGTTCCGCACCCACGGTCTGCTGGTGCCGGTCTTCGACCTGGATCCGGAGCGGCACGCGAGCGAGTGGGAGGGCCCGGCCCGCGAGTTCGGTGCGAAGCTGGCGGCCGCGCTGCAGTCGGACGCCCCGCTGACCTCCGAGGAGCGCCGCTCCCGCGACGGCCTGCGGTCGCGCCAGGTCACGCTGCGCTGACACCGTCGGGCTGAGCACCCGCGGTACCGGCACGGTTCGGGCCGTTCTCCGGTGAACTGGATTCACTCGGCGGACGGCCCGGATTTTTTGCGGGGATTTTTCTGAAAAGTGCCTGTTTCGCTCCGGGCGCTCGGTTAAGTTCTCTTCACCCCGGAAGTTCAGGGGATTCGGTGATCATCACACCGGATATCAGATGAGGAGAAAAACCATGGATGCCATTCTGGCCGTGGTCAAGTCGCTGTTCGGTACATTGTCCGCCAACGCCACCGGCACCGTCACAGTGCCGCAGAAGTAAGGAAAAGGCGGGTACGTATCGCACGAGCACCGAGCACATGCGACAGGCCCGGTCCAGCGCAAGGGACCGGGCCTGCTGTGTGAATCCACCGCCGGGGACCGAATTACCTTCGGCCCACGGAGTAATTACAGTGAGCCGCCCGCGGCGTGCGGCGCGCCGGACGCATCCTTCGGACCGCTCATTTCCCGCTGCACGAAATTCTCCAGGTCGAAAAGATTCGCGCTGGCCCGCTCGGCGACGGTGAGCAGGGTATTCATGGTCGCGACTTCTTCGACCTGTTCCTTGAGGAACCACTGCATGAACTGCTCGCCCTGGTAGTCGCCCTCTTCCCGGGCGGTCCTGGCGAGCTGGATGATCTGCTCGGTGACGGCCTGCTCCTGTGCGAGCGCCAGCGCGATGGGCTCCTTGGCATTCGCGAATTGCGTAGTAGCGGCCTCGGTTCCGGGCATCTCCACGGCGATGTCGTGATCGATCAGGTACTGCGCGATCATCATCGCGTGGTTACGCTCTTCGACGGCCTGCTTGTAGAAATACTTGGCCAGGACCGGCAGATCGGCATTGTCGAACCACATCGCCACCGCGATGTACTGGTGTTCGGCATTGAATTCATTCCGGATCTGATCCTGGAGCAGGGCCTGGAACTTGCTGCGCTTCATCTGGGTTCGGGTGGACATGCGGATGACATTAATGCCTGGTCAAACCGCGTGTCATCCAAGTACAGCCTTATTGAGTACAGCCTTATTGAGGCAAGTATTGCCTAATTCGGCCTAGCTGCCGACGGTGGTGATCAAGTCCTGCGGGATCTGCTGATCCTTGGCCAGAGCGTCGAAGAAAGCACTCGCCTTCGTCTTGTCCCAGAGCAGTACATTGCCGCTGCCGGCCACGTCCTCGAATCCGCCGACCGGGACCGTCGTGGTGATGGGATCGCTGTTCAGCGCATTGCCCAGGCTCGCCAGATCCCAGATGTGCGCGCCCTTGTCGACCTTCAGCGCCGAGGTCAGATCCCGCACCAGCGGCCAGGACCGGAACGGATTGGCCAGCGTGCCCGGGCTCGCCGCCTTCTTCAGCAGGGCGCTGAGGAATTTCCGCTGGTTGAGCATGCGATCCAGGTCCGCGCGCGGGGTGGCGCGGGACCGCACGAAGCCCAGCGCCTCGGGTCCGTTGAGCGTCTGGCAGCCCGCCGGCAGGTCGACACCGGCCAGCGGATCCTTCATGGGCGCGTCCAGGCACATCTGGATGCCGCCGACCGCGTCCACGATATTGGCGAAGCCGCCGAAGCCGATCTGCACATAGTGGTCGATGTGCACGCCGGTCGCGCCCTCCACCGTCTTGACCAGCAGCGATGCGCCGCCGGCGGCGAAGGAGGCATTGAGCTTGTCCTTGCCGACGCCCGGGATGCTCACATACGAGTCGCGCGGCAGGCTCACCAGCGTCGGCCGCCCCGACTTCGGGATGTGCACCAGGATGACGGTGTCGGTGCGCTCGCCCTCGACATCGGAGGAGTCACCGGTGGACAGCTGCTGCTCCTGCTCCTTGGACAGTCCCGAGCGACTGTCGGAACCCACCAGCAGCCAATTCGTCCCGGGCGTGTCGCCGATCCGGCCCGAATAGTTCGCGAGGGCGTCGATCCGGGTCAGGTGGGTGTCGACATAGATGGCCGCCGCGATCGGCAGCAGCAGGAGCACCAGCAGCAGCGACAGGATCCAGCGGAACCAGTGCCGCTTCCTGCGCGGCCGGGAGCCGCGCGGCGGGCGGCCGTCGCCGCCGCGGCGCCGGCCGGGCGGTGGTGGCGGGGGAGTGCGGGGCGGTTCCTCCCGGAAGGGGACCGGCTGCTGGGTCGGCGCGTGACCCATGGCGGCGGCGCGCTCCCGCGGGGGCGGCACCCGATTGTCCCCGGGCCCGCGATTGTGCTGCGGCGGAACGCGATTCCCCGGCGGCCGCTGCCGCGGGGCCGGATTCCCGGGCGGGACCTGCGAATAGGCCAGGTCCGGACCGGATTCATGGCGTCGGATCACCTGAGTTGGTTCTATCCGCGGCCTGCCGTCGTTAACGGACCGGCCGTCCGCGGGCGGCCGCTGAGACGAAGGTCTCTGCGATTGCCCGGGATTCGCCGCGGGTCGAGGCGGGTACGCCGGGGGCTCGCCCGGGCGTCCCGGCGGCGGCTCCCGGCGTATCCGTGCAAAGTGCTGGGGGTCGTCGCCGTTCATCACTGAAAACAGTACCGACCGCGGCGCCCGGGTGGCTCGTTCCGATCGGATTACGGCAGCCAGGAGACGTGTCCGTGCAGGAAGGTGTACCCGATGTAGGCGATCGTGTCGATGAGCGCGTGCGCCAGCAGCAGCGGCCAGAGCCGGTTGGTGCGCTGCCAGTAGCGTCCGAAGATCAAACCCATCACCAGGTTCCCGAGCCCGCCGCCCAGGCCCTGGTAGAGGTGGTAGCTGCCGCGCAATATCGCCGACGCCAGCAGCGATCGATTCTCCGTCCACCCCAGCGCCCGCAATCGCGAGATCAGGTAGGCGACGACCAGCACCTCCTCGGCCGCCGAGTTCGCCCACGCGGACAGCACCAGCACCGGCAGCCGCCACCAGTGCGCGAGCGAACTGGGCACGATGGTGACGCTCACACCCAGTGCGTGTGCCGCGAGATACAGTCCCAGCCCGGGGATCCCGATCACGGCCGTGAGCGTGAGTCCCGGGAGCACGTCCACCCGCCAGCGCAGCCGCCGCGCCAGTCCGATCGCCCGCGGCGCGATCCCGCTGCGCCACAACAGATAGAGCCCCAGCGCCGCCCAGCCGAGCAGACGGGCCACGCTCAGCAGCTGGAAGAGCAGGTCGATGGTCGACCGGGTGGCCCGTGGCGCATTCAGCGCGACGGTCTGCCCGCCCACCCCGCCGGGCGCGAGGGCGCTCTCGAGCAGTGACAGTGCCGCATTGGCCCCGCTCAGCCCGAAGGTGACGACCAGCACCACCGCGATCTCGAGTTTGATGGCCCGCCGGCCCGATTCGTCGGGCGCGGGCCACACGGGTGCGGGATCAGCCGAAACCATGCCCGCCAATCTAGGCGGGCGCCCGGCGAACTCGTCAGATGCGGTGCAGGCCGCCGTGGAAGGGGTTGCCCGCCAAGGCGTGTACCGCGCGGCTGAGGGATTCGATGTCGTGCGCCGGGGCCTCGAACGGGATGCGGATGTCGTGGTCGGCCTCGATGGTCTCGACGCGCAGGGTGACGCCGTAGCGGTCGATGGCCAGCGGATGGATGAGGGCGCCGCGGCGCAGGGCGTGCGGCACCCGGCGGGCCAGGCGATCCACCACATCGGGGTGATCGGCCTGAAGGTGTTGCAGCCAACCGGCTTCCAGCGCGCAGAACGGATCGGGCCGGGCGTCGCGCAGCTGCTCGCGGTCGACCGAGTCGGCGCCGGCGGTGTCGGCCACCACCGCGGAGTCGATGACCAGCCGCAACAGAACGGCGGTGTGGCCGACGTCGAGCAGGTCCGGATGCGGATGGTCGGCGGCGACCGCGCCGGCCAGCGCGCGCTGGGCGTGCGCGGGCACGGCGTGCGCCCAGCCGCGCAGCCAGACCAGGGCACGGACGCGTTCGCGCAGCGGCAGCGGGGCCTGGTCGGTGAGTTCGAGCACTGCGGGGGACCCGTTCGCGCCGCAGCCGAGCACGAGACCGGCGGCGATGGAGTTCATCGGGACCGCCAGCACCATGTCCCCGCACTGCCGCAGCAGGTGTACGGAGGTGGGCACCGGGTCGAGGCCGGGCAGGGCCAGGACCGCGTTCTCGGCGTGCGCGCAGGCGGTGTGCACGCGTTCGGCGGTAGTGGGTGCGACGACCTGGGCCGCGGGTGGCATACACACCTCCGGGAGTTGAATTAGGTAAACCTAAGCTAAGTGACGTGGGTCGCGTGCGCAAGGGCTTCCCGGGTGGCCGCGCCGGCGGTGTCGCGCCGATCGCTACCGTGAAGACGTGCCGCACGATTCGTCCCCCGCGCCCGAACCGGTCGCCCTCACCCTGTCCGTCCCGCCCCGCCCGGCCCGCGGACTGACCGAGGAGCTGGTCCGCCCGGTCTCCGCCGATCCGGGCGTCGAGGTGCTGGATCTGGCGCTCGACGACGAAGCGGTGTCGGAGTTCCTGGTGCGAATCGTGCACGGCGACAGCGGTTTCGTGGCCCGCACGGACTCGGGCGAGCGCGCGCTGGCGGGTGTGGCGGCGACCGTGGCCGCGCTCTGCGGCGAGGACATTCGCGGCGCGCTCGCCGCACCGGACATCGCGTTCCTCACCGGGCTGAAACCGCCCGCGGTCGAGGCACTCCGTGAGGTGCTGCTGGCCATCGAAACCGGCGAGGTCGCGGCCGTGACCACCGCCCTCGCCGTATTGGGCGCCTGAACCCACCGCGCCCGGGGGTGCGAAGTTACCCAGGAGTTGACCAAAGCCGGGGGTGACCGGGCGCACGCAAGTAATGTCGTAACCGTGCCGCGTATCGCCTACTTCGGGCCGTCGGGAACCTTCACGGAGATGGCCCTCGCCAAACTGGAGTCCACCGGAGTCTTCGATGGACCGGTCGAGCGTGTCCCGGCCCCGAGCCAGGGCGCGGCCGTCGAGCTGGTGCGGGCCGGTAAGGCCGCGGGCGCGGTGGTGCCGATCGAGAGCTCGGTCGAGGGCTCCATCGCGCCGACGCTGGACGCGCTGGCCGTGGGCCCGCGGCTGCAGATCATCGCGGAAACCGACCTGGACGTGGCCTTCACCATCGTGGGCCGCCCCGGCATCGAACTCGACGAGGTGCGCCGGATCGCGGCCTATCCGGTCGCGGCCGCGCAGGTCCGCATGTGGCTGGCCGTCACCATGCCACTGGCGCAGCTGTACACCTCCGCCTCCAATGCCGCGGCCGCCGAGGACGTCGTCGCCGGGCACGCCGATGCCGCCGTCTCCACCGCGCTGGCCGGCGCCCGCCTCGGGCTCACCACCCTGGCCGACGGCGTCGCCGATGTCGACCGGGCCGTCACCCGCTTCGTGCTGGTCACCGCCCCGCGGCCGGCGCCGCCGCGCACCGGAACCGACCGCACCTCCATCGTGCTGGAGCTGGCCAACGAGCCCGGCTCGCTCATGCGCGCATTCGCCGAATTCGCCACCCGCGGTATCGATCTCACCCGCATCGAATCCCGGCCCACCCGCACCGGCATGGGCACCTACCGTTTCTACCTGGACTGCGTCGGGCACATCGACGACGCCGCGGTCGCCGAGGCGCTGAAGGCACTGCACCGCACGGCCGCCCGGATCCGATTCCTCGGCTCCTGGCCCGCCACCGCGGCCACCGGCACCCCGCCGCCGCCGGACGCACCCGGCGCGGCCTGGCTGGCCGATCTGAAGAAGGGGGTGGCCGACCTGTGACCGGCAAACTCATCCTGGTCCGGCACGGCGAGACCGAGGGCAATGTCGGCAAGATCCTCGACACCCGGCTGCCGGGACTGCCGCTCACCGAACGCGGTGTGGCGCAGGCGAAGAGCTACGGCGCGAACCTGGCCGTCCCGCCGCAGCGGCTGTTCTCGTCGGCCGCGCTGCGCGCCCGGCAGACCGGCGGCTACATCGAGGCCGCCACCGGGGTCACCCTGGATGTGCTGGAGGATCTGCAGGAGGTACAGCTCGGCGACCTCGAGGGTTTGAACACCCCGGCCGCGCACGAGGAATTCCAGAAGGTTTATCACGCTTGGCATTTCGGTGATCTGAGCGTGCGGGTGGCGGGTGGCGAATCCGGGGAGGACGTGCTCGCCCGCTACGTCCCGGCACTGCAGCGACTCCGCGACGACTATCTGATCCGCCCGGGCGCGCACGATGTCATCGTGGTCAGCCACGGCGCGGCCATGCGGCTGGTCTCGCGCGAATTGACCGGGGTGCCCAGGTCTTTCGCCGCCAACAATCACCTGGACAATACCGAGACCATCGAGCTGCAGCCGTTCGAGGACGGCACCTGGGGGTGCACCCGCTGGGGCCGCTATTCCGCACCGTTCGCCGACGCCATCGCGGCCGGCGGCGACGACCCCATGGGTTAGCCCGGGAATTCCGTTCGCAGCGGCAGGGATTCGATGAGATCCCGCAGCGCCGTGCGCAGCCGGGCCGGGGTGCCGCCCGCCAGCGACGTCCACTTCGTCCCGTCCGCGGCGGTGCCGGTGCTGGCGATAAAACGGCCGTGCCGGGTGTTGTACACCGCGAGGTGGGTGCTCACCACGTCGCGCGAGCCGTCGCCGTAGCGCACGCCGACGATCTCCGCATGCGAATTCACCTGCACCAGAGCCGAAGCGAGGATCGGTGCGTCGCGGGCCGGTGTGCCCACCGCGGCCAGTCGCGCGGCCGTGGTGGCGGCATCGCCCGCGTCGTCGAACACGGGAGCCAGATCCGCGGTGGGCGCGTTCATTCCGGACAGTTCCAGCGCATCGGCGGGGCCGAGCGCGGCCAGCACGGTGCCCGGCAGATCGTGACCGGCCGCGTCGATGACACAGGAGCCGGGGCCGCGCAGCGCCACCACCTCGATGTCGTCGCCCTTGGCCACACAGCACCGGTTGACCTGCCCCGCCACATACCAGCGCACGGCCAGCACCCAGTGCGGCCGGTAGAGCACGCGCAGCCGTTCGGCCAGTTCCGGATGCACCTCGTCGCCGTCGAGCAGTTCACGCTCGGTCAGGGTGGCGGCCGCCGCGGCCATGGCGGTGTCGTGGTCGGCGGCATTGTCGTAGCGGCCCACGGCATCCAGCACCACGGGTAGCTCGTCGATCCCCAATGTCTCCAGGAGATACTGCATTTCGTCGAGCGACAGCGTGACCGACCGCAGCGTCGACGGCCCGTGGCCCGCCCCGAGGACGGTCACCGGCCGGCCAGTGGGTCGCCGCCGATCACCGCGGGCGCGATGACCCGGCCGTCGGCGAACACCTGCACCGAGCGGCCGTAGTCGTGGCCGCGGTGCGACTCTTCCTCGTCGCTGCCCCGGGTGCCGAGCAGCGGGCTGGTTCCGGCCGAACGGACCGGTGTGGTCGCGGCCGGGGTGGTGGTCACGGTCACCGGTTCGGCGATCGGTGCCGCGGGAGCCGGTGCGCCACCGGTGTTTCCGAGACCTGTGCCCCAGCCCTCGGGCAACTTCAGTGTGCCCGCGCCATTTCCGATGTTCACCGACGCGCCGCCGCCGGTGACGGATACGGCCTGCGTGGCCGGCGCCGCGCCACCCGCGCCGGCGGCCGCGTTACCCGCGCCCGCCGTGACCGGCAGGCCTGAGGTACCGAGACCGGGCGTTTGCGTCACCGCATTGGCGACCGCCGTAATCGCTGTACTCGCAACGTTTCCCGCGCTGGTCACACCGCTGGTGACCACCGTCCCCGCCACCTGCGCAACCTGCGACAGGGCACTGGTGACGGCCGGATTCTGCGCCAAGACGGCGGCCGCGCCGAGCGCCGCCTGCAGCGGATCGCTGCCAGTGGTGAGCGCGTCGCCACCCGCATTGGCCGAGCCCGCGCCCACGGCGATGGGCGGCGGCATCAGGAACTGGCCGGGCGTGGCCACCATCGAACTCGTTGCGGCCTCATAGGTTTCCATCACCAGCGCGGCCCGGATGTCCAGCGCCAGCTTGGCCGCCTCGGCTGCCTCCGCGGTGCCGTTGAGCGCGCCGCCGCTGGAATACGCGGCGACCCGCACGGTCTCCACGGCCGCGATCTCCGGCAGGCTCGGCATGGCGAGGGAGGCCACGGTGTAGGCGGTGGCATTGGCGGCGGCCTTGCCCGCCATCACGCCGGCCATGACGGCCTGCTGTTCGGCCCACACGGTGAAGCCGCCCAGCCGGGCCAGCACAGTGAGCCCGTTCAGTCCTTCGAGACCGACCCCGATCTCGGCCATCACCCGCGTCACCGTGGTGGTGGCGTCCACCCAGGAGGCGGTGAGCGCGCCCCAGGCGCTGCCCGCGGCCGCGATGGGAATGGCGTGCGCCCCGGTATCGAGGCAGAGGGAATTGAATTCGGCCATCCGGGGCAGCCAGAACACCCCCGTGATTCCCAGCGTCATGGTGCGTCTCCCCTTTACACCTGGATCGCGGCGATACCGGCCGCGCGCACGGCGTCCTGGGCCAGGTACTGGGCCAGCTGGCTGCGCAGGGTGGCGGCGGCGTGATGCAGTTCGAGAATGCCCTGGGCGACCGAGCGGTCGTGGGTCAGCGCGGCATTGTTGAAATGCGCTGCGGCGAGGAAGGACACCTCTTCGGTGCCGGAGGGAAGCACATGGGTGGCCGGAGCCGTCGCGCTCGCGGCTGCGGCGAGGCGTTCGGCGAGCAGATCGAGTTCCAGAGCGGCCGCGAGGATCACCTCGGGCTCCACCAGGACGTGGCCGACCATGATCGGGCTCCCTTCTCCGTTCCACCCCGGTTGTGAGGATTGGACGCGGAGGTTCGCCGACCGGTTCCCGATGCCGCTGGTCAGCCCCAGCCCAGCTGATGCAGGCGCTCGTCGTCGATCCCGAAATAGTGCGCTATCTCGTGAATCACGGTGATCGCCACCTCCTCGACCACCTCTTCTTCGCTGTGACACATCCCGAGGATGGCCTCGCGATAGATGGTGATGGTGTCCGGCAGCGCGCCCCCGTAGTGGCTGTAGTCCCGGTCGGTGAGGGCGATGCCGTGGTACAGACCGAGCAGGTGGGGGTCCTCGTCGCTGCGCGGCTCGATGAGCACCACCACATTGTCGATCGCCTGTGACAACTCTCGCGGAATCAGATCGAGGGCGTCGCCGACCAATTCCTCGAAGCGGTCGTCGGACATGAAGACGGGCATGCCTACAGCTTCCGCCGCATCACCGTGGCTGGGGGATGACCGGCGGGGCCGCGCCGGGCAGCGGCGGCGGGGTGTAGCGGCCGTTGTTGGGTGGCGGCACGGGCGCCTGGCCGTCGATCTGGATGTCGCCCTTGGCCGATCCGGTGATGGTGGCGAAGCCCTCCTGATCGGCGCCCTTGCCGACCATGCAGTTGAGGCTGCGGGAACCGGCCAGCCAGCTGCGGGTGTCGAGCGCGTCCCAGAACAGGGTGAGCGTCTTGTTGCGCAGTGCGTCGGGGGCGCCGAGGTAGTCGCCGGCGTCCTTGGCGCACTCGTCCTCCATGAACTTGTCCTGGTCGTCCCTCGAGGGCGGGCCGCCGTTGAAGTGGGTGGCCAGGTCCACGGTGGAGACGATCTCGAAGGCGTGCGGCTGGGTGCAGTCGACCGGATCGGTGGGCAGGTTGGACTTGATGCCGATGCAGGTGCCGATGTCGTAGACCTTGGACTGGTTGATGTCGCGCACACTGCCGGTGATGGGCTTGGTGGCGAGGCCCTGGCTGCCGGAGACCTGCAGGCCGCAGCGCAGCGTCCGCTCGCCCGCCCTCCAGCCCGCCTCACCCGGATTGATCAGGCCGACAACGAATTTGCCGCGCGGGTCCAGGCGGCCGCCGAGGTATTCCTGGGCGGCGCTGACGCAGTGCTCGTCGCGCAGCTCGGAGAAGCGCAGCGAGTCCGGGAAGCGGGAGCCGGGGCCGAACTCCTTGCCCGGGTACTTGCTCAGGTCGATGTCCGCGGTGACCTCGAACAGGTGCTTGCCGCCGCAGTCGACCTTGGTGAGGTCGCCTGCATTGGCCTTGGACCAGGTCAGGCAGTCGCCTTCCCGGGCGGTGCCGAAGGCCGCGCCCGCGACCGCGCCGGTGGGCTGGGCGGCCCCCGGCGCGTGCGCCTTCACGCGATTGGAGTCGAAGCCGTTGGAGACGAACATGGTGATGAGCACGGCCAGGGTGACGCCGACCGCCATGGCCAGCAGCCCCCACCGGACCGTCGACGCCGAGAGCGGACCGTTCTGGTCCAGCTTGGATTCCATGGCGCGGAACGGCGTCAGCAAACGATCCAGCGCCGTCGGTTTCCGACGGTTCGGCGGCCCGGGGCGCTGCGAGGACGGAGGCGCGGGCCACTGCGAAGGCATCTTTTGCTCAGGCATCGCGACTGAGCTTAATTGCCTCCGCTTCGCTCCGGCGGGTTCGCGGGCTGTTATTGCGGCGTTCAGCGTGCGGTACGGATCCTCACGACAGGATCAGGTCCGCCGCCTTCTCGCCGATCATGACCGCCGGGGCGTGGGTGTGGCCGCGGGTGATCACCGGCATGACCGAGGTGTCGGCCACGCGCAGGCCGTCGATGCCGCGCACCCGCAGTTCCGGATCCACCACGCTGGATTCGTCGCGGCTCATGGCACAGGTGCCGACCGGGTGGTACAGCGTGTGCGAGTGGTCCTCGAGGCAGCGCCGCAGCACCTCCTCCATCGGGGTGTCGGAGGGCACGGCCGGCTGCATGAGCTCGCCGATGTGCTCCTTCAGCGCCGGCTGGTTCGCCAGTTCGGTACAGATGCGCAGACCGGCGAGCAGGGCAGCGCGGTCGGCGGGCTCGGCGCAGTAGCGCGGGTTGATGCGCGGCGGGGTGAACGGGTCCGGGGAGGTGAGGGTGACGCTGCCGATGGATTCCGGCTTGAGCAGCACGGCGGCGAAGGTGAGCGCGTGCCCGTCCGGATCGCCCAGTCCCTCGGCGATATACGGCGCGGGCGCGAAGATGAGTTCCAGGTCGGGCAGGTCGAGATCCTCGCGGCTGCGCACGAACCCGTAGGCCTCACCGATGTTCGAGGTCAGCTGCCCGCGCCGCAGCACCAGGTAGTTGGCGAGCTCGAGCAGGTTCTTGTCGGCGCCGTAGAGGCTGCCTCCGCCGGTGCGGTAGATGATGGGCGCGGCCAGGTGGTCGCGCAGGCCACGCCCGACCTCGGGCAGGTGCTGCACGACGGGGATTTCCAGCTCCTGCAACCGGTCGCCGTCGCCGATGCCGGAGAGCATGAGCAGTTGCGGGCTGTTGATGGCGCCGCCGGACAGGATGATCTCGCGCTTGGCGGTGATCTGCTTGGTCTCGCCGCCGATCCGGAATTCCACCCCGGTGGCGCGCTTGCCCTCGAACAGCACCCGGGTGACGTGCGCGTCGGTGACGACGGTGATGTTGCGTCCCTGCTGGCGTGCCGGCCGCAGGTAGGCGTCGGCGGTACTCCAGCGCGCGCCGCGCTTCTGGGTCACCATGGTCTGCGAGAAGCCCTGTGGCCGATCCTGATTCGCGCGTTCCACCGGGTATCCGGCTTCGGCGGCGGCCTGCAGGTAGGTGTGGGTGAGCGGGCGCGGGCTGCGCTGGCGGGAGATGTGCAGTGGTCCCTTGCGGCCTTCACCGGGCTCGCCCGCCTCCTCGACGGCTTCCATGCGCTGGAAGATGGGGAGCACCTGCTCGAAGGACCAGCTCGGTCCGGCGTAGCGGGCCCATTCGTCGTAGTCGGCGGCGAAGCCGCGCACCCACATCATGGCGTTCATGGAGGAGGAGCCGCCGAGCATCTTGCCGCGCGGCCAGTAGACGCGCCGATTGCTGAGCTCGGGCTGGGGTTCGGTGCGGTAGTTCCAGTCGTTGGGGCCCTGGAACAGCTGGTTGAACGCTGCGGGAATGTGGGCGAATTTGTCGCTGTCCTCGCCGCCGGCCTCCAGGACCACGACGCTGACGCCGGGTCGCTCGCTCAGTTTCGCGGCCACTGCGGCCCCCGCGGATCCGGCTCCGACGACCACGAAATCGGCGGTGTGCGGGGTGTATTGGGGCATGCTGACTCCTCGGAAAGACCACGGCGGAGCCGCTGCCGGGCTCCCTGCCGTCCCATGCCGCTAACCCTAGGGTGCAAATCCCCCGGTGGTGGGCCGGATGGGTCGGATCAACTCGAGGTTCGCGGCCCGGCTCGATTCTGGACTGCGCTCCGCCTCCCCGCGCTTGGAGCGGGGGAGCGAAGCGGAGGAGCGGAGGAGGGAAGAATCGAGCTTGCAGGGCCGCGAACCCGCCGGAGCGAAGCGGAGGCAATCAAACTAGGCTCAATGGCCATGATCGACCTTCGATTCCTGCGGGAAAACCCGGATGTGGTCCGTGCGTCGCAGCGCGCTCGCGGTGAGGACCCCTCCCTGGTGGATGCCCTGCTCGAGGCGGATGCCGCCCGTCGCGCCGCGGTCGCGACGGCCGACAATCTGCGCGCCGAGCAGAAGGCCCTGGGCAAGAAGGTCGGCAAGGCTTCCCCGGACGAGCGTCCGGCGCTGCTGCAGCTGGGTCAGGAACTGTCGGCGAAGGTGAAGGAGGCCGAGGCCGCCGAGACCGCCGCGGACGCCGACCTCGACGCCGCCCAGCGCGCGCTGTCGAATGTGGTGCAGGAGGGCGCGCCCGCCGGCGGCGAGGACGACTACATCGTGCTCGACACCATCGGCACGCCGCGCGAGTTCGATTTCGAGCCCAAGGATCACCTGGACCTGGGTGAGTCGCTGGGCCTGATCGACATGGAGCGCGGCGCGAAGGTGTCGGGCTCACGCTTCTACTTCCTCACCGGCAACGGCGCGCTGCTGCAGCTGGGCCTGCTGCAGCTGGCCGCGCAGAAGGCGGTGGCCAACGGGTTCACCATGATGATCCCGCCGGTGCTGGTGCGCCCGGAGATCATGCAGGGCACCGGGTTCCTGGGTCAGCACTCCGCCGAGGTCTACCACCTGGAGGACGACGACCTGTACCTGGTCGGCACCTCGGAGGTGCCGCTGGCGGGCTACCACTCGGGCGAGATCCTGGATCTGAGCGGGGGCGCCAAGCGCTATGCCGGCTGGTCGTCGTGTTTCCGCCGGGAGGCGGGCAGCTACGGCAAGGACACCCGCGGCATCATCCGCGTGCACCAGTTCGACAAGGTGGAGATGTTCGTCTACACCACCCCGGACCAGGCCGACGCCGAGCACCGGCGGCTGCTGGCCTGGGAGCAGGAGATGCTCGCCGCCATCGAGGTGCCCTACCGGGTCATCGATGTGGCCGCCGGCGACCTGGGCAGCTCGGCCGCCCGCAAATTCGATTGCGAGGCTTGGGTTCCCACGCAGCAGACCTACCGCGAGCTCACCTCGACCTCGAATTGCACGACGTTCCAGGCGCGTCGCCTGAGTGTCCGGTACCGGGACGAGAACGGCAAGCCGCAGATCGCCGCCACCCTGAACGGCACCTTGGCCACGACCCGGTGGATTGTCGCTTTGCTGGAGAACCATCAGCAAGCCGATGGGTCGGTGCGGGTGCCCGCTGCGCTGGTGCCTTTCGTCGGCACCGAAGTGCTGGTACCTCGCTGAATATTCGCTACTCGGCGTGCCTTATTCCGCCGGTTGTGTCTACTGGTGGCAGGGCTTGTGTCTAGGCTAGGCAGCGTGCGAGGAATCGGGTCCCGCGGCGATACCCGGACCCGGGTACGGGCGGCGTCGGCGCTGGCGACGGCAATGGTCATGGCTCGGACCACCGGGGCGTTCTACGTCATGGGCGGGGTCCTGGGCCTGGTTCTGACTGCGGTCGCTCCGGGTGACGAGGGCAATCGGCCGCTGGTGGGTGCGGCGGCGTTCGTGGCGCTGCTGCTGGGTATCAGTCTGCTGATCTGGGGTCCGCGGCTGCCGCATTCGGTGCATCACGCGTATGTGGCGACCGCGACCGTGCTGGTGACCGTTGCGGTGCACTGGTTTCCGAATACGGTCGGCGCGATCAGTCTGGCGGCGTTCTATGTGTTCGTCGCCTGTGATGCCGCCATCTTCTTCTCCTGGCGCTGGCTGGGCGGGCACATAGCGTTCGCCATCGTCTGCTGTCTGTGGGTGGTGCCGTCGCGTGGGTTGCCGTGGTGGTCGGGCATCATTCCGGCGGGTATCACGTTCGGAATCGGCATCGTGGTCGGCATTTTGACGCGCATGGCGTCGGACGCCGATATCGATGTGCTGACCGGGCTGCTGAACCGGCGTGGTTTCGATCGGGCGCTGAGCAATGCCATCTCGCACGCCACCCGCACCGGCCAGGGCCTGGCCCTGGTGCTGGTGGACCTGGACCGCTTCCAGAAGATCAACGATCACCTCGGGCACCGGGCCGGTGACGCCGTGCTGCAGCGGGTGGCCGACTCCTGGTCGAAACTGCTTGCGCCGGAGCAGCGGCTGGCCCGCTATGGCGGTGACGCGTTCGCGCTGCTGCTGCCCGGGACCACCGAGCAGGCCGCGATCCTGCTGACCGAGGAGCTGCGCGCGGCCGTCACCACCGGCTGTTCCGCGGGTGTGACGTCCTGGCAGCCGGGCGAATCCGGGTCGCTGCTGGTGTCGCGTGCGGATGTGGGCCTGTACCGGGCCAAGCAGGCGGGCCGCAATCGCACCGTGCTGGAGTCCTCGCGGCAGCTGCCGCTGGCGGTGGAGCTGCGGGAGGCCATCGATCGCGGCACCCTGGACGTGCAGTACCAGCCGATCGTGAGTCTCACCGACGGCGCGACGCGCGCGGTCGGCGTGGAAGCCCTGCTGCGCTGGTCTTCTCACGCGCAGCCCGATGTGACCACCGAGGGGCTGATCCGGGTCGCCGAGGAATACGACCTCATCTCCGATCTGGACGAGCTGGTGCTGCGGCGGGCCTGCGCGGATGCCGCCCGGTTGCAGGAGACCTTCGCCCAGCTGGATCTGACCCTGAACGTCAATGTGAGCGGGCTGGAGCTGGCCGAGACCGAGTACGCCGACCGGGTTTCCGGCATCCTCGCGGAAACCGGCTGGCCCGCCGAGCAACTGGTGCTCGAGGTGACCGAGAGCGAGCTGGCCGCCGAATCCGAGACGGCCATCGCGAACCTGCACAAGCTGCGCGAGTTCGGTGTCCGCATCGCCATCGATGATTTCGGCACCGGCTACTCCTCGCTCAGCAGGCTGGCCACGCTGCCGTCGGACATCCTCAAGGTGGACCAGTCCTTCGTGGCGTCGATCCAGTCGGATTCCCCCGCGCCGCCGCTGCTGGGCGTGATCGCGGCGCTGAGCAAGTCGCTGGACCTGCAGGTCATCGCCGAGGGCGTGGAGACCGAATACCAGGCCGCCGTGCTGACCGAGCTCGGTTTCGCGCTGGCCCAGGGCTACCACTACAGCGATTCGCACCCGGTGTCCGAGCTCATCAACGACCTCAATGACCGGCACGGTCTGGTCGGCGCGGCGGTGTCGGAGGGCGAGCCGTCCACCAATGGCTGGATACCGCTGGACAATCCGCTTGACGGTGGAGCGCCCGGCGCGCAGGGTTGATCTCATGCGGCTGCTCATCTACGCCTGTTGATTCGTACTCCGTAGTGCGCTGCCCCGGGCTCACGCCGAGCGCGTGGGTTCGACGCGCGCACCGACCCACTCGATACGGGTACCAACCCACTCGATACGGGTACCAACCCACTCGATACGCGCACTGACGCTGCGGGCGATGCTGTTCGCCGTCACGGCGGACCTGATCCCGCTCTACGCGATCTACGCGCTGTTGTTCGCCGACCACGGCCTGAACGCGGCGCAGATCTCGTCGCTGTTCGCCATCTGGTCCGCGACCTCGTTCCTGCTGGAGATTCCTTCCGGCGCCTGGGCCGACACGGTCTCGCGGCGCGGCCTGCTCGTGCTGTCGGGCGCGCTGCTGGCGGCGGGCTTCGCGGTGTGGACGCTGTACCCCTCCTACCTCGGATTCGCCGTCGGCTTCGTGCTCTGGGGTACTTCGGGCGCGCTCCGCTCGGGCACCTTCGAGGCGCTGATCTACGACGACCTGCACGCCCGTGCCGCGACCGCTGAATACCCGCGGCTGATGGGCTATGTCCGCGCCGCCACCGAATCGGCGGCGCTGGCGGGCATTCTGGTGGCGGCCCCGCTCTACGCGTGGGGCGGCTACGCGCTGGTCGCCTGGTCCAGCGTCGCGATCGCCGCCGTGCATACCGCCACCGCGGCCCTGCTGCCGACCGCACCGAAGGCGGTGTCCGCGGCACACGTCGAGGATCTCGAAGACACGGACGGTGGTGTCGAGGCCCCGGGTAACGATGCCGAGGAAACAGCTGGCGGTGTGGCCGAGCAGGAGCCGGACAGCGTGCGAGCCGATGACCATGATCTCTCGTCCGAAACCCGCACAGCCGCATCGGAATCCAGCGGCTACCTGGCCATGCTGCGGGCGGGTATGCGAGAGGCCCTGCGGGTCCGGGTGATTCGGCGCGGGGTCATCCTGGTGGCGCTGCTGAACGGCATCACCGCGTTCGACGAATACTTCGCCCTGCTGGCCGACCACGCCGGCGCCGGGCCGTCCCTGGCCGCGATCCTGGTGGGTGTCACGGTAGCCGGAGCCCTGGCCGGCGCGACATCGGCGGGCCGCACCGAGGGCATATCCGCCCGCGTGATGGCGTCGGCGCTGGCCGTAGCGGGTGTCCTGTTCATCGGTGGTGCACTGCTGGCGGGCAGTGCCGCCGGCCACCCGCGAGCCCTGTATGTGCTGACGGCCGTGGGCTTTTCGGCGGTGGGCATCGCCTACGGCATCGACTACAACGCCGATGTCATCGCCTCGGCCCGCCTGCAGGACGCCATCTCGGGCCCGGCCCGTGCGACCGTGACCTCGGTGTCCGGCTTCGCCACCGAGGTGATCGCCCTGCTGGTCTTCGTTTTCGCCGCGGTGGCCACGACCTGGCTGCCCTTGCCGGTCATGGTCGCCCTGCTGGGGGTGCCGCTGCTACTGGCCGCGGCCCTGGTCCCCACCTGGCTGCCCCGGGAGGCAGCGGGCTCGGATCTGGTGCCGGGGCCTGCTGCACGAGATTCGGAGCAGCTCTGATCCGGAGCGGCAGGGCGGCGGAGGTCATCGGACGCTCGGGGTAGCGCCCGACCGTGGTTGCGGGTCGTCCTGTGCCGGAACGGGATCCGAGTTCAGTGCGGTGCGGTGTGTCGGAGCGACGCGCGACATGATCCGGTCGGCCGGCTCTGTGCCGGGGAAGGCGGGGACAATCGGGCGGTGGCGATGCGGCAGTGGGCGGGGTTGGGGTTCGGGGGGTCCATCGGCGCGGCCGTGGCCCTGCAGGCGCGGATCAATGGGGAGCTGGGGCAGCGGCTGGGCGATGGGATTGCGGCGGCCACCATCAGTTTCGGGAGTGGACTGCTGATCCTGGCCGTCGTGTTCGCGGGCAGCGGGCGCTTGCGTGCGGGGGTCGGGCGGGTGCGGGCCGCGCTCGGTACCGGGGAGTTGCGATGGTGGCAGCTGCTGGGTGGGCTGTCGGGCGCGTATTTCGTTGCGTGTCAGGGGCTCACGGTGGCGACCATCGGGGTGACGGCGTTCACGGTGGCCGCGGTGGCCGGGCAGTTGGTGAGCAGCCTGGTGGTGGATCGGCTGGGGTGGGGCCCGGGCGGACCGACGCCGGTGACGACCGGGCGGATCGGTGCGGCGGTGCTCGGGCTGGTCGCCGTGCTGCTCGCGGTGCTCGGCCGGAGCGGCACCGGCCCGGTCGCCGGGCATTCGACGGCCTCGATGCTGCTGGTGGCGTTACCGCTGGTCGCCGGCCTGCTGGTGGCTTGGCAGCAGGCGGTGAACGGCCGGGTGGGTGCGGTCGGCGGGCCGCTGTCGGCGACGCTGGTCAACTTCGCGACCGGCACGGCGGCGCTGGTGGTCATCGAGGCGGGCGTGCTGGTCCGGCGCGGTGGTCTCGGGTCGCTGCCGAGCGAACCGTGGCTGTATCTCGGTGGCCTGATCGGCATTTCGTTCGTGGCGCTGGCAGTGCTGGTGGTCCGCTGGATCGGGGTGCTGCTGCTGGGCCTGACCTCGGTGGCGGGCCAGCTGCTGGCATCCCTGGTGCTGGACGTGGTGGCGCCGACCGGGGTCGGGCTCTCGGTGTCGGCGATCATCGGCTGTGTGCTGACCTTCGTGGCGGTCGCCGTGGCCGCCCGATCGCGCGGATGAAATCTGTTCCCCGGATTCGTAATTCGCTGTCCACATGAGTGTGCGATGGTGCGATCATGGCTATCGACTACGTGGTGTGGGTCGCGCGTCTGGTGCTGGCCGTGGTGTTCGGCCTTTCGGCGTGGGGAAAGCTCGCCGATGGGCCGGGAACCCGGAAGGCGGTGGGGGAGTTCGGGATCCCGCTTGCCTGGATACCCGCGGTGGCCTGGGCGCTCCCGGCGGTGGAGGCCGTGGTGGCGGTGGCGCTGCTGCCGCCGTGGACCGCGGCCGGTGCGGCGCTGGTGGCGATACTGCTGCTGGGAATGTTCACCGGTGCGGTGGTGCGCCTGCTGCGCCAGGGAAAACGCCCCGTCTGTTCATGTTTCGGGGCCGCCAGCGCCGCCCCGATCGGGCGAGGCACGGTGGCGCGCAATATCGTGCTGATCGTTCTGGCCGGTGTGACGGCCGTGGCGACGCTGGCGGAGCCGCAGGTGCCGGGCGGCCTGCCGGTGGACCATGTGGTCGCGATGGGGGTGGCGGCCGGATTCGGTGCGGTGCTGGTTTCCCTCTGGGGTGAGCTGCGAGCCCTGCGCCGCCGCCTGGACGAGAAGGGGCTGCCGCCGGGTGCGGCCGCGCCGGAATTCGAGGTGCTGAAGACCGCGCGCGCCCGGGCCGGAGACCGCGCTGCGGTATCGCGTGCGCGGGACTCCCTCCGGCGTCCGCAGCACTGAGCAGGGCCGGTGGCGGGGTGGCGGGCAGCTAGAGGCGGGCCGCGACGACAGAACACCCGTCCCCTCTCCGTGCCCCGGTCCCCTATTATT
>NZ_JBHZCS010000016.1:126496-143430 GCF_042755705.1 Nocardia sp. NPDC059154
CGGTAGAAGCCTGCTCTGCGCTACTTCATGCGCGTGCCCCCTTCTTGCCTCCGGCACCCGCGCCAGCCTGCTCGGTAATACCCCCACCGGCCCCCCCCCGCCACCGGGTCAGACCAGTTTCTTCGAGCGCAGCTCGTGGCCCTTGGAGGTCTTGCAGCGGCCCGATTCCAGATCCCACTGCCAGCCGTGCAGGTTGCAGGTGAGCGTATTGCCCTCGACCACACCGAATTTCGACAGATCGGCCTTGAGGTGGGGGCAGCGGCGCTGCACCTCCCAGCCGTCGAGCTCGGTGGAGGCGGAATCGTCGTGTGCCTCGGCGAACCAGCCGTCGGCGTAGGCGATGCGCTCGTCGGTGAGGCACTTGAAGAAGGTGTAGAGGAATTCGTTGTAGCCGCCGATGCGCCAGGTGGTGAAGCGCGTCGACAGGAAGATGGTGTTCACCCAGTCCGGCTCGTCGTCGCGCAGCACGGTGCGCACCAGCTGCGGGTCGATGCGGAATCCGTAGCGGTACTTGCCTTCTCCCTCGATGGGCTCGCGCACCACCCGCTTGGGGAAGTCGAGCACCACGGTCTCCTCGCCCATGACCAGGCCGACCGGGTAGCCGATGCCGTCGCAGATGAGGTCGCTCTGCGCCATGATCGGCTCGAACTTGGCCTGGAGCGCGGGCAGCAGCGGCTCGCCCTCGGCCGGAGCCCAGGTGGCCTTCTCGGCGGCCAGCACCGGCGCCATGCGCTGGGCCATGGCCTCGATGTAGGCGGCCTTGTCGCCGTAGATGGTGTCCGGGTCGACCGGGTGGGTGAGCGAATTCAGTTCCTTGCCACGCAGATCCGCGGTCGAGCCGGGGATCATGAGCAGCCCGCCCTCGTTGCCGTGGATCTTCATCTGGTCCAGGAAGACGATCTGGTCGGGGAAGATATTGCCCTCGTCGCCGCGGTCGTCGTTGAGGTAGCGCAGCTCGTCGTCGAGGAAGACCGGCGGGCCGGCAGACGGAACGACCCAGGTGGCCCCGACCTGTTCGATGTAGGAGCGGCAACGGTCCATGCCGCGCTGGCGCTTCTGCTTGCCGAAGTTGGCCTTGGTCTTGGTCGGAATGTCGTACACCATCGGATACCAGATGGCGCCGGAGTACTGCAGCAGGTGGATGTCCACGTGCCCGAAGGCGTCGTGCAGCACGTCCATGTCGACGGGCCGGGCGTCGTTCATGTTGAAGCACACGGTTTCCCCGTCGGCGACGACCAGGGCGGAGTCGCCGATCGGGCCGTCGGCGGGCGCGCGCAGCGCGATGATCATGATGTCCAGGTCGCCGCCGGGACCGGTGACGGTGGTCTTGACCGAGTCCTCGGTCTCCACGAACTTGGTGAAGCCGAGCTTCTCGAGCTCCCGCTTGAGGTCCGGCACCGGGTAGTCGGGCAGCAGGACGGTGGCGTCCTTGTTGACCTTGTCGGCCAGGTGCTTGGCGTCCCAGTGGTCACGGTGCAGGTGCGAGACATAGAGGAAATCGCAGTTGCCGAGCTCGTCCCAGTCCAGCTGGGTGTTGTCGGGGAACGGGAACCACGATCCGAAATAGGCCGGATTGACCCACGGATCGCAGAGGATCGTTCCGGCAGCGGTTCGAATGTGGAATCCGGCGTGTCCGACGCTGGTGATCTGCACGAGCTTCATTCCTCCCTGACCGTTACCAGCCACCCAGAGTACTGGCTAGCCGGAGACGTCGCCGATGCAGTAACCCTCGGAGCCCGACTTCAAGGTGTATATCTGCTTTGTCTGGTCTCCGGCGCCGGTGGTGACCGGTACCGACACCGTGATGTACCCGCCGCGCGGCCACTCCGACCTGATGGACTGGTCCACGAAGGTCCTTACCGCCCCCGGCTTCGACGGGTTCACCGCCAGCGGCGCGGTGGCCGGTTTCCCGGTGCCGTCCGGATCCCAGGTCCGGCCCGCGGCGCAGACCAGTGGATAAGCGTCCTCCCGGTCCGTGGGATGCAGCGGCCGGCCCATGGAGCGAGAGAGGAAGCGCCGCACCGTGTGTCGCGCGTCGGCGTCATTGAAGCCGAGTTCGCCCCCGGTCGGGTAGACGTGCGGGCAGGCATAGCCGGTGGCGATGTCGCGGTCCTGTGCGGTCACCGTGACCTCGGCGTTCTGCCAGGTCACGGACTGGCCGCTGGAGACGCCCGGTCCGGCGAGCGCATCGATGATGGCCCGCGGCTCGGCGTACATGCTCTGAATATTGGGCGGCGCCATGGTCCAGCAGCGGTCGGCCAGTTCGTCCAGCCCCCTTCCCTGCAGGTCGGCCACCCAGCGCGCGACGGCCGGCGCCGCATTCGGTTTCCCGGGCGCCGCCCCGATGCCGCCGCTCACCGCCGCGATAGGGCTGGGGCTGCTGCTGGTTTCACTGGACATATCGAGGTCGGCCCCGAAATCCGTGCCCTCGATCCCGGCTTTCGAGTCGCAGCCGCCGGCAAGGCAGGCCGCGCCGACTATCAGCGTCCCGAGCAACCTCTGGTGGATCTGTGCACGCAACGTTGTCCGGCCGTTTTCCACTCGTGCGAACCTCTTTCAGTGTCGAGAAGTCACATCAACTGAATTGCTGTTACCGGGATCACTGGATGCCGCGCGGGCAGCGACTAGGCTAGCGGAACTGTGGAACCCGTCTATTACCCCGTCATCGGCCTGGCCCGCACGATCTTCGCGCTGCAGGGCCTCAAGTTCACCGTCAAGGGCGACGAAAACATTCCGGCGACCGGTGGCGCGGTGATCGCGATCAACCACACCGGGTACATGGACTTCACCTACGCTGGTCTGCCCGCGCGCACCACCGGGCGGTACATCCGCTTCATGGCCAAGAAGGAAGTCTTCGACAGCTCCGTCTCGGGGCCGATCATGCGTGCCCTCAAGCACATTCCGGTGGATCGTGCGGCGGGAGCGGAGTCCTACCACGAGGCCGTGAAGCGGCTGCGCGGCGGTGAACTGGTCGGCGTCTACCCCGAGGCCACCATCAGCCGCAGCTTCGAACTCAAGGAGTTCAAGTCCGGCGCGGCCCGCATGGCCATCGAGGCCGGCGTCCCCATCATCCCCATCGTCATCTGGGGCGCCCAGCGCGTGTGGACCAAGGGCTTCCCGAAGCGACTGGGCCGCACCAACACCCCCATCTCCATCGCGGTCGGCAAGCCCATCCAGCCCTTCGAGCCCGCCGCCGCCCTCACCGACGAGCTCCACGCCACCATGTCCGACATGCTCCTGGACCTGCAAAAGGACTACGTCCACGAGCCCGGCGCGTACTGGGTGCCCGCGCGCCTGGGCGGCAGCGCCCCCACCCTCGAAGAGGCCAACGCCATGGACGCCGCCGAGGCCGAGGAGAAGGCCGCCCGCCGCGCACAGAAGCCGACCGAATAACACAGCCCTACGTTCAACGGCCTGCTACGGGGAATCGGAGCCCCGGAGCAGGCCGTTCCGGTTCGGGCACGGAGCCCGGACGGCTTCGGCTCAGCTCGGGTCGGAGCCGCGAACAGCCGCCAGCCAGGTGGCCGTTGCCGCCGCCACCAGCGTCGCGACCGCGAAGGCCGGCCAGCCGCCGCCGGAGGAGTACACCCACAGCAGTCCCGCAAACGGCCCGACCACCGCGGACTGCGCATCCAGCAGGAGCCCGCGCCCGATCCCCGTCCGCCCCATCGCCTCCGGATCCGGCCGCACCGGATTATCGATCAGTTTCCCCACCGGCTCCGAATCCCGCAGTCGCCCAGCCGGATACATCCGGTGCCCCCCGACATGCACCGCCCGCCCGGCCAATTCGGCCGTGACCGGCGTGAGCGTCACCAACATCGGATCGAAATACACCGGCAGCCAGCGATTCTTCCCCTCGATCGTGAACTCCAGCCACGACCGGCTGACCAGCCGATGCTGCTGCCGCACCCGCCGCACCGCCACCTCCCGCCGCTCCGGCCCGCCGGGCAACCCCGCCGGCAGCCACCCCAGCGCGACAGCGAACCGAAACCCGCTGTAGCCCAGAATGATCACGGCCACCGTGCCCAGCATGGCCACCTGCTCCGGATCGGCGAACGGGACCCAGGCGAGGGTGATCGCCAGGGTCCCGATCGTCATGAGCGCCGGATAGGCCAGGGGATGGCCCGTCCGGGAATTCACTTCAGGAAGCCGATTTTGGTGTAGTCGAGGCTGGCCAGACCGGCCGCGCCGTAGTTGGCGAGGTTGGCGCGAACGGCGAGATTGCCGGGCGACTGCATGAGCGGCATCGAATGGCCTTCGGCGAACACCTGCTTGTCGACCTGGTTCGCCAGGTCGATCGCCTTGTCGGGATCGAGTTCGGAGACGGTCTTCTCGATCAGGTCGTTGAGCTCGGGCGAGCCGATCCGGCCGTAGTTGCCCTGGATGTTATCGGGGTGGTAGCCCCAGATCTGGTCGATGCTGCCGAGCGGGAACAGGTCGCCGACCCAGCTCCAAAAAGCGATATCGAAATCGCCGGGCTGAATGACCTTGGTGAAGAAGTCCTGGCCGGGCTTGGTGTCGATGGTGAGCTTCACACCGATCGCCGACAGATTCTGCTGCATGATCTGCGCCATCTGCACCCAGGTGTCGTCGTTGTACATGACGTCGCGGATCTCGAGCTTGCGCCCGTCCTTCTCCCGGGTGCCGCCGCCGGCGGGCGCCTTCCAGCCGAGGTCGTCGAGTTCCTTGGCGGCCTCGGTGGGGTCGAAGGCGGGCGCATTGTCCTGGTAACCCTTCTGCCCGGCCATGTAGATGTGGTTGTTCAGCGGCTTCGGGTCGTTCACCAGACCGCTCTGGATCGCGGTCGCGATGCCCTGCCGGTCGACGGCCTTGCTGATGGCCACGCGCAGCTTCGGGTCGGCGAGGATCGATCCGGGCGCGCCGTTGAAGGTGAAGTGCGACCACTGGTTACCGGGTGCGCGGCGGATGGCCACGCCGTCGGTGCTCTGCGCGGTCTTGAGATCGTCGCGGCTGCCGATGCCGACGGCGTCGATCTCATTGTTCTGCAGGGCCGGAATCAGCGCCTGGCTGTTGAGCACGCTGAACGTGATGGTGTCCAGCTTCGGCGTCGCGCCCCACCACTTCGGGTTGTGGCCCAGAACGATCCGGCCCTGACCGCGGTCGGTGGACTGCACGACGAACGGGCCGGCGGTCGTCGTGATGGCGTCGACCAGGCTCTTGTTGAAGGCCTCCGGCGTGCCGGTCACGGACTTGGGGTAGAGGAAGGAGTTGCCCGCGAACTGGCCCTTCCACTCGGCGAAGTGCTTGTCGAAGGTGATGACGGCCTGCCGGTCGTCAACTCCGCGCTCGACCTTCCCGACGCGGTCGAAGCCCTGGTTGTTGGCGATCAGGAAGTCCTTGTTCTTGCCGCTGAGCGCATTGGCCTGGGAAGCGATGTCCTCCCAGGTGATCGGCGACCCGTCGGACCAGACGGCCTTCGGATTGATCGTGTACGTGACCTGCTGCGGATTCGTATTCGTCAGCTGGACATCGGTGAAGTAATTGGTGTCGATGGACAGATTGCCCGCCGCGTCGGACACGAACGCGCGCGGCATCATCGACCGCTCCACGGCGGTGATCTCGATGTCATTGCCATCGATGTTCAGCGTGTTCCAGTTCGCCGGATACGCCGAGATGGCCAGCCGCAGATTGCCGCCGTCCTTCAGGTCCGCCACATCGTGCGGGTTGATATCACTGGTGGTGCCGAGTTCGGCCTTGCCCTGCGGGGAGGTGGTGTCACCGCCACCGCATCCGGTCGCCACCATTGTCACGGCGACCAGTGGGACCGCGAGCTTCAAGCCGATCGAGCGAATCCTCACCGGTTGCTCCTTCCGTCGGAGTATTGCTGGAACACTCTGCGCCCCTATCCCGAAACGACCGGGACCGGGACAGCGTCGATGAGGGCGCGGGTGTACTCGTGCCGAGGATCGCCGAAAACCTGCTCGGCCGCACCGTATTCGACGATCCGACCGCCATACATGACCGCGATGTCGTGCGCCAGATTGCGCACCACCGACAGGTCGTGTGACACGAACAGATACGACAGTCCGCGCTCGGCCTGCAGGTCGCGCAACAGGTTCAGCACCCCGGCCTGGATCGAGACATCCAGCGAGGACACCGGCTCGTCGAGCACCAGGATCTCCGGATCCAGGGCGAGCGCCCGCGCGATATTGATGCGCTGCTTCTGCCCGCCGGAGAAGTCGGCGGGATAACGGTCGGCGTGCTCGGAGCGCAGGCCTACGACGTTCAGCAATTCCTTTACCCGCCGCTGGATTTCCTCTTGCGGGCGGCCGTCGATGCGCAACGGCTCGGCGAGCGTGTCGGAGATCGGAAGCCGGGGATCCAGCGAGGCCGACGGATCCTGGAACACGATCTGCAGCTTGCGCCGGATTTCCCGACGCCGGGCCTTGGTGAGGGTGGCGACATCGCTGCCCAGCACCTCGATGCGGCCGCTCTCCGGCGCGATGAGGTCCATGATCTGGGTCAGTGTCGTCGATTTCCCAGAGCCGGACTCGCCGACCAGGGCCAGCGTGCGACCCGACTTGATCTCGAAGCTGACGCCGTCGACCGCCTTCACCTCGCCGGTCCGGCGTTTGAAGACCACGCCGGAGGTGATCGGGAAGGTTTTCCTCAGGTCCGAAACCCGGAGTACCGCTTGCTCATCGGTGGGTATCGGAGTTTCGGTTGGCGGCACCTCGCGTCGGTAGGCCGTGAAGAGGTCCGCGGTTCCGACTTCGGCGACGCGGATGCAGGCGGCACGATGTCCGGGCTCGGTGTCCTGCAGGGGAGGTTCCGCCGCCTGGCAGTCCTCCACCGCGACAGGGCATCGCGGCGCGAACGGGCAGCCGGGCGGCAGCGCGTGCATGGCCGGCGGCGCGCCGACAATGGGTACCAAGGGTACGCGTGCTGGACCGTCCAGCCGCGGGATGGAACCCAGTAGACCCACTGTGTACGGCATCCGTGGTGCGTTGAAAAGATCTGTGGTGCGGGCGGTTTCGATGATCCGACCGGCGTACATGACCGCGACCCGATCGGCCAGCGTGGCCGCGATGCCCATGTCGTGGGTGATGAAGATGACGCCCGCGCCGGTGATGTCGCGTGCCTCGCGCAGCAGATTCAGGATCTGCTGCTGCACAGTGACGTCCAGCGCCGTGGTCGGCTCGTCGCAGATGATGAGCTCGGGGTCGTTGGCGATGGCGAT
The DNA here is from genome assembly GCF_042755705.1 of Nocardia sp. NPDC059154. Classification (NCBI taxonomy): domain Bacteria; kingdom Bacillati; phylum Actinomycetota; class Actinomycetes; order Mycobacteriales; family Nocardiaceae; genus Nocardia; species Nocardia sp. NPDC059154. The sequence continues at coordinate 133,698 of NZ_JBHZCS010000016.1, forward strand.
GGCGATGACCACCCGTTGCCGCATGCCGCCGGAGAACTCGTGCGGGAAGGCCTTGGCGCGCACCGCCGCATCGGGGATACCGACCAGATCGAGCAGTTCCACCGCGCGTTGGGAGGCCTCGCCCTTGCTCATCTTGCCGTGTGCCAGCAGCGCCTCGGCGATCTGGTCGCCGACCCGGTACACCGGCGTCAATGCCGACAGCGGGTCCTGGAAGACCATGGAGATCTTGCTGCCGCGCAGCGTGGACAGCTGCCGGTCACCCATGCCGAGCAGTTCCTGCCCACGCAGCCGGATGGATCCCTGCACCCGGGCCTGATCCGGCAGCAGCCCCATGATCGCCAGTGACGACACTGATTTACCGGAACCGGATTCGCCGACGATGGCCAGAACCTCGCCGTCCTGCACGGTGTAATTCACTCCGCGCACAGCGTCGATGCGGCCCTCTTCACTCGGGAAGCTCACCCGCAGATCGGAGACCTCGAGCAGCGGCGCGGTGGTGGTCCGGTTCGTCTTGTCGGTCATGCCGCGGCCTTTCCGGCGGATTTCTGTGTGGCCACCCGGTCCTTACGGCGCGATCGCGCACGTCCCGCGCTCGGGTCGAAGGCATCGCGCAGACCGTCGCCGGCCAGGAACGTGCACAGCACGGTCAGGATCAGGAATCCGCCGGCGAAGAGGAACAACCATGGGTACGTGAGAGCCGACTTGGTGCCCGAGGCGATCAGTGTGCCCAGCGAGACGTCGGGCGGCTGCACACCGAATCCCAGGTAGCTCAGGCCGGTTTCGCCCATGATCGCCGCACCCACCGCGAGGGTGGTGTCGATGATCAGGAAGGACGCGACGTTCGGGATGATGTGGGTGGTGATGACCGTCCAGGTGGACGCGCCCATATAGCGTGCGGCCCTGACGAATTCACGCTCACGCAGGCTCAGGGTGAGTCCGCGCACGATGCGCGCGCTGATCATCCAGCCGAAGCCGCCGAGGAGCACGATGAGCAGCACGATGCTGCCGCTGCCCTTCGCACGCGGTGCGAAGAGGGCGACGATGATGAAACTGGGGATGACCAGCAGCAGGTCCACCAGCCACATGATCGCCAGATCGGTCCAGCCGCCCAGCAAGCCGGCCACCGATCCCGTGAAGGCCGCGATCAGGGCGGATATGAAGGCCACGGCGAAGCCGATGATCAATGACTTCTGCAGGCCGCGCAGTGTCTGGGCGAGGACGTCCTGGCCGATTTGGTTGGTGCCGAAGGGATGCCGTGAGCTGGGTGGCTTGAGCAGCGCCGTGTAATCGAGTTGCTGGTAGTCGTATTTCAGGAAGGGCGGCAGCGCGAAGGCGAGGATCAGCATCAGGACCAGGATCGCCAATGCGATGACCGCGGGCCTGTTGCGCAGGAAGCGCCGCACCACCAGCTTGCGCCGGCCTGCGGCCATCGGCTCGGGAGCGCCCTGGGCGATGAGTTCGGTTTCGGTCATGACGCACGCACCCTGGGATCGAGAATCGCGGTGACGATGTCGGACAGCAACCCGGACAACAGGATCACCAGCGCGACGAACCCGGTGATGGTCACCACGGGATACAGGTCCTGGGCGGTGATCGAGTCCACCAGCCACTCTCCGACGCCGTGCCACCCGAAGATCTTCTCCACGAAGGCAGTACCGGTGATGAGCGCGCCGAAGCTGTATGCGAACAGCGTTGCCATGGGGATGAGCGCGGTGCGCAGGCCGTGCTTGTACAGCGCTCGGGAGCGGGTGAGGCCCTTCGCCCGCGCGGTCCGGATGAAGTCGTTCTGGAGTACGTCGAGCATGGCTGCGCGCTGATAGCGGCTGTACCCGGCGGCCGCGCTGAGAATCAGGGCCCCCGTGGGAACGATCATGTGCTGCAGCCGGTCGACGAACTGATCCCATGCTCCGTGGACCGCGTTCGCCGAGGTCTCGCCGGTGTAGTAGAAGATCTGCTGCCCGCTGGCCGTATTGATCTCGTACGCGCCGTATTTCAACAATGTCGCGAGCAGGAACACCGGCGTGCTGATGATCAGGAGTGAGAGCACCGTGGTGAGGTAGTCGCTGAACTTGTACTGCCGGATCGCCCCGGCCGCGCCGATCAGCACACCGAGAATCGTGCCGATGATCGAGCCGACCAGGACAAGCCGCAGACTGACCCCGATGCGCCGTGGCAGTTCCTGGTTCACGGGCTGGCCCGCCAGCGTCTTGCCGAAGTCGCCATGTGTGACGATGCCGCCGACCCACTCGGCGTAGCGCTGCGGGATCGGCAGATCCAGTTTCAGCTCATCGCGTTTGGCGTCGATCACCGACTGTGGTGGGCGCGGGTTGCGATGCTCGAGGCTGTCGAGCGGGCGAAAGGTGAGGGACGCGAGACCGAAAGCGAGGAACGACGCCAGCACCAGCAGCACGACATAGTTCAGCGCACGTCGCAGCAGAAAACCGGCCATCATTCCCTTTCGGGGTCGAGTACTGACCCAGATCATAGGGAGTGAGAAGCGTAAACGCGGGGTACGGACCGCGGACGCCGCGGCAATCCGTGTGTTATTACGCGCGTCCTGGTGGGTCTGGGGGTTGCGGGGTGGTGTGGTGCGGAGCGGTGTCCGAAAGGTCTCTTTTGTACGGCGAGGTCCGGAATCCACGGGCGCACCGGTTGTGGCTCGAGGCAGGATGGAGTAGGTGACGCTCTTTCACCTGCCCAAACCCAAGATGGTCGCCTCCGATGTGGACGGCACGCTCATCGACCACCGTGAGCAGGTGAGCGCCCGCACCAAGGCGGCGATCAACGCCCTCATCGCGGACGGGGTGCCGTTCGTGCTCGCCACCGGAAGGCCGCCGCGCTGGATCGATCCGGTCGTCGATGGGCTCGGCTTCTCGCCGCTGTGCGTGTGCGGCAACGGTGCGGTCATCTACGACAGTGCCGCGGATCGGGTGCTGGACACCCGCACCCTGGATATCGAAACCCTCACCTGGGCCGCCGATCTGGCCGAGCGCCTGCTGCCGGGCTGCGGCCTGGCCGCGGAACGGGTCGGTTCCAGCGCGCACGACGCGGCCACACCGCAGTTCGTCAGTTCGCCCGAATACGAGCACGCCTGGCTGAATCCGGACGACACCCAGGTCTCCCGCGCCGAAGTCATCTCCGCGCCCGCGATCAAGATGCTGATTCGCCTACCCGGCGCCGCCAGCGCGGACATGCGCGCCGTGCTGGACCCGCACCTGGCCGGCCGCGCCGACCTCACCTACTCCACGGACAACGGCCTGATCGAACTGTCCGCCCCCGGCGTGACGAAGGCCACCGGCCTCGCGACCATCGCACAGCGCCTGGGCGTCCAGCACAGCTCCCTCATCGCCTTCGGCGACATGCCCAACGACGTCCCCATGCTCCTCATGGCCGGTCACGGCGTCGCCATGGCCAATGCCCACCCCGAGGCCATCGCCGCCGCCGACGAGGTGGCCCCCTCCAATATCGAGGACGGCGTCGCCCGCACCCTCGAACGCTGGTGGTCCTGACCGTCTAGTTGGGCGCGGCCGCGGGAATGGGGGCGGCCTGGGCGGGCGTGCCGGGGGCGGGGATGGACTTGCCGGGGATGGGGTCCTGGACGGCGCCGTAGTTCTTCAGGACGGTGGTGACGATTCCGGTGAGTTTGTTGAAGATCAGGGCGCCGTTCTGGAAGTCGGTGCGGAGGCCGTCCTGGACCGGATATTCATTACTGGTGGGCAGGCCGAGAAGGCCTGTGCCCGCACCCAATTGCAGGAAGCGCTCCAGAATCTTCCCGACCACCAAGAAGATCTGACCGGTCGGCGAGGAATACACGTAGCCATTGGTGAATTGGCCGTACTGGCCGCCGTCCGCCAAGTCGATCGGTTCCGCTTTCGGTTGTCCCAGTGGGCCGTTCGCGCCACCCTGATCGTTCCAGTAGCGAGCCACCGGGCTGCGGTCGAGCATGTTCAGGATCTTCTGGGTGAGATCGGCCAGGGCGGCCAGATCCGCCTGACTGTCGGCGTCGGGAGCGGGGGCGGGCTGCGGATTGCCCGCGTTCTGGCCGGGACGGACCCGCGTCGGACCGGGATCCTCGGGCGTGTTCGTGCCGGCCGCCACGTCCTCGGCGATCTGCCGGATCTTGTCCATCAGGGCGTAGGCGGCGTCACCCGGGCAGGTGGTGTTGCCGACATCGCGGTGCGCGAAGATGTTCGGCAGCTTGACCGCCTGTCCCAGAGCGTATTTCGTGTAGTCACTGCCCTCGGAGTACATGGTGGTCTGACCCTCGGGATCGATGCCCGCCACCTTGGCCCGCCAGCCGATGTACTTGCCGATCGCCTGGATGGACACGTCCGTCGGCGCCTCGTCCTCGTAGTCGCCCATCAGCGCGACGCCCGCGGTATTGATATTGAAGCCGCCCGCGTGCGCGCCCTCGACCGGCCGGTCCAGGCCGCCGTAGCGGCCCTCGAAGATCTGCCCGTACTTGTCGACCAGGGCGTTGTAGCCGATGTCGCACCAGCCCAGTGTCTTCGCGTGATACGAGTAGATGGCGCGCACGATGCCCGCGGACTCGGCCTTGGTGTAGTCGTTGCGACCCGCGGTGTGGTGCACCGTGATCGCGGAGACGCCGTCGTCGTAGGTGGGCTCCTCGCAGCGCAGCGATTCGTCCGCGCCCCACTGCGCGCGGGTGATCACCTTGGGCCCGCCGCCGGGCAGCGGCGCCGCCACCGTCTGCAGGTTCTCGTCGATGCCGCCGCGGCCCGGATCGATCAGCACCGCGGCCAGCTTCTCCAGATTGATCTGCGCCGGGTCGGCCGATCCGTCGTCCAGCGGTTTGGGTTCGGCGGGCGCGGCGGCCGGCTTGCGGGTCACCAGCATCTGCACGGTCTTGGTATTGCCGACGTAGATCGGCTCGGTGCCGGTGCGCTTGCCCGGCGCGGGATGGTCCTTGCCGTTCTCGGTTTCGGCGTCGTACCAGGGTCCCCAGGTGCCGTCGGGACGCTGGGCGCGGAGCATGGTGGTGGTGCCCGCCAGGTCCGGCGCGGTGAGCGCGACCATGCTGAACGGGGTGTCCCGGGTCAGCTCCTTGACCTGTGCGCCGACCTTGTCGACCAGGTCGGCGGGCACCGCGCCCGCGTTCAGCGCGGGGGTGCGCAGGTCACCGGTGAGACCGGGCACGGGATGCGGGCCGGGCGCGGCCGGATTGTCGGCGGTCGGGATCGGCGCCGGAACCCCGGAATCGGCCGGGGCGACCGGTGTTCGACTGCCGGGAGCCGGTGTGGCCGCGGGAGCCACTGGCGCGGAGGGGGTTTCGGCGCCTGGCGGCCCGGAGACCTCGGGCCCGGGTTCGGCGATGAAGCCGGGCGCGCCCGCGGCCGGGCCGGTCGGCCGGGCGGAACCGGGGGTGACGATGGTGGCGTTGGGGAGCGAGCCCGGGAGGGTGGGTCGGGTGACGTGCGGCCCGGTGTCGGATGCGGGCCCGACGGGCTGCTGCGGCGAGTCGTTCAGCCGCGGTAGTGGAATCTCGCTGGGTAGCTGGACGCCCGGAATGAGATTCGGCGGGATCGGAATCGATTTGGGCAGCGGCAACATTCGCAGATCGGACAGGCGTAGGTCGGGCAGGTCCAGCCCGGTGAGCTCACGCAGCGGCAGCACGATGTCGGGCGCCGAGTCCAGGGCGACTTCTGCCATTTGTGCAGGTATAGCTGCCCAATTGCTTTCATCGGTGTTCCGGACGTCCCGGGAATCGCTCAGCGCCAGAATGCCGACGGGAGCGGACAGCGCGAGGACGGTGATGACCGGGAGCGTATAGGCAGGTTTCGGTTTGCGATACGGCACAAGCATCTCCCATTCAGGTAAATCCGTCCAACCGCGCCCGGAGCACAAGCTTGCTACTTGGCGCATCAACGATCACACTAGTCCCTACTGTCACATTCCCTGAACGTATGGTTGAGGCTTAGCTTCGGGGTAACTCGAATGTAGCTTCGGCTCTCGACAGAACGGGTATGACATGCCGAACGGGTACCTAGCCAAGCGCCGTAGCCGGCGCGGTCTGCTCTCCCTCTCCCTCGCCGTCGCGGCCACCACCGGCGGCACCGCAGTACTGGTCTGGGCCTGGCCCGACAATGCCTTCCTCTTCACCGCCGGCGCCGGTCACGGGCGCGGCCTGAGCCAGAACGGCGCCTTCGACAAGGCCGTCGCGGGTTGGAACGCCGACCGCATCCTGGCCACCTACTACTCCGGAGCCGATCTCGCCGACGTCGGCCGGACCACGGTCCGCGTCCGCCTCATGGAGCAGGACGACAAGACCCTCGATCTCGCCTCCGACTCCGTCTTCTACGTCGCCGGCCGCCGTGTCATCCCCGGCCAGGCCGCGCATCTGACGCCCACCGCCACCGGCGCCGACGTCACCATCACCCAGGGCTGCGACGGAAACACCCTCTGGGAGGGCAGCACCGACGACCCGTGGGCCTACCCCGTCACCGACGGCACCGACCGCCCCGCCGGCGAACAACTCGAGATCTGCGGCGGCAACGCCTACCGTGGCGTCCTCGGCGTCGCCCTGGAGAACGGCTCCCCCCGCACCGTCAACGAGGTCGACCTCGACGACTACCTCAGGGGCGTCGTCCCCGCCGAAATGGTCCCGGGCTGGGCCGACCAGGGCGGCGCCGAGGCCCTGCGCGCCCAGGCCATCGCCGCCCGCTCCTACGCCCTCGCCGAAGACCGCTACTCCTACGCCCAGACCTGCGACACCACCGACTGCCAGATGTACCTCGGCACCGACAAGGAAGACTCCCGCACCACCAGCGCCGTCGAGGCCACCTCCGGCCGAGTCCTGGTGCGCGACAACCACATCCTGCGCGCCGAATACTCCGCCGCCCCCGACGGCGGCCTCCCCACCCCCGCCGCCGCCATGGAGGTCGGCCCCGCCCTCACCGACTTCCCCGCCGCCGCAACCCCCGCCGACCCCAACCTCCCCTTCCTCGACCCGCAGTCCACCCAAACCCAGCCCACCCCAACGGAATCCGACCCGGCCGCCCCCGCTACCCCGGACGCCACCACCACGAACCCCATCACGCCGGGCGCTGCGGCCCCGGACGCAACGGTCCCGACCTACACCGACCCGACCAACACCGTCCCCGGCACCCGAACTCCCGTCACCCCGGGCAATGTCCCCCCGGCGATCCCGCTGCGCCCCACCCCCGACGACCGCTCACGGATCACCATCCCCCTGCCGTCCCCCGGCAGCGCCGACCCCAACTCCACGCCTTCGAACCCCCGTACTGCCCCGGCACCAGCGAGCTCGGGCCCGGTCAACCTGGTGATCCGGACCGCGACTCCGGCCCCCCGGACCGCCTCCACACCCAACCCGCCGACCTCCCCGGCCCCGGTCCCGGCCGACGCTCCGGCGCAACCGATCCCTCCTGCCTTGGCGCACTAGCGGTTTCGGCCAGTAGTTCAGTCCAGGGTGAGGTCGCCGAGGGATTCGGCGAACTTGCGGAGTAGAGGGATCAGGGCCTTGCGGTCGGCCGGGGAGAGGTCGGCCAGGAGGCGTTGTTCGTTTTCCATGTGCAAGGGGAGGATTCGGTCGATCAGGGCTCGGCCGGAGTCGGTCAGGTGGACTTGGATGGCTCGGCGGTCCTTGGGGTCGGGGACGCGTTGTACCCAGCCTTTGGCGGTGAGGCGGTCGATGCGGTTGGTGATGGCGCCGGAGGTGATCATGGCGGCCTTGTTGAGGGCGCCTGCGCTGAGGCCGGATTCGTTGCCGGAGCGGCGGAGGGTGGCGAGGACGTCGAATTCCCAGCGTTCCAGGCCGTGGGTGCGGAAGAAGTCGGAGAGCTCGCGGTCGACGATGCGGCCCAGGCGGGCGAGGCGGCCGAAGATCTCCATGGGGGAGGTGTCGACGTCGGGGCGCTGCTGACGCCAGGCGGCGGTGATCTGGTCGACGGCGTCGGGCACCGGCGGTCTCCTCTCGGGGCGGAATAAATCTCAACATTGAGATACTTGACGGTGAGGTATCTGAATGGTGTTATCTCAACGTTGAGATTATCAATGAGGAGCTATCGATGACCACCACACGCGCCGGAGCCGCCGGACTCGCCGGGACGCTCGCCCTCACCGGGCTCGCGCCACTGGTCTGGGGGTCGACCTACGCCGTCACCACGACGTTCCTGCCGCCCGAGCGGCCCATGTTCACCGCGCTCATGCGGGTGCTGCCCGCGGGGCTGCTGTTGCTCGCCATCACGCGGAAACTGCCGCACGGGCAATGGATTCCACGCGCGCTGGTGCTGGGCGGTCTGAACATCGGAGTCTTCACCGCGCTGTTGTTCGTGGCCGCCTATCGGCTGCCGGGCGGGGTGGCGGCGGTACTCGCAGCGGCCGCGCCGCTGTTCGCGGTCGGGTTCGCCGCCCTCGGCCTCAATGAGCGGCTCACCGCGCGCAAGGTGGCGGCGGCGCTGATCGGGCTGGCCGGCGTGGCACTCGTAGTACTCAGGGCCACCGCCACTCTCGACGCGCTCGGCATCATCGCCGGGCTGGTGGCCGCCATCGCCATGGCGGGGGGCACGGTGCTGACCAAGCGCTGGGGACGGCCCGAGGGCATCGGCCCGCTGGCCATGACGGGCTGGCAGCTCACCGCCGGCGGACTCCTGCTGCTGCCGGTCGCCGCCATCGCCGAGGGCGCGCCGCCCGCGCTGGACGGCCGGGCCATCGGCGGCTACCTCTACCTCGGCCTGATCGGCACCGCCGCCGCGTACGCGCTGTGGTTCCGCGGCATCGCCAAGGCCAATGCCAGCTCGGTGGCCTTCCTCGGTCTGCTCAGCCCGCTGTCGGCGGCCGTCATCGGCTGGGCCGCGCTCGGTCAGGCGCTGGCCCCGCTGCAGATCCTGGGCATGGCCATCGCGCTGGGTGGCACCCTGCTCGGCCAGACCGGATCCGCGCCCCGCACAACGGAACCCGCGCCGCAGACCGATGACGACACTCCCAAGAACCGCGTCGCGGCTTGATTCGAACCCTCGATAAGGAGCGAAAGACCATGCAGATCACAGTGTTCGGAGCGAGTGGAGACGCCGGGAGCCGGGTCGTGGCCGAGGCGCTGAGCCGGGGCCACCGGGTGCGGGCGGTCGCTCGGACCGCCGAGCGGCTGCGGGAGCTGCCCGCGCAGGTCGAGGTGTGGACCGGCAATGCCGCCGATCCCGCCGATGTCGAGAAGGCGGCGGCCGGCAGCGATGTCGTGGTCAGCGCGACCCGTCCGGCCCCGGGTCGCGAACACGAACTGGTCGAGGTCGCCGCCGCACTGTTGGAAGGCCTGGCGGACAGCGGGATTCGGCTGCTGGTGATCGGCGGCGCGGGCAGCCTCACCGTCGCGGGGACCGGTAAGACCCTCACCGAGCAGCCGGGCTTCCCGGCCGAGCTGGTGCCCATTGCCGAGGGCGGCAGCCGCCAGCTCGAGGTGTTCCGGACGACCCCGCACACGGTGAACTGGGCCTATGTCAGCCCGGCCGCACTGTTCGAACCCGGCGAGCGCACCGGCGCCTACCGCCTCGGCCGGGACGACCTGCTCACCGACGACCAGGGCAATTCGGCGATCTCCATGGAGGACATGGCCATCGCCCTGCTCGACGAGATCGAGCAGCCCGCGCACCACCGGACCCGGTTCACGGTCGGCTACTGAAGATTCACCGTCGGCTACTGAAAAGCCGCACGGCACAACCGAATACCTGTCGAACGCGCCGCGGGGCGTGACCGGAGTACC
>NZ_JBHZCS010000017.1:0-2999 GCF_042755705.1 Nocardia sp. NPDC059154
GTTGCGTGCCGAGCCGGACGCCGAAGCCTTCGAGCTGCCGGGCGGCGCCTGGTACCGCCGCCGGGCCGCGGTGCCCGGCAAGGTCGCCGCGCTGTTCGCCGGTCAGGGCAGCCAGTACGTCGGCATGGGCGTGCGGACCGCGCTGGCCGTGCCGCCGGTGCGTGCCACCCTCGATGCCGCCAGCCGGATCTCGGAGCCCGCCGAGCCGCTGAGCCGGGTGATCTACCCGCCGCAGGCCTTCGATCCCGAGACGGCCGCGCGCCAGGAAGAGGCGTTGCGCCGCACGGACTTCGCGCAGCCCGCGATCGGCGCGCTGTCCTCCGGTCAGTACCGGTACCTGCTGGAGCTGGGTTTCGATGCGGAAGGCACCCTGGGGCACAGCTTCGGTGAGCTCACCGCCCTGTGGGCGGCCGGCGCCCTGGACGACGACACCTTCCACCGCCTGGCCCGGGCCCGTGGGCTTGCCATGGCCCAGCTGCCCGAAGGCGCGTCCGACCGGGGCACCATGGCGGCGCTCCGCTGCGGCGCCGAGCAGCTCACCGAGCTGCTGGCGGCCCACCCGGATGTGGTGATCTGCAACCTCAATGCCCCGGAGCAGACGGTCGTGGGCGGCGGCACCGACGCGGTGCGCGCGTTCGCCGAGGAGGCCGACCGGCTCGGTCTGGGTGCGAGCCTGCTGCCGGTGTCGGCGGCGTTCCACACCTCCTATGTCGCACACGGTGTTTCGGCCTTCCGCGCCGCGGTGACCGAGGCGGTCTGCGCCGCTCCGTCGATTCCGGTGTTCGCGAACACCGCCGGCGCCGAGTACGGCACGGACCTCGACCGCAACCGATCGGTTCTGGTCGAGCAGCTGTCGCAGCCGGTCTCGTTCGCGCCGCGCGTGCTCGAGATGTACGAGGCCGGGTACCGGGTGTTCGTCGAATTCGGTCCCAAGTCAGTGCTTTCCGGACTGGTGCGCAAGATCCTGGCCGACCGCGACGACGTCGTGGTGCTGGCCGCGGATGCCGGCCCCGCCACGGACGGCGACCGCTCGCTCAAGCAGCTCGCGGCGCGCCTCGCGGTCCTCGGCCTGCCGCTCGCCGGATTCAACCGCTACAGCGTCACAGCCCCCGATGTAGTCGAAACCAAAGGAATGAGGATTCCCTTGAACGGCATCAACTACGTCTCCGAGGAGCGCCGCGGCGCTTATCGGGACGCACTCGAGAACGGCTATCAGGTGCCCCGGCCGGAGGCCGCTCCGGCGCCGGCCCCGGGGAACGGCAACGGGAACGGGAACGGCAATGGCCACAGCACCCCGGCTCCGGCCGCGGCGCCGGTGGCGTCCGGGTCGGACACCATGGCCGGTGACCACCTCGCGCTGCACCGTGAGTACCTGAGCAGCCAGCTGCGGGTGGCCGAAAGGCTCAGCGGCATCCTGGAATACGACGCGCTGCAGGGCAACCTGACCGACCGCACGGTCGCCGGGCTCGCCTCGGTCAGCGACCACAGCGTCGCGATCGGCCAGGCGCACAGCCAGGCCAGCGAGGTGCTGCTGGGCTTCGCGTACCTGGAGGCCGGTATGGGCGGTGTCGCCCCGGCCGTGCGCCGTCCGGTCGAGCGCCTGCCGCGCCCCGAGCTGAACGTGGGCCAGTCCGCCCACACCCAGGCCATCGCCGCTCCGGCCCCCGCGCCCGCCCCGGTCGCGCAGCCGGCCGCCGTCGCCGCTCCCGCGGGCCCGGTCGCCGCCCCCGTCGCTCCGGTCGCCCCCGTCGCTCCGGTCGCCGCTCCCGTGGCTCCTGCCCCGGTTGCCGCCCCGGTTGCCGCCCCCGTCGCCGCTGCGCCGGCCCCCGCACCGGTCGCCGCCCCCGCCGGTGACCCCACCGAGGTCGTCCAGCAGGCCCTGCTGGAGGTCGTGGCCGAGAAGACCGGTTACCCGACCGACATGCTCGACATGGACATGGATGTCGAGGCCGACCTCGGCATCGACTCCATCAAGCGAGTCGAGATCATGGGCGCGCTCCAGGAGCGCTTCCCCGACAGCCCGCAGGCCGGACCCGAGCAGATGGGTGAGCTGCGGACCCTGGGCGGCATCGTCACCTTCATCAGCGGCGCGCTCGCCGGTGCCAATGGGGCGGAGGCGGTTCTCCCAAAAGCTGACGGCGCGTCCCGGATTGGCCGGATGCAGGCGCGCCTTGTCGAGATTCCTTCTGTCCTCACTCTGGTCGGGGCGTACGCCGAACAGCCGGTGGCGCTGGTCGCCGGCGACGGTAGCGCCCTGACCGAGCCGATCTCCGCCGCCCTCGAGGCGGCGGGCTGGACCGTGCAGCGTGGCACGGAGGCGCCGGCCGATCGGGTGGATCTGGTGCTGTTCCTGGCTCCGGATGCCCCGGCCGGATGGTCGGAGTCCATCGTGACCCTCGAATCCGCACTGCTGACAGCGGCTTCCGTGCAGCGCCCGCTGGAACGGACCGCCGAACACGGGCGTGCGGCCTTCGTCACGGTCAGCCGGATCGATGGGCTCCTGGGCCTGTCCGGCGGCAGCGATGCCGCCGGACTCCTCGGCGGACTGCCGGGCCTGGTGAAAACCCTGGCGATCGAAGCACCTTCGCTGTTCTGCCGCGCTGTCGACCTGAGCCCGGAACTCACCGGCGAGCAGGCGGTGGCCCAGCTGATCGCGGAGATCGCCGATGCGGACACCGCGGCTGTCGAGGTCGGCGTGGCGGCGGACCTGAGCCGCCGCACGCTGGCCGCGACGGTCGAGGACGGCACCGATCCACTGCTCCCACAGGGTGATTCGGTCGCCGCCCCGACCGAGGCGGATCTGCTCGTGGTCACCGGTGGTGGCCGCGGCGTGACCGCGGCGTGCGCCATCGGCCTGGCCCGGCGCTACCGCAGCGGCCTGCTGCTGCTGGGCCGCAGTGAACTCGCGGACGAACCCGCCTGGGCCGCAGGCGTTCCCGACGGCGCTCTCAAGGGCGCCATCGTGGGCGAGCTGCGGTCGGCGGGCACCAAGCCGACGC
>NZ_JBHZCS010000017.1:3009-24094 GCF_042755705.1 Nocardia sp. NPDC059154
GGTCTACCGCGGGCTCATCGCGGGCCGGGAGATCCGGGAAACGCTGGCGGCCATCCGGGCGACCGGCGCGACCGCGGAGTACCTGGCCGTGGACGTGACCGACGCCGCCGCGACCGCGGCCGCGCTGGCTCCGCACCGGGACCGGATCACCGGCCTGGTGCACGGGGCGGGCGTGCTCGCGGACAAGGCGATCGTCGATCAGCGCAGCGCTGACGTCGGTCCGGTGCTGGCGACCAAACTGGCCGGGTTGCGCTCGGTGCTGGACGCCCTCGGCGAGGACCGCCTGAACCATGTGGTGCTGTTCTCCTCGATCGCCGGATTCTTCGGCAACCGTGGGCAGTCCAGCTACGCCAGTGCGAACGAGGCGCTCAACCGCGTCGCGGCCGCCCTGCGCCGCCGTCTTCCGGCCGCCCGCGTCACCTCGGTGAACTGGGGCGCCTGGGCGGGCGGCATGGTGACTCCGGAGCTCGAGCGGATGTTCGCCGAACGCGGTGTGACCCTGATTCCGCTGCCGACGGGCGTGGACTTCTTCGCCGAGCAGTTCAGCACGGCCCGCTCCCACGATGTGGTGGTGGTGGTCGGGCCGAACCAGCCGCTGTCGGCGAAGCCGCCGCGTGAGATCGCGAGTGGGACAACGGTACTGCGGTTGCCGATGACCGGTCTGGCGGACGACGAGGTGCTGTCCGATCACGCCATCGGCGGGATCCCGGTGCTGCCGGCCACGGCGGCGGTGGGTGCGATCCTGGGTGCGGCGCAGCGTCTGCGCGGCATCCCGGCCACCCGGCTGACCGGCTTCTCCGTCCTGAAGGGTGTGGTGCTCGACGAGGATGCGCCGCAGCACCTGGACCTGGCGGTGACGGGGGAGCAGGTGCTGGTCACCGACTCGACCGGCCGCCCGCGTTTCCGCGCGCAGGTTCCGGCGGAATCGGCCGGCGCCGCACCGGTGCTCGCCCTGCCCGATCTGAGCGTCGTCGAACCGGTCACGGCCTACACCGACGGCGTGCTGTTCCACGGACCGTCCCTGGCCGCGATCACCGGCACGGTGGCGGCGGCGGACGGGCGGTTGGTGGCGGTGTGCCGCCCGGTCGAGTCACGGCTCGGCGCAGGCGAATTCGCCGCGGGGCAGTACTCCCCGGAGCCGGCCGATCTGCTGCTGCAAGCGGCGCTGGTGCAGGTGCACCGGACCGTCGGGCTGAACAGCCTGCCGACGGCGATCGGTGCGGTCGAGGTGTACGACGCCCTGCCCGGGACGGGTGAATTCCTGGTGGTCGTGGATGCCCTCCAGATCAACGGTTCAGTGGCCAGAGGCACGGTCACCGCCTGCGCTCGCGACGGCCGCGTGCTGTTGCGCTTCGAGGCGGTGCAGTTGGTGGCGGACGCCGCTCTGGGCGCGAAATTCCATTCCTGACGGATCAATCGGATCGGACAGTGTGACATCCATGTCGGACACATACAGCGGTACGCCGATCGCCATCGTCGGCATCGGCTGCCTGCTCCCGGGCGCGAATACGCCCCAGCAGTTCTGGGACAACCTGCTCGCCGGCGCCGACCTGCGCCGGCCGGGCACCGCCGACACCTTCGGCGCGGACCCGGCGACGCCGGGCGCGTGGGGTGACGAGACCCACGGAATCACCTCCGTGCGTGGTGGTTTCGTGACCGAACCCGAAATGGACCACGACGGCCTGCGCATCGACGCGCAGACCATCGAGGGCCTCGGTGCGGTGGTCCAGTGGCCGCTGTATGCGATCCGGCAGGCGCTGGCCGATGCCGGGATCGCCGAGGACGATCCGGCGCTCGCCCGCACCGGACTCGTCCTCGGCAACTACTCCTTCCCGACGGAGCAGTCGGTCAGGCTGTGCCTGCCGATGTTCCGCGAGGGCGTCAGCAGGGGACTGCGGCTGGCCGGACTTCCCGTGCCGGACAGCGAGTCCCGAGCGTGGCAGCCGGACGCGCCGGTGCGGTCGCTCTGGCCGTCCGGGCTGCCCGCGACCGTCGTGAGCGACGCCCTCGGCCTGGGCGGTCCGCGCCTGGCGCTGGACGCCGCCTGCTCCTCCGCGCTGTACAGCATGAGCCTGGCCCGCGACTACCTCGCCACCGGCGCGGCCGACGTGGTCCTCGCCGGCGCGGTGTGCGCGCCGGATCCCTTGCTGATCCACCTGTCCTTCAGCGACCTGCACGCCTACCCGGGTAATGGCATCAGCCAGCCTTTCGACTCGGCCTCCACCGGCATCGTCACCGGCCAGGGCGCGGGCGTGCTGGTGCTCAAGCGGCTCGCCGACGCGGTGCGCGACGGCGACCGTATCCACGCGGTGGTGGAATCCATCGCCCTCGGCAACGACGGCGCCGGCGCGCATCCGCTGGTGCCCAACATCTCCGGGCAGCTCGCCACCTACCGGCAGGCGTACGGCGCGGGCGTGAACCCCGAGACCGTCGACTACATCGAATGCCACGCGACCGGCACCCCGGTCGGCGATCCGATCGAACTGCGCGGGCTCACCGAATTCTTCGGCGCGGACCAGGTGCCGTTGCTCGGGTCGGTGAAGGGCAATGTGGGCCACCTGCTCACCGTCGCCGGATTCACCAGTGTCCTCAAGGCGATCCTGGCCATGCGGCACGGCATCATTCCCGCCACGCCGACCACCACCGAGCCGATCCGGCCGGCCGGTGCGGAACACGCGGCCGATCGGCTCGTGACCGCCAACCAGCCCTGGCCCGGCTCCGGAGAGCGGCCCCGCCGAGCGGGTGTGTCCGCCTTCGGATTCGGCGGCACCAACGCCCATCTCATCCTGACCGATGCGGTGGAAGCGGCTTCGGAAACCGCTGCGCCACAGCCGATCCAGCTGGCGATCAGCGGCCTCGGCGTTCGCGTGGGTGAAGTCGCGGGGGTGCCCGCACTGCGCCGCGCCCGTCGCGCGGGGCGCGCCGCGCTCGTGCAGCGTCCCGAAACACGGTGGTACGGAGCGGAATCGCTCGGCATTGCCGAGCTCGAGCCGGACTCGGACGCCGGCTACGTCGACACCGTCGAGGTGGACGTGCGCGGCTACCGCATGCCGCCCGCCGAACTCGCCCAGGCCAATCCGCAGCACCTGCTGCTGTTCGAGGCCGCGGACGAGGCGCTGGCCGAGGCCGGACTCGCCGCCACGTCGGCCAAGGACCGCGCCGAGCGCCGCATCGGCGTGGTGATCGCCATGGAGATGGAGCCGCGCTCGCACGCGCATCGCGCCCGCTTCGACATCGGCGCCCACGTGCGGTCCGAATGTGCCCGCACCGGACTGGATCTCACCGCGGACGAGCTCGACCGGCTGGAGGCCGCGGTCCGCGCCGGCGTGCACGACCCGATCGGCGCGAACGAGGTGCTGAGCTACATCGGCAACGTGATGGCCGCGCGGATCGCCTCCGCGCACAACTTCACCGGTCCGGCCTTCACGGTGTCGGCCGACGCCACCGGCGGCGCCCGCGCGCTCGAGATCGCGGGCCTGCTGCTGCTCGACCCGAGCGTGGAGGCCGTACTCGTCGGCGGTGTCGAGCTGGCCGCCGGATACGAGAACACCCTCGTGCGAACGGCTCTGGCCGAAGGCGCCCGCCCGGTGCTGGGCGATGGCGCGGCGGCCGTGGTGCTCACCCGGGCGGCGGCGGACTCTCCGCTCACCATCGACGCGGTGGTGACCGATGCCGCCGGTCCGGAATCGCTGGCGGACAAGGTGCGCTCGGCGCTCACCGCCCACGACTTGACGCTGGACGACATTGGCTATCTGGAACTGGCCGCCGACCTGGATGCCGAGCGGCTCGGCGAGCTCGCCCGGCTCTACGGTGACCGCGGCAGCGAGGTCCCCGGCTGCGCGCTGGCCGGCCACCCGCCGCTGTTCGGCGACACCCAGCAGGCGAGCGTGCTGGTGGGCGTGGTCGCCGCGGCGCTGAGCCTGCGGCACCGCGAACTGCCGCCCGCCGCGGCCGGAATCGGCGAGACCGCCGACGCGACGGACGGATTCACCGATTCCGCGCTGCGGCTGCTCGACGGCCCCGTCCCGTGGCTCGGCCGCCGTGTCGAGGACCGCCTCGTCGCCGCGGTGCACGCGGTCGACGGCACCGCCGCGGCGCACATCATCCTGTCCGCCCCGCCCGCGCGCCCCGCGGTCGAAACCCTCGACTGGTCGGGATCCGTCGCGCCGCTGCTGGTGCCGCTGTCCGGCGACAGCGGCCGGGAACTGGCCACGGCCGCCCAGGCGTGCCTGGACGCGCTCGACGCCGGGACCACACCGCTGGACCTGGCCCGGCAGCAGGCGACGGCCGAACGGCGCGGGCGCTATGTCGCGGCCATCGTCGCCGCCGACGCCACGGCGCTGCGCCGCGAGCTGTCGGCGGCCGTGAAGCACCTGCCGGAAACGATTGCAGCGGAACGGGATTGGACGACGCCCGCGGGCAGCTACTGCACGCCGCGCCCGGCCGGGGCCGAGGGCAAGATCGCGTTCGTCTATCCGGGCGCCTTCACCGCCTACCCCGGCGCGGGCCGCGAGTTGTTCACGCTCTTCCCGGGCCTGCTGTCCGAATTCGAACGCGATGCCCGCACGCCCTGGGCGGAGTACAAGCACGCGGCGCTGTTCCCGACCGCTCCGCTGGGTGTCGACCGGGCCGCGCTGATGCGGCACGAGGGCGAGCTCATCGAGTCGATCCCGACCATGCTCGCCCTCGGCACCAACGCCGCCGTGCTGGCGACCCGGATGCTGCGGGACGCCATGGGCATTCGCCCGCACGGCGGTTTCGGCTACAGCCTGGGGGAGAGCAGCATGCTCTTCGCCCTCGACGTGTGGGATGCCGCCGTTCGTGACGACACCCCGCTGACCCGGTCGCCGCTGTTCATCGACCAGCTGCGCGGACCCAAGCGCCTCATCCGTTCGGCGTGGGGGCTGCCGGATGCGACGCCCGACCGCGAAGTGTGGACCACCCAGGTGCTGCTCGCCGGCGCCGAGCAGGTGCGCGCGGCGATGCCGGGTCTGGACCGGGTGTACCTGACCCACATCAACACTCCGCGCGAAGTGGTGGTGGCGGGTTTCGCGGAGCAGGTCCGTGAGCTCATCGGCCGCCTGGACTGCAAGTCCGCCAAGGCTCCCGCGAACCACGTCATGCACTGCGCCGTGGTGGAATCCGAGTTCGCCGAGTTCGCGTCCCTCAACGACCACCCGCTGGGCGCGCCCGCCCCGGACCTGGAGCTGCTGTCGAGCTTCGACTACGGCCTGGTCGACATGTCGGACCGCGCGGTGATTTCCCGCCGCATCGCCGACACGCTGTGCACCACGGTCGATTTCGCCAGACTCACCGAAACCGCCTACGACCGCGGATTCCGCGTGTTCATCGAGGTCGGCCCGGGCGCGACGTGCACCCGCTGGATCGGAGACACTCTCGGGGACCGTCCGCACGTCGCCGTCTCGGTGGACCGCCGGGGCATGTCCACCGGACAGTCGGTGTGCGCCGCCCTGGCCCGATTGGTGAGCCACAGGGTCGATGTCCGGCTCGATCGCCTGTTCCCCGCCGAGTCCGCGCCGGCCCGGCCCGCGTTCCGCGCCGCGGTCACCTGCGGCGGCGAATCGCTGGTCGAGCGGGTCCGCGAGCGTGCGGAACCCGTTCTGGCCGAGGCGAGTACGCGTCGCGCCTTCGAGGCCGAGGTCCAGATTCTGCTTCCGATCACCGTCGAACCGGATGCCATCGTCATCGAGGGAGAGCCGTTCGTGTTTCTACCGTCCCGTCGTCCCGCCGACCTCGCCGTGGCACCCGCCGCCCCGGTGCCGCCGACGGCGATCCAGGTCCAGCCGACAACGATCCAGCCGCAGTCGGCCATTGTCGCCACGCATGTGGTCGCGGCACGCACCCGAGTCATCCAGCCCATGCGGCTCAGCGTCTCCGAGGCGCACGAATCCTTCCTGCGCGTGCAGAATGCCCTGGCGCTGGCCAGTCTCGACGCACTCGAGGCGAGCCGCGGACCGGTGCCGCCGGCGCCTCCGGCCGTGCCGGATGCGCCCGTCCCGGCCGAGCCCGCCCGACCGGTGGTGTGGGATGAAGCGCAGCTGCTGGAGTTCGCCTCCGGCAAGGTCGTGAACGTTTTCGGTCCCGACTTCGCCGAGTACGACACCTACCCGGTCCGGGTGCGACTGCCCGAGCCGCCCTACCACTTCGTCACCCGCGTCACCGAGATCAACGGCACGCCGGGTGTTTACGAGCCCTCGTCGATCACCACGGAATACGATGTGCCGGTCGGCGCCTGGTACTCGGTGGACGGCCTGGTGCCCTGCGCGGTCACCATCGAGGCCGGCCAGTGCGACCTGCTGCTGATCAGCTACCTGGGCATCGACTTCCGGAACAAGGGCGAGCGCGTCTACCGCCTGCTCGACAGTGAACTGGTCTTCCACGGGGGTCTCCCGCGCGAGGGCCAGACGCTGCGCTACGAGATCAATATCGCGCGCTTCGTCTGGAACGGCGACAGCCTGCTGTTCTTCTTCAACTACCGCTGCTACGCCGATGGCGTGCTCATTCTCGAGCTGCTCAACGCCTGCGCGGGCTTCTTCTCCAGCGCGGAGCTGGAGAACTCCCTCGGCGTGGTGACCAGCGCGGCCGACCGCAAGCGTCGGGAAGCCATGAGCCGCACCTGGTTCAAGCCGCTGGTGCGCACCGACCGGACGTCGCTGTCGGGCGCCGATCTGGAACTGCTCGCCCAGGGCCGCCCCGCCGAGGTGTTCGGCCCGGCCTGGGACCAGACCGCCGACGGCTGCAATCGCTCACTGCGCCTGCCGGATTCGATGCTGCGCATGATCGACGAGATCACCGTGATCGACCGGCTCGGCGGCCCGTGCGGGATCGGCGAACTGAGCGCGGTCAAGTACCTGGACCCCGAGGGCTGGTACTTCAAGTGCCACTTCCCGGGTGACCCGGTGCTGGCCGGTTCCCTGGTCGCCGAGGGCGGCGTGCAGCTGCTGCAGGTCTACGCCATGTATCTGGGCATGCACCTGGTGGTCCCGGACGGCGAGTTCCAGTCCGTGCCGGGCCTGAAGACGCAGGTCAAGGTGCGCGGCCAGATCACGCCGCGCCAGCGCAGCCTGCGCTATCACGTCGAGATCACCAAGCTGTCCATGCTGCCGCGCCCGACCGTCATCGCCGACATCGTCGTCTACGACGGCGACAAGGCGATGATCAGCATGCAGAACTTCGGCGTGCAGGTCCGCGAGAAGCCCGGCACCCCGTACCGGCCCGAGACCGGTGGCATCCCGGCGTTCCTCGGCCGGCGCAACGCCCACGGCGAGCCCGCGTTCATCAATGAGCTGCACCTGGCCCACGCCGCCAAGGGCGACCTGGCGACGGCCATGGGACCGGAATTCGAGATCTACGCCGACCGCAAGGCGCCCTACATCCCCAACGGGGACTTCCGCTTCGTGGACCGGATCATGCGATTCGGTGGTGTCCGTGGCCAATTGAAGTCCGGGGCCACCATGGAGACCGAGTACGACTGCCCGCCGGAAGCGTGGTACTTCCACGAGAACGCCTTCCCCGGCATGCCGAACTGCGTGTACATGGAGTCCTCGCTGCAGGCGGCCATCCTGCTCGGCTACTACCTGGGCGCCACCCTGGCCACGCCGGAGCAGGAGCTCAACATCCGCAACCTGGACGGCACCGCCGGTGTCGTCAAGCAGATCGACCTGCGCGGCAAGACGATTCGCCAGCACACGCGGATGACCTTCAACCAGGTCATGCCCGGCACGTCGCTGCAGAAGTTCAGCTACGAGCTGTTCGCGGACGGCGAGCTCTTCTACCGGGGCGAGTCCATGTTCGGCTATCACACCGCCGACGCACTGGCCAACCAGATCGGCCTGGACGGCGGCAAGTACGTGGCTCCCTGGCTGGATCAGCAGGACAGCCTGCCGCCCAGCGCGATTCGCACCCTCGCGGTGCGCGGCGCGGACGACTGGTTCTCGCGGCCGGGCCTGCGGCTGGCCGATGGCCATCTGCGCATGGTCGACACCGTGGACATCGTCGCCGGCGGCGGCAAGTACGAGCAGGGGTACCTGCGCGGCCACCGCGAAATCGACCACGACGACTGGTATTTCGAGTGCCACTTCTACCGCGACCCGGTCATGCCCGGTTCGCTGGGCGTCGAGGCGCTGATCCAGGCGCTGCAGGTCTACGCCATCGAAGCGGGACTCGGCGGGGAGTTCGACGACCCGGTCTTCGCCATGCCGGTCGGCGTGCCGATGACCTGGAAGTACCGCGGGCAGATTCTGCGGACCGAGGGTCCGATGACCTTCGACCTGCACATCAAGGAAATCCGGCGCGAGGACGGCCGGGCGCTGGTCATCGCCGACGCCAATGTCTGGAAGCCGGGCATGCGCATCTACGAGATCACTGACATCGCCGTTGAGGTGCACAACCGTCGAGAGGACGAACGATGAGCATCACCCTCGGAACCGACGACTTCGTCGAACCGATTGTCCACACCACCGTCGAAGGCTGCTACGACACCCTCACCGACCTCGAGTCGTCCGTCTACGTGGTGCGCACGCCCGAGGGTGCCGGGCTGAGTGTGCACCGGCCGCTCGACGACGCGACCGTGGTCGCCGCGGTCGGCCCGCTGCTCCCGGAAAGCCTGGGCTCCCAGGCGTTCCGCGCGCACCACGGCGTGCGGTACGCCTACATGGGCGGCGCGATGGCCGGTGGCATCGCCTCGGAGGACTACGTCATCGCGCTGGCCCGGGCCGGATACCTCGGCTCGTTCGGCGCGGCCGGACTGCTGCCGTCACGGGTGGAGGCCGCCCTGCAGCGATTCGCGGCCGAGATCCCGGGACTTCCCTACGCCGCCAACCTGATTCACAGCCCCAGCGAGGCCGAGCTGGAGCGCGCCGCGGTGGAGCTGTTCCTGCGCTACGGCGTCCGGTGCGTCGAGGCGTCGGCCTTCATGGACATCACCCCGAACATCGTGCGCTACCGGGTGGCCGGGCTCTCCCGCTCCGCCGGCGGCTGGGTGATCACCGGAAACCGGGTGATCGCCAAGGTTTCCCGCGCCGAGGTCGCCGAGAAGTTCATGCGCCCGGCGCCGGAGGCCATGGTCGCCGAGCTGGTCGCCACCGGTCTGGTGACCGCCGAGCAGGCCGAGCTGGCCCGGCTGGTCCCGCTGGCCGACGACATCACCGCCGAGGCCGACTCCGGCGGCCACACCGACCGCCGTCCGCTGACCACCCTGTTCCCGTCGCTGGTGCGCCGCCGCGACCAGATCCGGCACGAACTGGGCCTGCCGCTGGACGTCCGGATCGGCGCCGCCGGCGGCATCGGCACCCCGATCGCCGCGGCCGCGGCCTTCGCGATGGGGGCCGACTACATCGTGACCGGCTCGGTGAACCAATCCTGCCTGGAGGCAGGCACGTCCAGCGAGGTCCGGCACCTGCTCGCCCAGTCCGGCGTCGCCGATGTGGACATGGCCCCGGCCGCCGACATGTTCGAGCTCGGCGTGGAGCTGCAGGTGCTGAAGAAGGGCACCATGTTCGCGATGCGCGCCAAGCGCCTCTACGAAATCTATTGCGCCTACCCGGGTCTGGACGCCCTGCCGCAGGCGGAGCTGGCCCGGCTCGAGGGTCAGATCCTGCGCCGCACCGTGGACGAGGTGTGGCAGGACGTGGTCGAGTACTTCACCCGCCGCGACCCCGACCAGCTGACCCGGGCCGCCGACGACCCGAAGCGGAAGATGGCGCTCATCTTCCGGTGGTACCTGGGCATGGCCTCGCGGTGGGCGGTCGTCGGCGAGGGCGATCGGACGCTGGACTACCAGATCTGGTGCGGCCCGGCGATGGGCAGCTTCAACGAATGGGTTCGCGGTTCCTACCTGGCGGCCGCCGAGAACCGTCGCGTCGCCGATGTCGCGCGGAACCTGATGCACGGTGCGGCCTTCACCTCCCGCGTGCACCAGCTGGCGCTGGCCGGGGTGCGGATGCCCCGCGGCTGCGGCGACTTCCGCCCCGCGCCGGCCGATCAGAGCGGGAACGAGCTGTGACTGCGGTAGCGAATATCGCGCCCGCCCAGCTGTATTCGGGCGCGGCGGCGCTGGACGCCGCGCTCGGGGATCCCACCGATCCGGAAAACGCGTGCGGATTCGCCGCCATGGTCACCCGGGCCGAGCGGGGCGCGTTTCCCGACGCGCTGACCGAGGTGGCCGGCCCGGCGCTGCGGATGTCCTACGTACCCGTGGCGGCGGGTGGCGATCTGGTGCGGTACGACGAGACGTTCGCGCTGGTGCGGGTGGCCGCCCGGCGTGACCTGACCGTCATGCCCGCCACCATGATCGACATCACGGCCACCTCGTGTGTCCTGCTGGCGGGCTCGGAAGCGCAGCGGCAGCGGGTCGTCGAGCTGCTGCGCGGCGGCGGTTCCATCGGATTCGCGTTCTCCGAGCCCGGCCACGGCAGTGACCTGCTCGCCAATACCTGCGCGCTGACACCGTCCGGGACCGGGTGGCGCCTGGATGGGTCGAAGTGGCTCACGGGCTTCGGGCGCCGGGCCGAGGCGGCCCTGGTGATCGGGCACACCGGCGGTCGTGGCCCGGCCGCGTTCAGCGCCGTCCTGCTCGAGAATCCGCTCGACCTGCCTTCCGCGGGACCGGATTCCGCCACCTCGATCCGGTTCCAGCGCGTCGCGGGCATGCGTGGCGCGCACTTCACCGAGTTCCACTTCGACCAGGTCCCCGTCGCCGCCGACGCGCTGGTCGGGCAGCTCGGGCGGGGCATGGAAACGGCCATGAAGGCCATGCAGATCGTGCGCGCCACCAGCACGGCCGCCAACCTGGCCGGCGCCGACAGCGCGCTGCGGCTCACCCTGGACTTCGCCCGCGGACACGTGGTCGCGAACCGTCCGGTCGATCATCACCCGGCCAACCGCCGGGAGCTGGGGACCGCGGCCGCCGCGCTGATCGCCTGTGACGCCGCCGCATTGGCGTGCGTGCGCGCGATGCACACGTTCCCGGAAGCGCAGAGCCTGTGGTCCGGGACGCTGAAGACGGTCCTCACCGGGCTGTCCGAGGAAGTCTTCGCGCGGTGCGCGGATGTTCTCGGCACCCGGAGCGTGCTGCGGGAAGGGCCGGCGGGAGCCTTCGACGTGCTGCGTGCCGACAATGCCGCGGTCCGGTACTTCGACACCAGCCCGACGGCGAATCTGCGCCTGGTCTCGATGCAGCTGAACTGCTTCGGGGACGCGAAGGACATCGACCGCGACCCCGAATTACTGGCTGCCACCTACGATTTGGGCCGCGACCTGCCGCCGTTGGAATTCGATCGGCTCGCGCTCAGCACCCGCGGCCGCGACGTGGTGACCGGTGAACTGGCCGGTGTTCTCGCGGAGGTCCGGGCGGGGCTGGATCCGGTCGTGCTCGACCGGGGCGTCCTGGAAGCCGATGCGGCGCTGCTGCTCGAGGAACTCGAACTGCTCGAGGCCGAGCTGCGTGCGGCCGCGGCCGACATTCGAAGGATCGCCGCGCAGCCGTCCGCACAACGCGGTCCGGCACAGCTGGACCTGGCCGCCCGGATCGCGTATCTGCACGCGGCCGCGTCGTGTGTGCACCTGTGGTGGTTCAACCGGCACCGCTCGCTGTACGGCTGCCCACCCGGCGCGGTCGGCTGGCTGACCGCCGCTCTGTCGCTGCTGCGGGCCCGGGCTTCGGAGCGCACCGCCAGGCTCCCGATGCCGGTGGCGGACAACGCATTCCGCATCGTGTCGCGGTTGTGGCGGGAGCAGCGGCTGTTCTCCGCCGCGCCGATCCAGCTGGCCGGACCCCACTCAGACCCGGAAGACGAGAAAGGACGGATGCTGGCATGACCGTTCAGCACAATATCGCGCTCGCCGAGGGACTCGAACGTCATCTCGGCGATCCCCACGATCCGGCGACCCTGCTGTCGTTCCAGCGCATCCTGCGGTACGACGAGCTGGAGGAGTTCCCGCACGAACTGGTCGGCGAACTGCAGCGGCAGGCCGTGCACGAGTACTGCCTGCCCGCCGAATGGGGCGGGCGCGCAGGCGATGTCGAGACCGGCTTCCTGCTGCTGCGCCTGGTCGCGCGCCGCGACCCCACCACGGCCAGCGCGCTCATGCTGACCGACCTCGCCTTCATGCCGACCTGGATCGGCGGCAGTGACACCCAGCGCACCCGATTCGTCTCCATGATCAACAACGGCGCGAAGATGGCCTGGGGCCTGTCCGAACGGCACCACGGCAGCGATGTGCTGTCCAACGACATGCGCGCCGAGAAGACCGACGGCGGGTACCTGCTCACCGGTGAGAAGTGGCTCATCGGCATCGCGACGCTCGCCGACGTGGTCACCGTGCACGCGCGCACCGGCGCCCGTGGCGGGCCCGGCGACTGGTCGGTGTTCGCGCTCGAAAAGCGTTTGTGCCCCGCCGGATCCGTGCGCGAGGTGCCCAATGAGCGGCTGCACGGCCTGCGCGCGCTGGATCTGAGCGGAATCCAGCTCGACGAGGTGTTCGTCCCCGACAGCCACCGCATCGGCGCCGAAGGCCAGGGCCTGGAACTGGTCCTCAAGAGCGCACAGGTGGCCCGCACCGTGATCAGTGGCATCGCCCTCGGCGCTGCGGACACCGCGCTCCGGGTGACCTGCGACTTCATCGTCAGCCGGGAGATCTTCGGGCAGAAGGTCGCCCAGATTCCCTACACCCGCCGTCAGATGGCCGAGAGTTTCGCCGACCTGCTGCTCGCGGAGGCGGTCGCGACCGGCGGCGTACGCGGCCTGCAGGCCTGCCCGGAACAGGCGGGCATCTTCTCCGCCATCGTCAAGTACTTCGTGCCGACCTCCCTGGAACGCACGCTGTCGCAGCTGTCCCTGGTGCTCGGCGCCCGGCTGTACCTGCGTGAGCACCCGCACTACGGCATCTTCCAGAAGATGCTGCGCGACATCCTGGTCTCGGTGTTCGCCGACGGCAATACCGTCGTGAACCTGAAGAGCGTCGGCGCGCAGCTGGAGACGATCCTGACCCGTGGCGCGACCGCGACACCGGAGCAGCGCGCGGCCGCCGAGGCCAAGGTCGCGCTCATGTACGACATCGACGCCAAACTCGACGAATGGGTTCCGGCGCAGCAGCAATTGTTCTGCCGTGACGGTGATCTCGTGCTGCTGGCGCTGCCGGCCGCGATCGAGCGGCTGCGGGCGCTGGCCGCGACCCGCGAGGGCGACCAGCGCGCCTGGTTCGAGCGATCGGCCGACCTGGCCGACCTGCTGCTGGGTGAGGTCGACCGGCTGGCCGCCGACCAGCGCGAGCTGCAGCAGCGACTGGGCCGCGCCTACGGGCCCTCCGCCGACCTGTACCGCCTGGCCGAGCAGTACTGCGCCCTGCACGCCGCCGCGGCGATCATCCACCTGACCGTCAATTCCGGTGCGGTGCTGGCGGATCCGTTCCCCGACGGCGCGGTCCTGCTGCTCTGCCTGGAACGCGTCCGGCGCACCTTCCACCCGACCGAGACCTGCACGGACGCGGCCGAGATCGACCACGTCACCGAAGTCCTCCTGCGCCTGCACGGTGAACGAAAGCTGTTCTCGCACTGGCAGATCCAGGTTCAGGCATCCGGCGAGGCCGGAACCGACGAATGAACGGAACGAATACATGTACTCGATGACCTCCCGGCACGCCCTGACGTGCCCGCCCGAGCGGCTGTGGGACGTGCTGCTCGACTGCGCCTCCTACCCCGAATACATGACCGGCGTCAACGAGGTGGAGATCCTCGACGACGAAGGTGAGCGCCGCACCAGCAGCTGGGTGGTCGAGCTCAAGGGGTCGGAGATGGAGTGGGAGCAGGAGGATCTCATCGCCGCCGAGCAGCGCCGCATCGAATTCCGCCAGCTCGACGGTGACCTCGCGGAATACCGGGGCTACTGGCAGGTCCACCCGGAGGAGCTGGAGCTGAGCGTGGAGTTCGACATCGGGATGCCCCTGGTGGCGGAGATGATCCACCCCGCCATCGCCAAGGCGCTCGAGGGCTACGCCGGGTCCATCGTCGCCCGTGCCGGGCAGTAGGGGAAATGCGATGAGCGACATCAAGACCGGCGATGCCAAGACCACGTTCAAGCGGGTGAAGCGGCACTTCTCCCCGTCGATGGCGCTGGCCGGCAAGTTCACCGGCCAGGGCGCGGTCGAGGCCTCCGCCAGCGGCTGCCGGGTCACCCTCTCCGATGGTCGTCAGGCCCTCGACTTCGGCTCGTACGCGGTCGCGCTGCTCGGTCACCGCAATGCCGCGGTGGTCGAGGCCGTGCGCCGGCAGTTGGAGACCATGCCCACCTCGACCCGCTCGGTGCTCAACCCGCTGCCCGGGCAGGCCGCCGAGACGATCGTCGAACACCTCGGCGGCACCCTGCCGAAGGTGTACCTCGGCGGTAGCGGCGCGGACGCGGTCGAGGCGGCGGTGAAGCTCGCCCGCCTGGCGACCGGGCGGCAGACCGTGATCGCCGTGGAGGGTTCCTACCACGGCAAGACGCTCGGAGCGCTGGCGCTGACCCACCACGAGCGGTTCAAGGGCAACCTCGGCCCGCTGCTGATCGGATCGGTGCACATCGACCCGGCCGACCCGGGCGCCGTCGCGCGCGTGGTCGCCGAAACCGAGGTCGCCGCACTGATTTTCGAGCCCGTCCAGGGCGAGAACGGCGTCACCGCGCTCGACCCGGCAATCCTGGCGCAGTGGTGCGCCGACGCGAAAGCGGCCGGCGCCTTCGTGATCGCCGACGAGATCCAGGTCGGCCTGCGTCGCTGCGGGGAACGCTCCGTCGCCCTGGCCGCCGGTCTGCCGGTGGACGCGGTCCTGCTGGGCAAGGCGCTCGGCGGCGGTGTCGTCCCGGTCTCCGCGGTGGTGTGCTCCGAGCAGCTCTACGCCCCGCTGGCGGCCGATCCGGTGCTGCACACCGCCACCTTCTCCGGACATCCGTTGTGCACCGCGGCGATCGAGCCCGCGCTCGCCACCATCGAGGCGCACGTCGAGGACGGCGTCCGCATCAGTGCCGAAATGGCCGCCGGGCTGGCGGAGATCGCCGCCGACCACGCACAGGTCGTCACCGAGGTGCGGGGCAAGGGTCTGCTGTGGGGTATCGATTTCCACTCGTCGGAGTTCGTCGGTGAGGTGCAGGTGGGTCTGGCACAGCGCGGCCTGATCGTGTCGACCTGCCTGAGCCGCCCCGAGGTGCTGCGCCTCATTCCGCCCATCGTCGCCGGCTCCGAGGACATCGCCGAGGCGCTGTTCCTGCTGCGCGGATCGATCGAACAGGCGCGCGCCGCGGTCGCGTAGCCACCAGAACGGGAAGGCAAGGACATGACATCGCTCGACATCGAGGGCGACGCAACGCAGTTCGCCGAGGACACGGTGCTCGCGGACGACATCGAGGGCTTCACCCCGCGGGTTCCGGCGGCACGGATGAAGTCGGTACTGCTCACCGGCGCGACCGGCTTTCTCGGCGTGTTCCTGCTGCGCGAACTGCTCGCGGCCGACCTGACGGTGTACTGCCTGGTCCGGGCCGACTCGGTCGAGAAGGCCCGGGAGCGGCTGCACGCCAATCTCGCGTCCTACGACCTGACCGACCAGGTCGCCATGGAGCGCATCGAGCTCGTGCCCGGCGACATCACGTTGCCGCGGCTGGGGCTGTCCGAATCGGATTACCAGGACCTCGCCGGACGGGTCGACGCGATCTTCCACACCGCGGCCAAGGTCAACTTCCTGACGCCCTACAAGTGGCTGCGCAAGTCGACCGTCACCGGAATCCACGAGGTGCTGCGCTTCGCGTGCGCGGCTTCCGTTCCACTGCACCATGTCTCGACCACCGGTGTCTTCAGCGGTCAGACCGGGGACAATGTCACTCCGCGCGGTGAGCAGCATCCGACCGGGCCGGCCGAGGGAATGCCGCTGGGGTACACCAAGAGCAAGTGGGTCGCCGAGCAGCTGATCGAGCACGCGCGCGAGCGCGGCGTGCCGGTCACGGTGCATCGGCCCACCCAGGTGTGGGGCGATTCGCGGTCGGGGGCGTGCCAGCGCAACGACTTCGTGTGGCGCTTCGTCATCGGCTCCATCCAGGCGGGTGTCTACCCGCGCCGGTTCCGGCTGAAGATGAACCTCGTCCCGGTCGACTACGTGTGCGCGGCCATCGTGGCCGTGTCGCGGCAGGACGACGCGCTCGGCGGGATCTACCACGCCATCGGCCCGGAGGCCATCGACTCGGCCACCATCCAGGGCTTCATCGCCGCCGCCGGATACGACCTGAAAGAGGTCAGCATCATCAAGTGGCTGAAGGCGATCTCGGCCGACGTCGACAACGCCATGTTCCCCCTGATCCGCACCACGATGCTGATGGAGCAGGAAGAACAGCCACCGTTCACCGACGAGACCACGCGCGGCTTCCTGCGTGGGGCAGGATCGGAGGGCGCCGACATCACCTGCCCGCCGATCGACGCGGCGTTGTTCGCCACCTACACGGACTATTTCGTCCGCCGCGGGTTCCTGCCCGCACCGTAAGACACAGAGCAGCAGGAGAGTTCGATGACCACCGTATCGTTCGCCACTTACAGCAACCATTCCGCGACGCTCACCCGCCGCGAGCGTGTGATCGTGGCCCTGGCGGCACAGGGGATGTCGAACCGGGATATCGCCGAGCGACTGTTCATCTCCATCCGGACCGTCGAGAACCACCTGCAGCGCAGTTACCACAAGCTCGGCGTGCACAGCCGGCACGAGCTCGGCGCTGCCGCCGCGCGCGTGCGCGCCGCCGTATGAATGGGGAAAGGTGATGGCAGAGAACAGTTCGACACTGAGTGAGCTCCTGCGACCGATTCGATGGCGGCTGCGCGCGGCCGTTGTGGCCCAGGGTCTCGGCGCGGCCGCCGGGGTCGTGCCGTTCATCGCGATCGCGGAGCTCGGGCGCGTGCTGGTCGGTACCGGACCGGACCGCGCCCACGACGCGTGGCGGTGGGTGGTGGTCGCCGTCGTCGCGTTGCTCGTCCGGACCATCCTGCTGCTCGCCGCGGGTGGCATCACCCACTTCGCGGACAACGAACTGCAGCTGCACATCCGGCGGCGGCTGGTGCGGCGGCTGGGGGAGGTGCCACTGGCGTGGTTCTCCGACCGCAACTCCGGGGCGGTGAAGAAGGTCGTCACCGACGACGTGGAGGCCATGCACCATCTGGTGGCGCACTCCATGCTCGAGATCACCTCCGCCACCGTGGTTCCGGTCACCTCGCTGGCCTACCTGATCTGGGTCGACTGGCGGATGACGCTGGTGACGGTGCTGCCGCTGGTCATCGGTTTGGGGTTGTACTCCATCACCGCGGCCGCGATCGGCAAGAGCATGCCCGAGTACGGCCGGGCGATGGCCGAGATCAACAGCCGCGCGGTCGAATTCGTGCAGGGCATCGGCGTGGTCAAGATCTTCGGGCAGACCCGCCGGGCGCACGAGCGCTACTCCCGGGCCGCCGACGCCTTCACCACGTTCTTCACCGCCTGGGTGCGCTCGACGCTGACGTCGAAGACCGTGGCCGAGGTGGTGCTGTCGCCGGTGCTCGTGCTGACCGTGGTGCTCGGCGGGGGCGCGATATTCGTGACCCGCGGCTGGCTGGCGGCGGTCGACCTGCTGCCCTTCGCGCTGCTGGGCGTCGGCCTCACCGCCCCGATCCTGTCGCTGTTCTACGCCGGCTACGAACTGAGCATGGCGAAGACCGCGGCCGAGCAGGTGCGCGCGACGCTCGACGCGGACGTCCTGCCGGTGTCCGCGAGTCCGCGCATGCCGCAGGACAATACGGTCCGGCTCGAGGGCGTGCGGTGCTCGTACGACGGTGAGGTCGAGGTGCTCGCGGGTGTCGACCTGGAGCTCGCGGAAGACACGGTGACCGCGCTGGTCGGGCCGTCCGGCGCGGGCAAGAGCACGCTCGCGACGCTGGTGCCGCGGTTCCGGGACGTGACCGCCGGCGCGGTCACCATCGGCGGCGTGGACGTGCGGGAGATCGCGCCCCAGGAGCTGTACCGGCGAGTGGCCTTCGTGTTCCAGGACGTCAAGCTGCTCCGCGACACCGTTGCGGCGAACATCGCACTGGCCCGGCCCGAGGCGACCCGGGACGAGATCATCGCCATGGCTCGCGCGGCCGCGATCCACGAGGAGATCGAGGCGCTCCCGCGCGGCTACGACTCGGTGGTCGGCATGGACGCCCGGCTGTCGGGCGGTCAGGCGCAACGGGTTTCGATCGCGCGGGCGCTGCTCGCGAACACCCCGATCGTCGTCCTGGACGAGGCCGCCGCCTACGCCGACCCGGAGTCCGAGGCCGCCGTACAGGATGCGCTGTCCCGCTTGACGGCCGGGAAGACGGTGCTGATGATCGCCCACCGGTTGTCCACGGTGACCGGGGCCGACCAGATCGTGGTCCTCGCCGACGGCGCCATCGCCGAGCAGGGCCGGCACGACGAATTGCTGGCCGCCGGTGGGCGGTACGCCCGCCTGTGGGCGGAGTACGAACGTATCGAGGAGAGGACCGGCGCATGATCCGGAAACTGCTGACGGTCGTCGGGCCCGAGCACCGCGGCGCCCTGCGGCACATGCTCGCCGCGCTCGTGATCGGCGCTGTCCTGCAGGGCATCGCTTTCGCCCTGCTGGTACCGATCCTGAAGACCCTCTTCGGATCCGACCCGGGCTCGGTGCTGTGGCCGTGGATCTATGTGTTGCTGGTCGTACTCGTGCTGTACGCCGTCGAGTACTACGTGAGCCTGCAACTCGGCGTCCGGGTGGGCGCCGCCCTGTCGAAGAGCCTGCACACCCGGCTGGGCGACACCGTCGCCTCGCTGCCGCTGGGCTGGTTCGGCGCCGACCGGGTGGGCATGCTCGGCCAGCTGGCCACCAAGAGCGTCATGGACATCATGGGCGTGCCCGCGCACCTGTTGCGCCCGCTGGTGAACACCGTCGTCACGCCGGCGACGGTGATCGTGGCGTTGTATGTCTTCGACTGGCGTCTCGCGGTTGCCGTGACGCTGACCGTCCCCGTGATCGTCCTCGTCTACCGCTGGAGTGTGACACTCAGCGGCCGGGCCGACGCCGCCCGGGCCGCCTCGCGCGCCGAGACCGGTGGCCGCGTCGTGGAATTCGCCCAATTGCAGCCCGTACTGCGGGTTTTCGGGCGCGGAGCTGGCGACGGGCTGCTGGAGGAGGCACTGCAGACCGATCACCGCACCGCGCGACGAGTGCTGGCGACCGCGGTTCCCGGTCTGGTCGGCCTGAGCGTCGCCGTCCAGGCGACCTTCACCATCGTGATCGCGCTCGGCGCCTACCTCGTACTCGACCGCGGCCTCGCGCCCGCCACCCTGGTGGCGGTTCTGGTGCTGGCGGCCCGATTCACCGAGCCCATCACCGAATTGGCGGTGCTGGGATCCACGCTGAAGTCCGCGGGCGGTGCGCTGGATCGCGTTCTGTCCCTGCTGGACGAGCCGGTACTGCCCGAGCCGCTCACACCGGCGACCGCCGCCGGCAACGAGATCCGGTTCGAGTCGGTCGAATTCGGCTACGGCGACACCCCGGTACTGCGGGACGTGTCCTTCGTGATCCCCGAGGGCACCACCACCGCGCTGATCGGTCCCTCCGGCTCCGGCAAGACAACGGTCAGCCGCCTGATCGGGCGCTTCTGGGACGTGAATGCCGGCCGCGTCACGCTGGGCGGTGTCGATATCCGCACCCTCGCGGGCGTCGATCTGATGGCCCGGCTCTCGGTGGTGTTCCAGGACGTCTACCTGTTCGAGGACACCATCGAGGAGAACATTCGCCTCGGCCACCCGGGCGCCACCGACGCGCAGGTCCGGGCCGCCGCCGAGGCCGCGCGGGTCACCGAGATCGTCGATCGCCTGCCCGACGGCTGGGCGACGCGGGTCGGCGAGGGCGGCGCGAGCCTGTCGGGCGGTGAGCGGCAACGGGTTTCGATCGCCCGCGCGATCCTGAAGAACGCTCCCATCGTCCTGCTCGACGAGGCGACGGCCGCCCTCGACGCCGAGAACGAGCGGGCGGTCCACGACGCGCTCGCCACTCTCACCGCCGACCGCACCGTCCTGGTCATCGCCCACCGCCTGCACACCGTCATGCACGCGGATCAGATCCTCTTCCTGGACAACGGCGAGATCGCCGAACGCGGTTCCCACGACGAACTGCTCTCCGCCGGCGGCCGCTACGCCGGTTTCTGGGCGCAGCGCGACCGTGCCCGCAACTGGTCCCTGACCTGACACGCCACCATCGTTCATCTCGCGACCGCACCGTCGCGAGGAAGGAGCATGCCCTGATGAAGACCCTGAACACGGTCGCCATCGCCGCCTCACTCACCCTGTGCGTCGGCGGTGGCACCGCCTCCGCCGACGCGCCCGCGGTTCCCGCCCGCCCGGGCACGACCGTCAGCACCGACGTCCTACCCGGCCTCCACTACACGGCGAGTGTCGTGGACCATTCCGTGGTGCTGCGCACCGATGCCGGTCGAATCACGGTGCGCGGCAATCAGTTCGAGATCCTCGACGCCGGCGACAACCTCACCTTCGGCATGCCGCTGACCTACCGGCTGGATCAGCAGGACTGGCCGATCGCTGCCCGGATCGACGCCGACGGCCGCACCATCACCCTCACCCCTGGTACGGATCCCGCCCAGGCGGTCCCCGCCGCTCCGCAGACCCTGAAGACGGTCTTCTCCCAGGACGACCTCAACAGCGCCATCGGCCTGGCCAGCTCGCAGATCGGCCTGGCCACCGCGATCGGCGGAATGGTCGGCGCCGCAATCGGTCTGGTGGGCGGCTGCGTGGCCGGCATGGCCGTCGGCACCGCCCTCATGCCCCCGGCCTTCCTGGCCGGCGCCCCGGGCGGCTGCATCGCCGGCGCGGCCGTCGGCGCCGGCCTCGCCACGGCCGTCGGAACCCTCGCCCTCGGTGTGCCGGTAGCGGTCGTCACCGTGATCGAGGTCTACAGCATGCTCGCCAACAGCCAGAACTGATACACCGGTCGGGGGGGGCGCGGCTCGACCCACCCAAGGGGGCGACCCCTTTTTGTTACCCTTATGTTTTCTCTTTGTG
>NZ_JBHZCS010000017.1:24104-141705 GCF_042755705.1 Nocardia sp. NPDC059154
CCCTACTTTTTGTTGGGACTTGTAGTTTCGTGTGGGCGGGTTGGTTTCCGATCCGGGGTTTCCCCCAGAGAGACCCTTTGTTCTCTTGGGAGACAATCCGGCCGTCTCGCGTGAGCGGCGAGTTCGGGTCAGCTACGTCGAACCAGGTAGGGAGCGACGCTACCGAGCTTTTCGCAGGTCTCCTCGAATTCACGTTCGGGGCTCGACTGCGCGATGATGCCCGCGCCGGCTCGGAGCCAGGCGACGCCCGCGGACTGGTAGACCGCGCGCAGGACGAGGGTCGCCTCGAGGGCGCCATCGGGTGAGAGGGTCACCACCGCGCCGGAATACAGGCCGCGTGCGGAGCCGTCGATGCGGAAGATGGCATCGACACAGGGGCGCTTCGGGATGCCGGAGGCGGTGACCGACGGGAAGAGGACCTCGAGGGCGTCCCAGGGGGTGTGGTGGGAGGCGAGCCGGCCCTGGACGGTCGAGGCGAGGTGCTGGACGCTGCCGCGTTCGCGCACCGACATGAAGTCGGTGACCGCCAGGGTGCCCGGGTCGGCGACCCTGGCGACCTCGGCGCAGGAGGCACGCACCGAGACCGCGTGTTCGACAATCTCTTTCGGGTCGCTCTGCAGGTCGTCGCGAGCGGCGCGGTCGGCCGAGAGGCCCCGGCCGAAGGCGCGGGTCCCGGCGAGCGGTTCGGTGGTCACGGTGCCGTCGGTATCGACGGACAGCACCAGCTCGGGGCTGAAGCCCGCCGCCTCGAGGTCGCCAAGTTGCAGGAGGAACGATCGTGCCGGGGTGTTGTGCGCACGTCCGAGGCGGTACGTCTCCGCGATGTCGATCCGGAAGGGCAGATCGACCCGGCGCGAGAGAATGACCTTGTCGTAGTAGCCCGATCGGATCTCCTTGATCGCGGTCGCGACCCGGCGGCGATAGCCGGTCGGGTCGGCCGCGACATCCACCGCCGCGGCCTCCGGCAGGGGATCGACCGGCGCGGCGAGGATCTCGTCGATGTGATCGGCCTCCCCGGCGCCGGCGCCCCAGACCGTGACCGCCGACGCGGTGATGGTGACCTCGACGCGCGGAATGATCAGGTGCGCCAGCGTGATTCCGGGAGCGAGGTGATGCCGCGCGTCGAGGGCATGGGCACAGAACTCGAATCCGATCCAGCCGTAGGCGGAGCTGGTGGCGGCGGTGGGATCATCGAGGCGGACGCGGTCGAGCGCCTGCTCGAGGGCGGTCACCGGGCGGCCCGTCCAGGACTCTTCGCTGGTGGTCCCGCGCGTGGTGATCCGCACCCGGTCGGTGTTCAGCTCGATCGTTGCCAGGGGGTCCGCGGCGAAAACCCAAGCGCCGGGGCGCTCGTAGACGACGTAGTCGCCGAAGAGTCCCGATCTCGCCAGCCGGCTGACAGCGGCCACCGGGTCGGCGACAGTGTCGGTGGCGGCAAACTCTGTTGTGGTCACGTGCCTTCTCCGTCGTTCTCTATTGTCCCCGCCGATTCGTGGCGGGTCACTGGTACATCAGGGCTTTGTCCCAGGATTCGTCCGGCCCGAACAGGTAGCGGGCCTTGAGGATGTCGCGCTCCGTGGTCAGTGCGTCGGCCGGGACGAGCGTGCCCGGCCGCAGCGGTGTGATCCGGTGCGGGATGCCGAGGGTCGCATCGATCGCGGTGCCCAATTCGCGTGCGGCGCAGTCGCGGACGTCGTCGGCCGCCTCGAATTCCAGCAGCAGCGCGTCCGGTGTCGCCCGGGCGCGCCAGAACATCACCTCGAATTCGCGGGGCAGGGCGAAGACCAGCTCCTCCAGCTGGTTCTGCGTCACCGTCCGACCGGCCACCGGGTAACCGAAGCCCGCGCGCCCCAGGACGCGCACGGTCGGCAGCACCAGCCCGCAGGTACAGGGGTCGTAGCTCACCTCCACGTCGTCGGCGAGGTTGTAGCGGAGCAGCGGCATGGCCTCGCGATAGAGCGGCGTCACGACCAGCTGGCCGCGGCCCGCGGCCGAAATCCGGCCCGTATCGGGGGAGTACACCTCGAAGATCGCCCGGTCGGCCCAGAGATGCAGGCGGCCGTCCTGGCATTCACCGGCGACGGTGCCGGTCTCGGTCGAGCCGTACTCCTCGACGATCTTCACCCCGCCCCAGATCTCGCTCAGCCGGCGCTTGCGCGCGGCGGTCATCGGCTCGGCGGCGACGAACATGGCACGCAGGGCAGGGAAGTCGGTGTCCGGGCGCAGGCCGGCCGCCCGGGCCGCCGCCGCGATCATCACGGCCTCGGTGGGGTTGCACCACGTCAGGGTGACGTCCAGGGCGGCGAGCAGCCGCACGATCCGCGCCAGCGGCAGCGCCAGCGAGCGCGCGTCCCCGGGGACGACCGTCGCGCCGCGCAGCCGGCCGGCGGCCTGCGCGAGGTGCCCGGTGATCACGAGCGCGTACGGCGTCCGGACCAGAAAGGTGTCCTCCGGGGTGATTCCCACCCATTTGCGGGCGTATCGCTCGGCGAGATCGATCCAGTCCTCGTCGGTGTAGTAGGACGCGGTGGGATGGCCCGAGGTGCCGCTGGATTCGTGATAGGTGGCCAGCTCCCGGCGGTCCACCGCGAGGAGCCCGAACGGATAGCAGTCCCGCAGATCCTGCTTGGTGGTCAGGGCGAGGGATTCGAAGTCCGCGGCCTCGACCGGCGCGCCACCGCCCGCGTATCGGTTGCCGTAGAACGGGGATCGAACTGCGCGTTCGAACAGCCGGGGCAGTCTGGCGCGCTGTAGCTCCACGAGTTCTTCGAAGCTCGACCAGTCGCCCGGCTCCGGGCGGCGGGTTGGCGCGGGCACGGCCGACACGTGTGTCATGAGTACTCCTTCAGCGGAACGTATTCATGACTATCCCGGGCTCGGCGGGCCTTGCCAGAGGCAAGGCTACTCAAACTTCGGCCGGGGCTACTCAAATTTGCGAGAAGTTGTCCATCGCAAGCAAATTGAGTACCGACTACTCATGAGATCGGGGCCGCGAAATGGTCGTATAGTCGCCATGCGGACCCAAGACCTCTATCTGGCGGGCATCGGAAGCGAAGTGCCGGAACTGATTCCGACGTCGTCGGCGGTCGCGGCGGGCTGGTACGACGAGTCGGCGCTGGCGGCCTCCGGCCTCGAGTCGATCGCGGTCAGCGCGAGCACTCCGGCGCCCGAACTCGCCATCGCGGCAGCCCGGAAGGCGCTCTCGGCCAGTGGGCACGAGCCCGCCGACGTCGGTGCGCTGATGCACACCTACACCCACCACCAGGGCCCCGACGGCTGGTCGGCGGCGCACTACGTCCTGAACAACACCGTCGATCGCCCCGTCCCGGCCCTGGAGATCAAGCAGGGCTGCCTCGGCATGCTCGCCGGCCTGGAGGCCGCCGCGAATCGCCTGGTGGCCAACCCCTCTCACGACGCCGTGCTGATCACCACCGGCGACAACTTCTCCACGCCGCTGGTCGACCGCTGGCGGGCCTCGAAGCTGTTCGTGCTGGCGGACGCCGGCTCGGCCGCGGTGGTCTCGCGCCGCGGTGGTTTCGCGAAGGTGCTCGCGGTCGGCTCGCTCTCGGACTCCTCGATGGAGGTGCTGCACCGCGCCGGTGAGGAGCTCTTCCCGCCCGGCGTCACCCGCGGTGTCGGCTTGAACTTCGACGACCGTGCCCTGAAGGTGCGCGAGCAGTGGGCCGCGGGCCAGGCCCCGCCGATCCGCAACTTCGGGCTGCGGGTCGCCGAGATCGCCCAGCGCACGCTGGACGAGGCCGGGATCGGCATGGACAAGATCACGAAGGTCTGCCATCTCGGCTTCGCCCGCGACTCGCTCGAGGCGATGTTCCTGCTGCCGCTGGAAATCGATGAGCGGCAGGAGGTCTGGGACTTCGTCCGGACCATCGGCCACACCGGTACCGCCGACCTGTTCCTGGGGCTCGAGCACGTGTGGCGGACCGGCCAGGTCGGACCCGGCGACCATGTGCTCATGATCGCGACGGCGGTCGGCATGGAAGCCGGCGCGGCGGTCGTCGAGATCCTGACTTCGGCGCCGGCCGCGTAGGGGACCGTGATGCTGACCGGATGCACCTCGTGGCCGGCGGACACCGCCGAGCGATACCGACGACTGGGAATCTGGCGCGGTGAGCCGCTCGACGCGCTGATGACGCACGCCGCCCATCGCGAAACCGACGCTGTCGCACTGGTATACGGCGATCGCCGATACACCTACGGCGAACTGGAGGAGTGGATCTTCCGGCTGGCGTCCGGTTTCGCCCGGCAGGGCGTGGCCGCCGGCGACCGGGTGCTCGTGCAACTCCCGAATGCGCCGGAGTTCGTGGCGATCGTCTTCGCGCTGATGAAAATGGGCGCCAAGCCGGTCTTCTCGCTGATCGCCCACCGGCATACGGAGATCACCCACCTCGTGCGGCTGTCCGGCGCGACCCACTACGTGTTCCCGGATGTGCACCGCACCTTCGACCATCGTGAGCTCGCCCTCCGCATCCGGAGCGAGAACCCCGCGCTGCGAGGGCTCTTCGTGGCCGGCGAGGCCGTCGACGGTCTGGTGGCGGTGGACGCGCTCGGCGTCGACGAGAACTGGACGCCGCCGCCGGCCGACCCCTCGGACATCGCCTTCTTCCTGCTCTCCGGAGGCACCACGGCCCTGCCGAAACTGGTGCCACGGACCCACGACGATTACGCGTACCAGCTGGCGCAGACGACCGCGCTGTGCGGAATCACCAGCCACGACACGTATCTGGCGGCGCTGCCCATCGAATTCAATTTCGCCTGGGGGTGCCCCGGCGTCGTCGGCACGCTGGCGACGGGCGGCACCGTGGTCCTGTCGGACACCCCGAATCCCATGGCCTGCATGCCACTCGTCGAGCGCGAAGGGGTGACCTTCACCTCGCTGGTGCCGTCCGTGCTGGCGCTGTGGATCGAGGTCGCCGAGTGGACGACCGCGAATCTGAGCAGCCTGCGCCTGGTGCAGGTCGGCGGCGCGAAGCTGTCCCGGGAACTGGCCGCGCGGGTGATGCCCGCACTGGACTGCGATCTGCAGCAGGTGTTCGGCATGGCGGAGGGCCTGCTGTGCTTCACGCGCGCCGACGA
The DNA here is from genome assembly GCF_042755705.1 of Nocardia sp. NPDC059154. Lineage (NCBI taxonomy): Bacteria > Bacillati > Actinomycetota > Actinomycetes > Mycobacteriales > Nocardiaceae > Nocardia > Nocardia sp. NPDC059154. Next base: position 29,199 of record NZ_JBHZCS010000017.1, read on the forward strand.
CCCGCTCGAGGTGAAGCTGACCACGCAGGGGCGGCCGGTTTCCTATGCGGACGAGATCCGGATCGTCGACGGAGTCGAGCCGGTACCGCTGGGTAGCGTCGGTGAGCTGATCACGCGCGGCCCGTACACGATTCGCGGCTACTACTCCGCGCCCGAGCACAACGAACGAGCGTTCACCACGGACGGTTTCTACCGCACCGGCGATCTCGCCCGGCTGACGCCGCGCGGTGATCTGGTGATCGAGGGCCGGATCAAGGACGTGGTCATCCGAGGCGGCGACAAGATCAACGCCGTCGAGGTCGAGGAGCATCTGCTCACGCACGCGGCGGTCGCGGCGGCCGCCGTCGTCGGCCTGCCCGACGAGCTGTTCGGCGAACGCATCTGCGCGTTCATCGTGCCCTCCGGGCCCGCGCCGACGACCGCGGAGCTGCGGCAGGCGATGCACGCGCGCGGGGTCGCCGACTACAAGCTGCCCGACGAAGTGCGGGTGGTCGGGGAACTGCCGCTGACCCCGCTGGGCAAGGTCGACAAGAAGGCGCTGGCGCGCACAGTGGAAGGAGTGCCGTCGTGACGAACGGTGCGGTTCAAGGTGTTTCGGCGAGCCCCGGCGAGAGCGAACTTCGCGCGCTGCTGGCCGTCCCCCTGGAGTTGGCGGACCCCGCCGAACTCGACGCGGACGCGAATCTCGTGCTGCTGGGGCTGAGTTCACTCGAGATCATGCGAATGGTGGGGCGCTGGAACAAGGCCGGCATTCCCGCGGACTTCGAGGTGCTGATCGACGTCCCGACGCTGCGGGCCTGGGTGACGTACTTTACCGGGCTGGAGACGAGCCGATGAGCGAGCGCGCGGTCCTGATCGAAGGCGGCTGCGTCTACCCGGCCGACTCCGGCGACACCGTCATCCCGCGGGGCTCGGTCCTCGTGGTGGGGGAGCGGATCACCGCCGTCGGCTCCGTCGAGGAAGTCCGCGGCGCTGTCGCCACCCTCGACGCGGCTGTCCGTGACGCGCTGGAAGTCGTCGACGCCGGCGCGATGATGGTGCTGCCCGGCCTGGTCAACGGGCACTGGCACGACATGTTCGCGATGGGATTCCCGCTGCGCGGCGCCCTGCGCCCCGCCGCCGATCGAGCCGATGAGGTCGGCTTCTTCGGCGGTGGCGGTGACATGCACACCATCTCGCGCACCTTCGACTCCTTCGACGGACTCATCGCCGGGCTGACACCCGACGAGGCCTACGCCATCGCCCAGTACTCCATGTGGACGCAGCTGCGCGGCGGCGTCACCACGATCGGCGACGTCGGTTCGCTCAATCGACCGCACGACATGGTCAGGGCCGCACTGGATCTCGGCATCCGCTTCAGCGCGACCACCTGGGCGGGCGACGCCGTCTGCCCGCCCGGCGGCGACCGGTACGAGCGCACGCGGGACACCGAGACGGTGCTGTCCGCGGTCGAGGACCTGCTGCGGCAGTGCGACTCCGATACGACGGGCCGCATCAGATGCCGTCCGAGCATCGCGTACGTGACCAATATGACCGACGAGCTCGGTTTCGGCTTCGCCGATCTCGTCAAGGGCCACAACGTGGGCTTCGCAACCCACGTCGGTGCGGTACGCAACGAGCCCGAGGTGCTCCGCACGTTCTACGGCACGACCGGTGTGCGGCGGCTGCACGACCTCGGCCTGCTGACCGACAAGCTGATGGCGGCGCACTGCGCCTTCGTCGACGAGGAAGAGCAGCGCCTGCTGCTCGAGGCGGGCGTCCATATCAGCCACTCGCCCGGAAAGTACGGTCCTGCAGGCGAATCCACGATCACCGAGACGGGTGTGGTGCCCGCGCTGCGGCGTGCGGGTCTGGACGTCTCACTGTCCACCGATGGAGCCTCGCTTCCGAACGCCGGCATGGCCGAGACGATGCGCGCGGCCTGGCTCACCTACAACGAGATGGCCGCGAGCCAGATCGAGGTACTGCCCACGGACGCGCTGGCCATGGCGACCCGCATTGCCGCGAAGGGCCTGCAGTGGTCCGGTGAGATCGGCAGTCTGGAGCCGGGCAAACAGGCGGACCTGGTGCTCGTGCGCGCGGACGACTGGCGCTATCTGCTCAATCCCCGGCCGTTGGAAAGCTTCCTGTGGCTCGGTGGTTCTGCCGACGTGGACACGGTGATGGTTGCCGGGCGGACCTTGATCGCGGGCGGGGAGCCGGTCGGCATCTCCTTCGCCGAGTTGCGCGACCGCTACCTCGACGCGCTGGGCTCCTTCACGACCCGTTGCCTGCGCGTCCCCGGCGACGTGGTCGACGGCATCCTGAGCGGGGTCGCGCGATGAAGGTAGCGCTGGTGACGGGAGCGGCCGGCGGAATCGGCGCGGCGATCGTCCGCGAACTGGCCTTCGCCGGAATCGCGGTCGCCATGGTCGACCGGGATCGAGACGCGTTGGAACGGGTGGCATCCGGGCCGGGACTCGAGGATTGCCGGACGCTGTCGCTGGTCGCGGACGTCAGCTGTGCCGAGCAGGCCGAGGGCGCGGTGCTCCAGGCCTGCACTGCGCTCGGAGGTATCGACTATCTCGTCAATGCGGCCGGGGTCCTCCAGTCGGGCTGGATTGCCGAAATGTCCGACGAGGACTGGCACTACACCATGGCGGTGAACGTCGGCGGTGTCTTTCATATGAGCCGCGCCGTCGCGCGGCAGATGGTGGGCCGGTCGAGTGGCGCGATCGTCACCGTGTCGTCCAATGCCGGGTCGACCCCACGCATGGGCATGGCCGCCTATGCGGCCTCGAAAGCCGCCGCGACCATGTTCACCCGCTGTCTCGGGCTGGAGCTCGCGAAGCACGGGATCCGCTGCAACGTAGTGGCTCCCGGATCCACCGACACCCCGATGCTGACCGCGTTGTGGAACCACGAGCAGGCTTCGCGGGTTGCGGTGGACGGCGTCCCGGAGGCCTTCCGAATCGGGATTCCCCTGGGCCGCATCGCACAGCCCGATGACATCGCCGCGGCCGTCCGCTTCCTGCTGTCCGACGCCGCCGCCCACATCACCCTGCAGGAGCTCGTCGTCGACGGCGGCGCGACCCTGGGTGTCTGACCGAGGAGGACTGTCTCCGTGGCGATTTCGCCTATTGCCCCCTATCCCATGCCGACCGAGTCGGAGCTGCCAGGCAACCTCGTCGACTGGGCGATCGAGCCGCACCGGGCCGTCCTGCTCGTCCACGACATGCAGCACTACTTCCTGCAGCCGTTCGCGGACGGCTGCGAGCCGCGGAGCGCACTCATGCGAAACGCGCGACGGCTGCGGGAACACTGTGAGCAGCTGGACATTCCGATCATCTATACGGCGCAACCGGGCAGCATGACCCCTGAGCAGCGGGGTCTGCTGCTGGACTTCTGGGGTCCGGGCATGTCCGCACGGCCCGAGGATCGAGGCATTCCATCGGAGATCGCCCCCGCCCTCGGCGATCCCGTCCTCACGAAGTGGCGGGCCAGCGCGTTCCACAGCACGAATCTGCTCGAGCGGATGCACTACCTGGAACGCGACCAACTGTTGATCTGCGGTGTCTACGCCCACGTCGGCGTGCTGCTGACCGCCGCCGACGCCTTCGCGAACAATGTGCAGGCCTTCGTGATCGCCGACGCGGTCGCCGACTTCACCCCCGAACACCACAGGATGGCGACGGAATACGTGGCCACCCGCTGTGGCCGCGTGGTGCTGACCTCGCAGGTGGCCGCGGAACTCGCAGCGTACGAGACGAGAGTGCCTTGACCGCTCGGAACCAGCAGCGGATCGCCGAGTTGGGCTGCGGTGGAAAGCCTTTCGCGCTGCTGTATCGCCCGGAGACCGGACCCGGGAATCGTATAGAGGTGCTGCTGGGCGATATGCACGAGGTAGCGGGTACCGCTCAGCTGCCCGATGCCGACATGGGCAGCCCGGACTGCCACCAGCTGCTGGCGCTGTTGCCGTATCGAGTGGTCGGCGAACGTGGCTTCGCTCACCCGCCGGACGCGGAGCCGGTGTCGTACCTGAAGGTCACCGAGAGTTTCGAGCTCGAGCCGGACGCGTTCCGGAGGGGTCTCGCCGATCACCGTATCGATGTGGGCGAGGGCGAATTCGACATCAGCGACGACGAATATGCCGCCCTGGTCGCACGCGTCGTCGCCGAGGAGATCGGCCACGGCGCGGGAGCCAACTTCGTGCTGCGGCGAACCTGGCGGGCCGAGGTCGACAACTGGGACGTCGCGTCCGGATTGGCATTGTTCGCGCGCCTGCTCACCGGCGAGCGCAGTGCGTATTGGACGTTCCTCGTCTACACCGGCGAGCGGATGCTCATCGGCGCCAGCCCGGAACGCCATGTCAGCCTCGATCGCGGCACCGTCGCCATGACACCCATCAGCGGCACGTACCGCTATCCGGCCGGCGGGCCGACCCCCGCGGGGGTCCTGGATTTCCTTGCCGACGGCAAGGAAGCCAATGAGCTGTACATGGTGCTCGACGAAGAGTTGAAGATGATGTGCCGAATCTGCGACGAGCCCTACGTGGAGGGCCCGGAACTGCAGGAGATGGCTCACCTCGCCCACACCCGCTACCTCATCACCGGGCGCAGCGATCGAGACTATCGAGAGGTGCTGCGGGAGACCCTGCTCGCGCCCACGGTCACCGGCAGCCCGCTGGAGAACGCGTGCCGGGTGATCGCGCGCTTCGAACCGGACGGCCGCGGCTATTACGCCGGGGTGGTGGCACTTGTCGGCCGCGACGACAGCGGCACGCGGCGAATGGATTCGGCGATTCTGATCCGGACCGCCGACATCGACTCCGCGGGAGCCATGCGAATCGGCGTGGGCGCCACGATCGTTCGTGATTCGAATCCCGCGGCGGAGGCGCTGGAGACGCGGGCCAAGGCCGCTGGGTTGCTGAACGCCCTGCGTCGCGACACCGCGCCTCCGCCGTATGCGGGCATCGGCGACCATGTCGCCGTTCGTGAGGCATTGCGTGCGCGAAACAGCCCGCTCGCACCGCTGTGGCTGGATCCGTTGCCCCCCGCACCCGAGTATGGCGGTCGCACCGCGGTGATCATCGATGGCGAGGATGCCTTCACCGCGATGGGAGCGCGGATGCTGCGCGCGCTCGGATTCACCATCACCGTGCGCAGATTCGATGCGCCGCTCGATGTTTCGCGATTCGACCTGGCCGTCGTCGGCCCCGGGCCCGGAGATCCTCGCGACGTGCGGGATCCGAAGATCGCGAGGCTGCGCGAGCTCACCGAGGAACTGCTCGCCGCCCGGAGACCGTTCTTCTCGGTGTGCCTGGGCCATCAGGTACTGAGTACGGTGCTGGGGCTGCCGATTCGGCGCAGAGCGGTGTCGAATCAAGGTGTCCTGAGGGTGATCGACCTGTTCGGCGTCGCCGAGCCGGTGTACTTCTACAACGCCTTCGAAGCGCACAGCGACAGTGCGGTTTTCGAGGCTCGAGGTAACGGCGGCCGCGTGCTGGTGGCGCGCGACCCGCACACCGGCGAGGTGCACGGGCTGCGTGGCGACGGTTTCGCCTCGCTGCAGTTCCATCCGGCGTCGGTGATGTCCCGCAACGGGAGCCGGATCGTGTCGAGGCTGGTGTCCGAACTGTTAACGACTGCTGAACTGTCCGCCTAGGGCGTTGCTTAGTTGGGTGAGTGCTCACTAAACTAAGGACCATGAGCTCACCGGTAAGGGCGCGCATGTCGAAGAGCGCGCGACGCGAACAGGTATTGGCTGCCGCCATAGCCGAATTCGCTACCGGTGGCTATGCGGCGACGTCAACGGAGTCGATCGCCCAGCGCGCCGGAATTTCGCAGGCCTACCTTTTCCGATTGTTCCCGACCAAGAAAGCGGTCTTCCTCGCCGCGGCGAATCAAGCATTCGACACGGTGGAGAACGCTTTTCGTGCGGCGGCCGGCCGGAGCGTCGCAACCGATGAAGCCGATCGTATGGACGCGATGGCGGACGCCTACATCGATCTGCTGGGCGATCGCCAGTCACTGACCTTTCAACTGCAGATATACGCGGCGTCGGCTCTCGACGAGGAGATCCGGACCCTGGCGCGTGAACGCTTCCATCGGCTCTACCAGACGGTGCGGGAGCTGTCCGGCAGCGATGCCGGCGGGGCGTTCAATTTCATGGCTCAGGGCATGCTGCTGAATGTCACGAGTGTGCTGGAACTGGAACTGTTGAACCCGGACGCGGGCGAGTAGCGTCCGGGTTGCTGGCGGTTTCTTAGCGCAGTCGTTTTACGAACTACGCCATAATTCTTCATAAGGAACCACCATGTCGAATACCGACTCTCGTCGTGTGTTGTGGACCTTTATTGTCAGCGGAATCGCTATTTTCATGGTCTCGCTGGACAATCTGGTCGTCTTCAACGCGCTTCCGACCATTCGCACGGAACTGCACACCGGCCTGGACGGCCTGCAGTGGATCATCAATTCCTACACGCTGACCGAAGCGGTGCTGCTGCTGGCCGGCGCATCACTGGGTGATCGATTCGGCCGCAAGCGCACCTTCGTGGTCGGCCTGGCCATCTTCACCGCGGCGTCCGCGGCCTGCGCCCTGTCCTCGTCGATCGGCCTGCTGATCGCCGCCCGCGCGGTGCAGGGCGTGGGTGCGGCCATCGTCATCCCGCTGACCTTGACGCTGCTCGCCCAGGCCGTCCCACCGGCCAAGCGCGGTGCGGCCATCGGGATGTGGAGTGCCATGAGCGGTCTGGCGGTCGGCCTCGGCCCGGTGGTCGGCGGTGCGATCACGAATTACGCCTCGTGGCAATGGATCTTCTGGATCAACGTGCCGATCGGTGTGGTTCTCGTTCCGCTCGCCATCGCCCTGGTCGGGGAGAGCTTCGGCACGAGTGGCCGGCTGGACCTGGTGGGTAATGCACTGATCGCGCTGGGCCTGCTCGGCATTGTGTTCGGTCTGATCCGCGGCAATGATCATGGATGGACCAGTGCCGGTGTGCTCGGCTCGCTGATCGGTGGCGCGCTGCTGCTCGCGGTGTTCGTCGCCTGGATCAACCGGGTCTCCGAGCCGATGGTGCCGCCGGTGATCTTCACCAGCCGCGGTTTCACATTGACCGCGCTGGCGGCGCTCGGGATGTCGGTCGGCATGTTCGGCGCTGTGTTCTTCCTGGTGCAGTTCCTGCAGTCGGCCCAGCACTATTCGGCGCTGTCGGCCGGCGTGCACACCCTGGCGTGGACGGCCATGCCGACCTTCACGGCCCCGATCGCAGGCATCCTGATCGACAAGATCGGCGGAAAGCCGGTGCTGGCCGTGGGATTGGTGCTCCAGGCCATCGGCCTGGGATGGCTGGCCGCGGTCACCACCCCCGACGTCTCCTACGCGGTGCTCGTGCCCTCCTTCGTGATCAGCGGCGCGGGGATGGGCCTGTTCTTCCCGCCGATCGCACGACTCGCGCTGGAATATGTTGCGCCGCAATTCGAAGGCGTCGCCTCGGGCGTGTCCAGTGCCATCCGGTACTTCGGGACGGTGCTCGGTATCGCGGTGCTGGGAGCGGTGTTCGCCGCCCACGGCAGCTACGCCAACCCGCGGACCTTCACCGACGGCTATGTGCCCGCGCTCTGGTGGGCCTGCGCCTTCCTGACGGTGAGCGCGATCGTCGCGATCCTGCTTCCGCGCCGGCCCGAGCGGTCCGGTAGCGGGGCGGCCGCAGCGGCGGAGACCGCCACGGATGCAGCGGCGGCGAGCGCCACGGATACGCCCGAAACAGTAACGGCTCGTTGATCTTTCCTGCTCGAAAGGGGTGTAGCAGTGTTCGAAAGACTGGGTTACTTCATCCACCGCCGGCGACTGATCGTGCTGGCCGTCACGGCGGTGCTGGCCGTACTGTCCGGAATCTACGGGCTCGGGGTGTTCGGCGACATGGTGCCGAACGGCTTCGAGGCACGCGGCTCCGACAGCCGCACAGCGGCCGAACTGGCCGACAAGTCCTTCGCACAGCGCAGTCCCGACGCGGTGATCATCTACCGCAGCGCGGATCGCACCGTCGACGACCCGGCATTCCGGAAGTCGGTCGAGGATGTGCTCGACGGCCTGCCGAGCACGGCGGTCACCGGATCGGTCGACTATTGGCGCACCGGTCTGGACGAGCTCGTCAGTCATGACCGGCACGCGACATACACGCTGCTGAATTTCGTCGGTGGCGACGACAATGCCAAGCAGAACAGCTATCTGAAGATCAAGGACAAGCTGTCCGCGGCGGGCCTGCAGACCTTCCGGGGCGGTAACACACCCGCGGGATACGAAGCCGGTGATCAGGTCGGCAAGGATCTCGGCATGGCCGAGGGACTGTCGTTCCCGGTGCTGTTCATCTTCCTGGTGATCGTGTTCGGCGGATTCGTCGCGGCCGGCCTGCCGCTCGCGGTCGGAGGTCTCTCGATCCTGGGCTCGATGGCCGTCCTGCGGGTGTTCGCCCGCTTCACCGACATCTCCGTCTTCGCAATGAGTCTGGTGACCATCCTCGGCCTGGCCGTCGCCATCGACTACGGCCTGTTCATCGTGAGCCGCTACCGCGAAGAGATGGAACAGGGCCATACGGGTGGCGACGCGCTGGCTCGCACCCTCGCCACCGCCGGCCGCACGGTCGCCGTCTCCGGTATCACCGTCGCGGTCGCGCTCGCCTCGATGAGCTTCTTCCCGTTCGTGTTCCTGAAGTCGATGGCCTACGGCGGTGTCGCGGCCGTGCTGCTGTCGATGTTCTTCTCGCTCGTGGCGCTGCCCGCGGCCCTGTCGCTGCTGGGACACCGCATCAACGCGCTGTCGCTGTGGAAGCAGCGTTCGGTGATCCCGAGCGCCACCGGATTCTGGTACCGGCTGGCCCAGGGCGTCATGCGCAGGCCGGTGCTCGTCGCGACGGCCGCCATCGCGCTGCTGCTGGTGCTGGCGTCACCCGTGCTGCGCATCGAATTCGGTGTGAACGACGCGCGGCAGCTGCCGGACTCGGCGCAGGGCCGCCAAGTGTTCAGCATGCTGGAGAAGGACTTCCCGCGCGGTGCGGCGAAGACCATCGACGCGGTCGTGGTGCTGCCCGCGGGCGTGGACACACCGAACGAGCAAGCGGCACTGGCGGATTACGCACGCCGGCTGGCCGGCGTGTCCGGCGCGGGCCGGGCGGAGATCACCGGCGCCCAGGGCACGGTCGCGCGGGTATCGGTGGCCTACGACGGCGTGGCGGTGTCCAAGCCCAGCCGCGAGCTGCTGCACCGGCTGCGTGATCAGCCGAACCCCCCGGGCGCATCGGTGTACTTCGGTGGCGAGACCGCGACCTACGACGACACCCTGAACCGGCTCGGCGACGCACTGCCCGCCATGCTGATCTACATCGCCGTCGCCACCTACCTGCTGCTGTTCCTGGCCTTCGGCTCGGTGCTGTTGCCGCTGAAGGCGATCGTGATGAACCTGCTGTCGCTGTCGGCGACCTTCGGCGTGCTGGTCTGGATCTTCCAGGACGGGCACTTCGCCGATCTGCTCGGTTTCCAGCCCACCGGCAATATCGAACCGAACATGCCGATCATGTTGTTCGCCTTGATCTTCGGACTGTCCATGGACTACGAGGTCTTCCTGCTCTCGCGGGTGCGCGAACAGTACGACACGCTCGGCGACCCGACCGCCGCGGTGGCCACCGGCGTGCAGCGCACCGGCCGGCTCATCACCAGCGCCGCGTTGCTGATGTGCGTGCCGTTGGCAGCGATGGCCTCCAGCCAGGTTCTCACCATGATCCTGTTCGGCGTAGGCATGGTCGTCGCAATCGTGTTGGACGCCACGGTGGTTCGTATCCTGCTCGTCCCGGCCATCTTGCGACTGCTCGGCCACCTCGGCTGGTGGGCCCCGGCCCCCCTGCGTCGCCTCTACGACCGATTCGGAATCCGCGAGTCGGACGGCGACATCGAGATCGAGCAGCCCGCAGGCGATACGGAACCAGCGGTCTCCGGAATCCCGTCGTAATCAGAGAAAAAACAAGAGAAAGAAGAGGCCCGTCATGCCCGCTCTGCCCTGGACCAAAGGAACTCACAAGCCCGCTGCCGGTGATCAACTCCACGTGCTCACCTCACGGCTGCCGCTTCGGAGCTACGCCGACGTGCCCCGATTTCTGTACTGGACCATGAGGATCCGCAGCCAGTTGCAGTCGGCGCCCGGCTGCATCGGGTTCGCGCTGGACGCCAAGCTGATCACCAAAACCTTCTGGACGCTGTCCGCATGGTCGGACAAGGAGGCCATGGACAGCTTCGCGCACAGCGGCACTCACGCGAAAATGCTCGCCGATATGAAGGGCCGGATCGGCAACCCGAGCTTCGTGGATTCGACGGCGACCACGCAGGACATCCCGCTGTCCTGGCCGGATGCCCGGGCTCGAATCCAGAAGTTGCTGCCCTGAGGGCTGCCGAGCAGTAGATCTAGGAGTGGTTGTGGGTCAAAAGATTCGTTTGATCAGTGAATTTCCCTTCTCGGCCGGACTGCTCCATGACGCGATGGTCAGTCCCGAATACTGGCGGGCGCGGGTGGCGGAGTTGGACGGGCCGCTCGCCGAGCTGTCGATTCGGCACGACTCGGACGACATGATCGCCACCGTGTCCAAACCCCTTGCCCCGGACCGCATCCCGCCCCGGCTGTCGAAGGCGTGGCCGGCCGGCATGCGCCTGGACTACTCCGAGCGTTGGTCGCCGTTCGCCGACGGGGCGGCCCGGGCGGTGGTCCGGGGCACCATTTCTGCGATCGGTTCGATGTCCGGCGTTTTCGAATTGCGTGACAGCGCGGACGGCTGCGTGTGCGAATACGTGGTGACGGTCGAATCCGGAATCCCGATGGCGGGGAGGCTGATCGCCGGGGCTTTCGCCAAGGGGGTCATCGAGGACTCGGGCGCGGTGGACGCGTTCACCGAGCGCTGGCTGAAATCGCGCGGTGCGGAGGTTTTCGGTGGCGCGTGACGTGTTCGCGACCTGGACCCGGCGCATGCGTGCCGGGGCGCCGGGACAACCCACGCTGGTGTGCTTTCCACCCGGCGGCGGGGCAGCCGGTGGCTATCGCGCACTCGCGAACCACATCGCCGACGGTATCGCGGTCTACGCCATCCAGTACCCGGGCCGCCGCGATCGCATCAGCGAAGCACCGATCGCCTCATTGACCGAGCTGGCCGATCACGTCGCCGAGGCACTGGAACCGCTCGACGGTGAGCTGGCCTTCTTCGGCCACAGCATGGGTGCCACAGTGGCTTTCGAGACGGCCCTGCGTCTCGAGGCGCACGGCCGCCGCCTGAGAAGGTTGTTCGTCTCCGGCCGGACTGCTCCCTCCGAGCCGCCGCCGGACACGACGATCGAGACGGATGACGCCACCTTGATCGCCGAAATGGAGCGTTTGGCGAACGACCCTCGGTCGGTGGCCGTCCTGCGCACCGACGCCGCGCTTGCCGCTGCCGTGCTTCCTTCGGTCCGGAACGACTATCACGCGATCGAGCGCTACGTTCACATCCCCGGCGAACCGCTGCGTTGTCCGATCGTCGGTCTCACCGGTGCCGACGATCCCGTCGTCACACCCGCCCAGCTCGAACGATGGCGTATGCACACCAGCGGGGCGTTCGAGTTGCACATCTTCCCCGGTTCACACTTCTACCTCGACGCCCGGCCTGCGGAGATCGCACATGTGATCAACGGCTGTATCTGAGATCCGCTCTCGGGTCTCTGTATTCGTGAGAGGCAGTAGCGACTCGGAGGAGGTGCCGTGACCGGTCCCCGACTGACGGCCGACGAACGTCGGCAGCAGATCGCGATCGCGGCGGTCGACGTGTTCGCTGCCCACGGATATGCCGCGACCTCCACAGACGCGATCGCTCGCAGCGTGGGTGTCTCGCAGCCGTACGTGGTCCGCCTGTTCGCCAGCAAGACAGGGATCTTCGTGGCGGCAGCCGAGTACGTGTTCGACCGTATCGAACGGCAACTGTCCGACCTGCTGCGCCAGGCCGGCGCGCCATCTGAGCCGGGTTCGTTCGCGAACTGTCGCGGACTGCTGGAGGACGAGACCATCTCACGATTCCTGGTCCAGCTCTACAGCTGTGCCTGCATCGACGATGAGATACAGCGGGTGGCAAGCGATGGCTTCTCGCGGGTATGCGTATTGCTGCTCGATCTGCTCGGCGGCGATGTCTCCAAAGTGAACGCGCTGCTGGGCGAGATGTTGGTACGGACCATTGGTGTGCAGGCCCGGGTGCCATGAGGTTCTCCTCGCTACCTCTTTCGAGGTATGCGGTTACCTCCAAAGTGGACTCCAGTCCTTACGTCCGCGCCCATAGCCTGAGAGCGAGTCTTGTTGCGAACGACAAAGGTTGGGCATGGCCGAGGACATTGGATCGATCGGCCCATTGCACGGACGCGCGCTGAATCGGTTGCGGGCACTACTCCCGCCGGAGGCCGAAACCCGGGTGGCCTGATCGATTGTTCTCGATCCAGACCCCGTAGTCACTGAAAGGAAACCGGTCCGATGTCGGTTGAAAGCCAAACGCGTTCCAGTGGAGCAGTCGCGCCGACCCTGTCACGGACGACCTGTCGAATTGCCGGAATTCTGTTACTGGTCATGCCATCAGTGGAATTCGGCGGATACTTCCTCACCCTGGTCGATACCGGCAAGGTGCCGCAGACCACATTCCAGCAGAGCTTCGACCGCGCCGGCCACGCACACGCGGCCGTGTTGTTGATTCTGTCGCTCGTCTCCCTGCTGCTCGCCGATTCGCTGCGGCTGACCGGCTGGTTCGGCTGGGTCACCCGGCTGGCGATTCCGGCCGCCGCGGTGCTGATTTCGGCCGGGTTCTTCCTCTCGGCTCTCGGGAGCGGCCGGACTCAGCCGAACCCCCTGGTCATCGTGCTGTGGCTGGGAGTCATCAGCCTGACCACCGGATTGATAAGTCTCGGCGTAGCTCTGCTGCGTCGCTAATCGTCTCGCGTTTCACGTCTTCGACGTTTCCTGCCTGGAGTAGTCAATGTTCACGCGCATCGCCATCGTCAACCGTGGAGAGGCGGCCCGCCGCCTGATCCACGCGGTCCGGGAATTCAATGCCCAGCATCGCGATCGGGAGCCGCTGCGCACCATCGCGCTACACACCGATGGTGAGCGGCAGGCGGGGTTCGTTCGCGACGCGGATGAGGCGTACTGCCTGGGGCCGGCCTCGGCCCGGCCGTATCTGGACCTGGCGGTGCTGGAGCGGGCGCTGACCGAATCCGGGGCCGACGCGGCGTGGGTCGGTTGGGGTTTCGTGGCCGAGGACCCGGCCTTCGCCGAGCTGTGTGACCGCCTCGGGATCACATTCATCGGCCCGAGCGCTACGGCCATGCGGGCACTGGGGGACAAGATCGGCGCCAAGCTGCTGGCCGAACAGGTCGGTGTGCCGGTGGCAGCCTGGAGCCGCGGGCCGGTCGAGTCGCTCGACGACGCATTGGGCGCGGCCGAAGCGATCGGATACCCCCTGATGCTCAAGGCGACCGCCGGTGGTGGTGGCCGGGGCATCCGGATTGTCACGACGCCTCAGGAGTTGCGTGAGGCCTACGCGCGGACCAGCGAAGAGGCGGCGCGTTCGTTCGGCAACGGGACCGTCTTTCTGGAGCGGCTGGTTTCCGGTGCCCGGCACATCGAAGTACAGGTGATCGCCGACTCGCACGGCACCGCCTGGGCGCTGGGTGTGCGCGACTGCACCGTGCAGCGGCGCAACCAGAAGATCATCGAGGAATCCGCCTCCCCATTGCTGAGCGCGGAACAGATTGCGACAGTGAAGGATTCGGCCGAGCGGCTGGCCCTGGCGGTCGAGTACTGCGGGGCCGCCACCGTGGAATTCCTCTACCAGCCGCAGGAACTGCTGTTCGCCTTCCTGGAGGTCAATACGCGGCTGCAGGTGGAGCATCCGGTCACCGAGGTCACGACCGGAATCGACCTGGTGAAAGCGCAATTGGAAGTGGCGGCCGGATTGCCGCTGCGCGGTGACAAGCCGGTCGAGCGCGGCCATGCGATCGAGGCCCGCTTGAACGCGGAGGACGCCGACCGCGATTTCGCCCCGGCGCCCGGTCGGATCGAGTTGCTGCGCTGGCCCGTCGGGCCGGGCATCCGCATCGACACCGGCGTTGTCGAAGGCGACGAGATCCCCTCGGATTTCGACTCGATGATTGCGAAGATCATCGCGTACGGCCGGGATCGGGACGAGGCCCTTGCCCGCCTGCGCCGGGCGGTCGCCGAGACGACGGTCGTCATCGAAGGCGGCGCCACCAACAAGGGTCTGCTGATGTCACTGCTGGAGTCCGCCGAGGTGGTGAACGCCACCGCCGACACCCGCTGGGTGGACCGGGCCCGTGCCGCAGGTGAGCTGCACGCGGCCCAGCGCACCGGGATCGCACTCGCCGCCGCCGCCATCGCCGGATACGAGGAGGACGAGGCAGCACGCCGGATCCGCCTGTGGGAGACCGGCCGCGGGGGCCGCCCGCAGGTGCTCGACGAACCGCTGCGCGCAGTTGAAGTGAAGCTGGCAGGCCGGGGCCATCGGGTGATCGCGGCCAGGACCGGTGCGAACAGCTTCCGCGTCGGTATCGGCGACGACACCGGCTTCGATGTCGACCTCACGCGGATCGACACGTACTCCAGCCGGCTCGGTGTCGGCGATCGGACCTACCGCGTCGTGACGGCGACACACGGCACCGTGCAGGTCGTCGAGGTCGATGGCGTGGCACACCGGGTCAGTCGCGACGAAGGGGGCGCCGTGCGCGCGCCCGCGCCCGCTCTGGTCGTCGCCACGCCGGTCGCCGAGGGCGCCGAGGTCGGCGCGGGCACACCGGTTCTCGTGCTCGAGAGCATGAAGATGGAAACGGTGCTCCCGGCGCCGTTCGACGCACGAGTCCGCAAGCTGCTGGTGGCGGTGGGCAGCCAGGTGTCCACCGGAACGCTGCTGGCACAGCTGGAGGTGCTGGACGAGAACGCCACCGAGGAACCGCAGGAACCCGTCGATCTGATGCTGCCGGAGCTCGACGAGCCGTCCACAGCGATACGGGCCGCCCGGGCGCTGCGCGAAGTAGCCGGTGTGATCCTCGGTTTCGACCACGCCGACGATGCCGAATCGGCGGTGACGCGATATCTGCGAGACCGGAGCGGCCTCGTTGCCGAGGCAGGAGCGCCGTGGGCGGCCGAGGCCGAGCTGATCGAATCATTCTGCGACATAGCGGAACTGTGCGACCCGCGCCCGGAAGACGACACCCACCGCTCGCGGCGTGAGCAGCTCCACATCTATCTGCAGAGCCTGGACGCGAACCGCGGTCGGCTGACGGCGGGCTTCCGGCAGGTTCTGACCAGCGCACTGCACCGCTACGGGGTCGATGGTTTGGAGCGCACCCCGGCGCTGGAAACGGCTGTCTACCGAATTGTGCTGGCTACCAAGCGATTCGATGAATCCAGCCACGCGATGCAAGATCTGCTGAAGGTGTGGCTCAGCGAGCCCCGCCAGCACGACGACAGTATCCGGCCCGCACTGGAGCGAATGATCCGTGTCGGGGCGGCGCGCACGCCGGTGCTCGCCGATCTTGCTCGCAGTGTCGAATTCCGGTGGTACCTGCACCCCGAGGCCGAGGCGGCGAAGGCCGGGGCGCTGGCCGGGGTGCCCGACGAACTGCGCATTCTCGCCGGCCTGCCGCACCTCCCGGAACGCACGCGGCGCATCATGGCCATCGCGGACATCGCCGAGTCGCTGGATCACCTGGTGGCGGCACGTCTCCAGCGAGACATCCGCCTCCCGGTCGACCCGCTGCTCGAGGTGCTGTGCCGACGCCGCTACGCCGAGCAGAACCTGGGCGACGTGCGCGCGGTGACCATCGCGGGGCGGGCCTTCGCGATCTGCGACTACGAGCTCGAGCTCCGGCCGGGCAACACCGTGCCCACGACCTGCGTGGCGACCATGGGGCGGATGAGCGATCTGCGGGACGGGCCGTCGGGCGCCCTCACGACCGCACTGCGCGGCTTGCTGGAAGGCGCGCCCACCGACCATGTCCGGGTGGTCGATCTGCTGCTGTCCTGGCCGGCCGCACCCGGTTCCGCCGACGAACGGGCCCGCGGACTGCTGGACGCGCTGCAGAACGCCGGACTGACCTCGGATATGCGCCGCATCACGGTGGCGCTGGCGCCGCCACACGACGGCCCGCTGGAACAGTTCACCTTCCGCACCCGCGCCGGTGAACTGGTGGAAGATACCGTGATTCGCGGGGTGCACCCGCTGGTGGGCCGCCGGCTGCATCTGTGGCGGTTGCGCAACTTCCACCTCGACCGGTTGCCCGCGCCATCGGACATGATCGTGTATCACGCGGTCGCCAAGGAGAATTCGTCCGACGAACGTCTGGTCGCCCTCGCTCAGGTGCGCCGGTTCGCGCCGGTTCGTGACGGCGCCGGCGCCATCGTCACCGTGCGCGGTGCGGAAACGGTGCTCAATGCGTGCGCCGAAGTGGTGGCGCGGGCCCGCCGAGACCTGGATCCGGCCGGGACACGGCTGGCGCTGAACCACGTGTGGCTCGATATCCGTCCGGTGATCGATGTCGATACCGCCGTGCTGGCCGACTGGCTGCACGCCACAGCGCCGCAGATCATCCGGGCCGGTATCCAGGAAGTGGTGGTGCACGGCCGAGTCCGTCAGCCCGACGGCGCCTACGACTTCCAGGTGACGCGGTTCCGGTACGACCTGACCGGCGGCACCGAGGTCACCGTCGATGCCCCGCCCGCGGAGCCACTGGCGCCGCTGCGTGATTACGACCAGAAGGTGCTGCGGGTCCGGCGTCGCGGTGCCGTCTATCCCTACGAGCTGATCGACCTGGTGCGTGGCCCGAACGGAAGCTTCACCGAGCTGGATCTTCCGCCACAGGGCGGCGACCTGATCGAGGTCGACCGTCCGCGTGGCCTCAATGAGGCCGGAATCGTCGTCGGTACCGTCAGCACGCCGACCCCGCTGCATCCGGACGGGGTGCGCCGGATCGTGCTGTTCGGTGACCCGTACCGCGAACTGGGTGCGCTCGGTGAGCCCGAATGCACTCGTATCGATGCCGCGCTCGTGCTGGCAGAGCGCGAACGGATTCCGCTCGAGTGGTATTCGCTGTCCTCGGGTGCGCGAATCTCGATGGACTCCGGCACCGAGAACATGGACTGGGTGGCTCGGGTACTGCGCCGCATCGTGCAGTTCACCCAGCACGGCGGCGAGATCAACATCGTGGTCGCGGGGATCAATGTCGGTGCCCAGCCGTACTGGAACGCCGAGGCCACGATGCTGATGCACACCCGCGGCATCCTGGTGATGACTCCGGCCAGTGCCATGGTGCTCACCGGCAAGCAGTCGCTGGACTTCTCCGGCGGGGTCTCGGCGGAGGACAACTTCGGCATCGGCGGGTACGCCCGGGTCATGGGCGCCAACGGCCAGGCGCAGTACTTCGCTCCGGATCTCGGTGCCGCGCACGAGATTCTGATGAGCCACTACGAACACACCTACGTCGCCCCCGGGGATCCCGGTCCGCGCCGGGCAGCGAGCATCGACCCGGTGAATCGCGATATCACGGAGTTCCCGCACCACCATCTCGACAGCGAATTCACCACCGTCGGACAGATATTCGCGTCGGACACCAATCCCGACCGCAAAAAGCCGTTCTCGATCCGGGCCGTGCTCCGGGCGGTTTCGGACCAGGACTACCCGCTCTCGGAGCGCTGGGCGGAAATGGCCGAGGCCGAGACCGCGGTTGTCACCGATGCCCGCATCGACGGGTGGTCCGTGTGCCTGATCGGAATCGAATCAGCTCCGGTTGCCCGGCACGGCTTCCCGCCCGCCGATGGCCCCGAATCCTTCACCGCCGGAACTCTTTTCCCGCTGTCGTCGAAAAAGGTGGCGCGGGCGATCAACGCCGCCAGCGGCAACCGCCCGGTAGTGGTGCTGGCGAACCTGTCGGGCTTCGACGGATCGCCCGAGTCGATGCGGCGGCTCCAATTGGAGTACGGCGCTGAAATAGGCCGCGCCATAGTCAATTTCGATGGACGGATCGTCTTCTGCGTGATTTCGCGCTATCACGGCGGAGCCTTCGTGGTGTTCTCCAAGGCGCTCAATCCGAACATGACGGTGCTGGCCGTCGAGGGCTCCTTCGCATCCGTGATCGGCGGTGCCCCTGCCGCGGCGGTGGTGTTCGCCCGCACCGTCGACGCTCGGACCGCAGCCGATCCGCGTATCCGCCGTCTCCAGGAGGAAATAGCCATGACGGAAGACCCCGGCAAGCGGGCCGAGCTGGTCACCGAGTTGGCGGACGAACGTGTCACCGTACGGGCCGAGCACCTGTCCGCCCTCGGGACCGAATTCGATGGCGTGCACAGCATCCAGCGGGCGGTCGAGGTCGGCTCGGTCGACGCGGTCGTCTCCGTTCCCGAACTCCGCGCACGTATCGCGGCCGCCATAGCCGCCGTCTGGTGAGCGTCTTCCCATGACAGAAATGAAACCGATCATCTCCAGCGTGTCCGACACCGCACGGTGGGTCGCGGTGTACCGGGCGATCGAGTCGGCGCGCCCGGACGCACTGTTCCGTGATCCGCTGGCGGGCATGCTCGCAGGTGACGTCGGGCCCGTCATCGCGGCCGAGACGACCCGTGTGATGGGCGATCACGGGTGGCCGATCGTCGCCCGTACCAAGCTGATCGACGACATGATCGGCTCGGCGATCAACGGCGGTTGCGACCGGGTGATCAACCTGGCGGCAGGCCTGGACACCAGGCCCTACCGGCTCGATCTGCCCGCAGACCTGACGTGGATCGAAGCCGATCTGCCGGCGCTGCTGGAGGAGAAGAAGCGGCTGCTCGACCGGTACACGCCGCGTTGCCGGCTGATCAGGCGCGCTGTCGACCTCTCCGATTCGGTGGCGCGGCGGGCGTTTCTGAACAACGCCCTCGCCGGGGCCGCCCGCGCATTCGTGATCACCGAGGGACTGGTCATGTACCTGCGGCCCGACGAGGTCCGGCAACTGGCAGTGGACTTCCGGCGCGAGGAGATCGCCTGGTGGGCGGTCGACATCGTGTCGGTCGTGATTGCCGAGCGTTTGGAGCGTAGTGGTGACGGCCTGCTGAAGAACGCGCCCTTCACCTTCACACCGGCGAATGGGGTCGCGTTCTTCGAGGACGAAGGATGGGAAGTGCTCGATATCGAGTCGATCCTGCAGGCAGCGAGCCGATTTCGGCGGCTCTCACCGATGTACCGCTTCTTTTCCCGTCTGCCGCAACCGAATCCACGCAAGCCGGGCACGGTCATCCCGTGGAGCGCCGTGCTCCGGCTGACCCACTGAGCCGCTGAGCCGCTGGCCGAGTTTCAGGCGTTTCGCGGAGATCGCGGGGCTCAAGAAGCCATGAACGTACCGAGCCCCGAGAACACGTTGATGGCTAGGCCGTCGGCGGTGGCGGCAGCGGCGATCCGGCCTGCTCCGGTGAACACCGACACCGATACCGGGGCGCAGTCGCAGGGCTGCTGCGCAATTGCTCGAATTGGCAGGCCGGTCACACCCGTTTTTCCGGTCGTCAGGTTCGCCCAGTGGATCTGGACGGGCGAGTCGAGCATGCTGCCACCGTCGAACTGTGGTGGGGTGGCGACACCGAACGTGGTGACTCCGCGTTGCTCGCCGACGGTCGCCGTCAAGGCGATCGTGAATTGCTTCGGACCTCCCATTGATTGGGATACTTCCATCAATGGGAGCTGGAACATGGTCGTCTCCGCGGCGTGAGCGACGGCGTGCTGCCCCAGAACCAGCGCGCTTGCGATTGCACCCGCGAAACCCAGCCTGCCGACCACGCTGGCAACCCCGCGAATCACGTTCTTCGTCACTAGCCCTCCTCACAGTTGATTCCTGCTGATTCCTGCGTGCATCGAGATCGGCGACGTGCTGACGACTGCCCTGAACGAGCACCCTGCCAGTAAAACAACCCGAGATCCGATATTCACGGCATCGCCCCGCGCGTCGCCGCGGGGCAACCCGGTGGCGGCACACTGCCGCCCGAACGCGAGCTAGGAATTTGCTCGACAACGGGACACAATACTTGCAGGGATGACTGTTCCAGAGCGATCTGTCGTTTTCGACAGACCCACCTCGTCTGCACTGATTGGGGCGGAACCGACATGCACCGAGACGGTGAGCGACCCAGACGGCTCAGTGTTTCCGCGCTGGCGGCGGTAGCCAATCCGTCGTACTCGCGCATCGATACGTGGAATCTGCTCGACGACGCGTGCCGTCAGCTGGCCGATGTCGACCGTGCCGGTCAGGACACCACACACGAAGTCGCCGTGGTGCGACGTCTCCTCGATCGTCTCGGCGCCTACGAGCGGTACTGGCTGTATCCGGGAGCGGAGCGACTGGCGGCGTTCCACAGATATGTCGCCGACCTTGCCACGGCGCGGCTCACCGAGGAGGTGTCGCTGGCCGTGCGCCTGCTCTCCGAGTACGGCGACCGCACAGCTCTGTTCGACACCGCGGCGCCACTGGCCGATCAGGAACTCGTGGCTCGGACCAAACAGCAGCAGTTCTATACCGTCGTGCTCGGCGACGATTCCCCGCCCGAGGCTCCCGAGAGCCTGGCGGAGAGCCTGCGGGCGCTTCGCGACCCGTCCGACGATGTGCAGTTCGAGCTGCTCGTCGTCACGAGCATCGAGGACGCCATCACCGCTGTCGCGTTGAACGGCGAGATTCAGGCGGCGATCATCCGGCATGACCTGCCGCTGCGTTCCCGCGACCGGGTGCCGTTGATGAACACACTGCTCGGCGCCAACGAGGACGTGGTCGTGACCGACCGCACCCACGACTGGGTCGAATGTGGTGAGTGGATCAGGAAGCTGCGGCCTCATATCGACCTGTACCTGCTGACCGACGAGTCGATCGCCGCGGAGACCGAGGGTGAGCTGGACGTCTACGACCGCACGTTCTATCGGCTCAACGATGTCACCGACCTGTACAGCACAGTGCTCGCCGGCATCCGGAACCGGTTCGCCACACCGTTTTTCGATGCGTTGCGGGCCTATGCGGCCGCACCGGTCGGCCAGTTCCACGCCCTTCCCGTTGCGCGCGGCGCCAGCATCTTCAACTCCAAGTCGCTGCAGGACATGGGCGAGTTCTACGGCCGCAACATCTTCATGGCGGAGACGTCGTCCACCTCCGGCGGGCTGGACTCGCTGCTCGACCCGCACGGCACGATCCGGGCGGCCATGGACAAAGCCGCCGCGACGTGGTGTGCCGATCAGACGTACTTCGTCACCAACGGAACATCCACCGCGAACAAGATCGTCGTGCAGGCCCTGACCCGGCCGGGTGACATCGTTCTGATCGACCGCAATTGCCACAAGTCGCACCATTACGGCCTGGTGCTCGCCGGCGCATACCCGATGTACCTGGACGCCTACCCGCTCGCGCCGTTCGCGATCTACGGAGCGGTGTCCCTGCACACCATCAAGAAGGCGTTGCTGGACCTCGAGGCTGCCGGGCAGCTGGACCGAGTGCGCATGCTGCTGCTCACCAACTGCACCTTCGATGGCATCGTCTACAACCCCCGGCGGGTGATGGAGGAGGTCCTGGCGATCAAGCCGGACATCTGCTTCCTGTGGGACGAAGCGTGGTACGCGTTCGCGACCGCGGTGCCGTGGGCCCGGCAGCGGACCGCGATGGTCGCCGCCGAGCAACTCGAATCGACATTGTCCTCACCCGGTTACGCCCAGGAGTACCGCCGGTGGAAGGCGTCGATGGAGGGCGTGGACCGTGCCGAGTGGGCCGACCGCCGGCTGCTTCCCGACCCCGGGCGCGCGCGGGTGCGCGTATACGCGACGCATTCCACCCACAAGTCGCTGTCGGCGCTTCGGCAGGCGTCGATGATCCATATCCGCGACCAGGATTTCGCAGCTCTCGTCCGCGAGACGTTCACCGAGGCGTTTCTGACCCACACCTCGACGTCGCCGAACCAGCAACTCCTGGCGTCGTTGGATCTGGCGCGCCGGCAGGTCGACATCGAGGGCTTTCAGCTGGTCCGGAACGTCTACGACATGGCGCTGGTCTTCCGGCACCGGGTCCGCAAGGACCGGCTGATCGGCAAGTGGTTCCGCATCCTGGACGAGGCCGACCTGGTGCCCGAGGAGTTCCGGGCCTCCGAGGTCAGCTCGTACCGGCAGGTCAGGCAGGGTGGGCTGGCGGAATGGAACGAGGCGTGGCGGTCCGATCAGTTCGTGCTCGACGCGACGCGGGTCACCCTGTTCATCGGCAAGACCGGCATGAACGGATACGAGTTCCGCGGGAAGGTCCTGATGGACCGGTTCGGCATCCAGATCAACAAGACCTCGATCAACAGTGTGCTGTTGATCTTCACGATCGGCGTCACCTGGTCGAGCGTGCAGTACCTGCTCGACGTGCTGCGGCGGATCGCCACCGACTTCGAGCGCAGCGAGAGCGCGGCCGGCAAGGCCGATCGCGCCCTGCACCTGCGCCGGGTCGAGGCGATCACCGAGGATCTGCCCGCGCTACCCGACTTCAGCGAGTTCGACACCGCCTTCCGTCCCGACGGCGCCAGCTCGTTCGGCGACATGCGATCGGCCTTCTACGCGGGATACGAGGAGTCCGACCGCGAACACGTCCTGCTCGGCGAGGCCGGGCGCCGGATCGCCCAGGGAAAGACCCTGGTGTCGACGACTTTCGTCGTCCCCTACCCGCCCGGCTTCCCGGTGCTCGTCCCGGGTCAGGTGATCTCGCGGGAGATCCTCTATTTCCTGGCCGAGCTCGACGTCAAGGAAATCCACGGCTACAACCCCGACCTCGGGTTGTCGGTCTTCACCGATGCCGCGCTCGCGCGGCTCACGGCCCGGCGCCTGGGTGTCGCCACGGTCAACGGTGTGCCGACTGTGACGAGGCAGGATCAGTCCTCCGGGGCGTCGGTATAGCGCTGGAGGTAGAGCGCTTCGCCGAGCTTCTCGAGGAGGTCGAGTTCGGTCTGCAGGTAGTCGACATGCTGCTCTTCGTCCTCGAGGATCTGCTCGAAGAGGCGAGCCGAGGTGGCGTCGCCTCGCGAGCGCATCAGCTCGATGCCCGGGCGCAGCCGGTCGACGGCGTCGATTTCGATCTGCAGATCGGCCTGTAGCTGTTCGGCGACGGTCTGTCCGATACGTAGCAGGCCGAGTTTCTGATAGTTGGGAAGCCCATCGAGAAACAGGATGCGATCGGTGAGGATTTCCGCGTGCCGCATCTCGTCGATCGACTCGTGACGGGTGTGCTGGGCCAGTTTCGGGAAGCCCCAGTGCTCCTGCATCTTGGCATGCAGAAAGTACTGGTTGATCGCGGTGAGTTCGGCCGTCAGCTGGTCATTGAGCAGTGCAATGATGTCCTTGTCGCCCTTCATGGGCGTGATCGTGGCACAGATCACACGCAGTGGCGAGGTGCGAGCGTGCGTGTCGGATCAGGCCGCTGAGGACTCGGCGCCGGACGACGCCTGAGCCTGGCTGAAAACCTCCGCCAATCGCCTCGTGCAATTACCGCAGCCCGGCCGCCAGCCGCAAGCGCGTTTCACCTCTCGGACGGAGTGGGCGCCGCGCGAAACGCAGTCGTGCACATCGTCTTCGGAGACGGCGTTGCAGATGCAGACATACACGGGCGGGCCTCGCTGGCGGGAGTGATTTTTCGAAGAGACCGTCCATAGAGGTAAGCCTCCCCTAATTTATAGCACCGTATGAGGGAATCGGGAAGGCCGCGCTCGCGCGGCTCGCCGCTCGGCACCTGGGTGCCGCTGCCCGGGCCGACAATGGTCGTATGACCGGCAGTGTCCAACTGCGCGTGTACGCCGAGCTGAACGACTTCCTGCACCAGGACGTCCGGTACACGGCGCAGCCTCGGCCGATCCGTCCCCATCAGACCGTGAAAGACGTCGTCGAGGCTGCCGGTATCCCGCACACCGAGGTCGATCTGATCCTGGTGAACGGCGAATCCGTCGGCTTCGGCCACCACCCGCAGCCGGGCGATCGGCTCGTCGCCTACCCGATGTTCGAGACGCTGGATATCGGCCCGCTGACGCGGGTACGTCCCCATCCGCTGCGTGATCCGCGTTTCGTCGTCGACGTCAATCTCGGCGGGCTCGGACCGCTGCTGCGGCTGATGGGACTCGACGCTCGCTGTGAGTGGGACGCCGACGATGCCACTCTCGCCGCGACGGCCGCCGCGGAGAATCGCATCCTGCTCACCCGCGACCGCGGACTTCTGAAGCGGCGCAACGTGACCCACGGCGTCTTCGTCCGCTCGAACCGCCCATTCGAACAGCTGGTGGAGGTGATCCGCCGCCTCGACCTGGCCGATCGGCTGGCCCCCTTCACCCGTTGCCTGCGCTGCGGTGGCCTGCTCACCGACGTGCCCAAGCAGGACATCATCGATCGGCTCCAACCCCTCACCCGCCGCTATTACGACACCTTTCGCCAGTGCCCGGAGTGCGGCCGGATCTATTGGGAGGGTTCGCATCAGCCCCGCCTGAACAACCTCGTCGCCCGAATCCGCGCCGCGATCGGGTCGGCGTAACGGGCCGAGAAAAAAATTGCCACCGATGTGCCCGCATGTATTGACTACGGGCAAAGGTGGAGGAGACTTGTGTATACACCGAAACACCGGAGAACGCCGCAATGGCGATGGAGACGTCCGTCAAAATGAGCGGTGGAGCCCACAGGATTCGGCCAGGCCCCCGGCAAGTCGATTGGAAAATCGAGTGGTCAGCGACGACTGAGACTCGAGATTTCGATAGAGACTACCGGGGACTGATCTGTTCGGGGGCAAACGTACGACGGAGCGGCGACCAACCAGGGTCGCCGCGCCGTCGTTTCTCCAGTGCAAGCCGCGCCCCGATTTACCTCATGAGACTCAGCAGGCCGAGGTCGGGGACGAGCGCGCCGTGCTGGCCGAGTGCGAGGAAGTCCGCCTCGACCGCCGAGAGCGGGAGCTTCCCCGCGCGCACTGCGCGGTAGCGCACGAACGACCAGAGGAAGACATCGAGGTTGTCGAAGCGGGTGTTGGCCTCGAGCACCTCCTCCTCGTGGAACCACACGGCCACCTGGCCATTGGCCAGCACGACGTACAGGTTTCCGCCACCGTCCGCGCCGATCGAGTACACATCGTCGTCGGTGAGCTCGGTGGTGTAGTCCGAATCGCGGATACCGCAATCGTTTCCGGCGAAGTCGAAGCCGTACGACCAGAAGAAGATGTCCAAGAACTGCGGCATCCGGCCAGACCGCACTCGACGATCGAACGCCTCCAGCGCAGCGGCATCACCCGGCGCGAGACGCGCGAGAAACGGTGCCACCGTACGGGTTTCCTCCGGCACCTGAACCGTCGGGGCGTCGGAGAACCAGCGGTCCAGATCGCCGTCGAGATCACGGTCGGTGTAGCCGGCGAGGTCGGCAAGAGTGAGAGCCACGCCGGGATTCTAGAAGCCTCGAAACAGCGTCGGCGGTGGCGGATGTCCGACTGCCCCTCGAGGCGGCGTGCCCATTCCGCCACTTGTTCGTGATCGTGTCGTATGGAATGTCGAGGTGGGGTATACCTGCGGTATACGGGTTTTCAGATCTCAGCGTACAGGGGGCTTGCCGATGCCCGGTCAGATCGATCTGCACACCGACGTGCCGCATTCGGCTCGTATGTACGACTACTTCCTCGGTGGCAAGGACAATTACGAGGCGGATCGTGATGCCGCCGAAAAGGCGTTGCAGGAGTTTCCCGCGGTTCGGGTGACCGCGCGCACGAATCGTGAGTTCATGCGGCATGCCACGCGCTATCTCGCGGGGCAGGGGATTACGCAGTTCCTCGACATCGGCACGGGTATCCCGACGGAGCCGAATCTGCATCAGGTTGCGCAGGAACTGGCGCCGGACGCCCGGGTCGTCTATGTCGACAACGATCCGCTCGTATTCGCACACGCACGAGCACTGCTGGTGAGTTCGCCGGAGGGCCGCATCGCCTACGTCCAGGCCGACGCCGCGCGCCCGCTGGATATCCTCGCAGCCCCGGAACTGCGGGAAACACTGGATCTTTCGCAGCCGGTGGCCGTCTCCCTGATGGCCCTGCTCCATTTCGTGCCCGGCGACGTCCACGAGATCGTCAAGACTCTCATGGAGCCCCTGGCTCCGGGTTCCTACCTCGCGATCTCGCATGTGACAACGGACTTCGACGACGGCGACTCGGACCCCGACGGCATGGCCCGCCTGCTACAGGTCTACATCGACCGCGGAATTCCCGTCCGCCCCCGCACCCGCGCCGAGGTCGAGCGCCTGTTCGACGGCCTGGAACTGGTGCCCCCCGGCGTAGAGGTGATCCACCGCTGGCGCAGCGAGGGCATCGACCACCCACCCGGCCACGACAAGGTCGTGTCGCTTTACGGCGGCGTGGGCAAGAAGATCTAGGCTGTCCCCGTATTTTGCTGTCTGCGGTTCTTCTTCGAGGTCGAACGACTGGAAGGGGCTCACTGTGGCACAAGAGAAGGTCGGCCGGGTATTCGCCGCGATCGCGGTGGGTGTATTGATGTCGGCTCCGCTTGCGGGGGTGGCGAGCGCCGCGGTCCCGTCGCATCAGCAACCGCCGCCGCCCGGGTCGGCAGGGATGTGGCCCAACGAAGGTCGCGATTGGCGCGGTGATGACGGTCCGCGAGATCGTGACCGGCATTGTGATCGGAATGGTTACTGGCACGACAATGACAATGATCAGTGGGGTCGCCGCGATGACCGTTGTGAATCCTGGTAACCACGAAATCTGACCCGGGTCGGCACCGCACGGTTCGTGCGCTGGTATAACGCGAATGACACCCGGTCGCAGACCCGGGGGTCATTCGCTCTTTGTATTTCGCGCTCTAATTGGCTTGCGCCGCAACTGATATGGGAATATCGGCCGCGTCGGGCCGCGATCAGCGCACCGGTTCGGTGCAGCTGGTGGGTGGGTCGACGATGGAGCAGGGGAGTGGGGGACGGGTCGGGTAGTAGTCGGCGCGGCGCGCACCCGAGGTGATCATGTGATGCTCCTTCTCCTGGGAAGTCGGTGGCGCTTGCCCCTGTGATCCGGCCGCATGACTGGACAGTAGGCTGGCGAGGGCAATATCGGTGCAAACGAAACCCGTTCGGCGGGTGGGAGGTCGGACGCATGGCGCGAACACGCGACGCCGAACAGTCGGGTGCGGCGCGGCGTGGCCAGATCCTGGCCGCTGCGATGACGCTGTTCGCCGAGAACGGGTACCGCGGCACCTCGCTGGCGGCGGTCGCCGCCGCGGCGGGCATCACGCGGTCCGGGGTGTTGCACCATTTCTCCAGTAAGGAGGCGCTGCTGTCGGCGGTGCTGGCCGAACGCGATCAGCAGGCGTTCGACGCGGTCGAGGTCGATCGCGAGTACCAGGGTCCGGCGGTGCTGCGCGCTTTCGAGATCGTGGATGATCTGGCCGAGCGCAATCGGGCCGATCCGGAGCTCACCCGGTTGAGCCATCTGGCCCTCTTCGGCTCCGCCGACGCCCCGGATGTGGCGCACGAGTGGTCGAATCAGCGCATCCGGACCTACCGCGACAACCTGGCCCGGGTGATCGAGCAGAGCGCCGCCGCCGGCGATATCCGCGCCGACGTCGATGCCCAGGCCGCCGCGCTGCTGCTGGTGGGCGCACTCACCGGCCTGACCGAACTCTGGCTGCGCGACGACTCGCTGGACATGGTGGGCGCGGTCCGGATGCTCACCGGCCTGCTGCGCCGGGATCTGGCGCCGGACCAGGACTGATCTTCTCACTGCCCAGGTCCCACCGGGCGATCCAGGTCGGCATTGGCGACCGGGCCACCGGCGAACCGTTCCCGCAGGAACTGCTGCGCCGTGGCCTGCCGCTTCGCCGCCTCCAAGCCGTGCTCGCCGATCGGGTCGCGCACGGTGACGACGGTCGTGCCGCCGCGCCGCCAGGCCGCAACCAGATCGTCGGCCTGGGCGACCGGCACGACTTCGTCCGAGTCCGATTGGTAGTCGAGGATGGGCATCGTCGGTGCGCCGCCGCCGAGCGAATTCCGTTGCAGCGCTTCGGTCAGCCGAGTGTCGTCGTGGTACCCGTCGGCGGTGGCCGCGGCCAACCGCCAGAACGGGTAGCGAATCAGCAGTTCGATGACGCACACGTCGGCGGCGGCCGCGGTGTCCGCCCGCCCCCGCTCGTTGAGCAGCTCGTCGATGCGAGTGTCGGGGAACTCGCGCTGATACGACACCAGCACGCCGACCAGAAAGCCCGAGAACACCCCGCCGTCAACGTTTTTCATGACCGCCGGCAGATTCGCGGGCACCCCGCCGAGGGCGGCTCCGGTGAAGGTCAGCTCGGGTGCGTAGGCGGGCTGTAGTTCCGCCGCCCAGCCGGTGGCCGCCGCTCCGCCGGAGTAACCGTCCAGCGCCCAGCGGGTATCCGGTCCGAGCCCGGCGGGCGTGAATGCCCCGGCGGCCCGGACCCCGTCCAGGATGGCGTGCCCGGACTGCGGGCCGGTGAGGAAGGCCGACTTCGGCCCCTCGAAATCGGGTACCGCCACCGCCCAGCCCTCGGACAGCATGGCGGCGATCTGATCCCCGGATTGCAAAGTGCCCGTGGCTATTCCGTACGAGGGCGCGCACCGGGTGCCGGTGGAGTCCTCCGGAATCTGTTCGGACACGGCGGGCCGGGACCCCGGACCGGTCCAGGGCGCGGTCGGCACCAGCAGCGTGGTGAGGCCCAGCTCCGGGTTTCCCAGCGAATCATTGGTGCGATACGACACCTGCCAGGCGCGCACCGAGACCGGCAGCTTGGTGCCGATCTCCCGCCCCGCCACCACCTGGCCGTCGCGCAGGGAGCCGATATCGGGTGGCGGGGTGTAGAACGGATCCTGTTCCGGCACAACGGAAACGGTGGCGGCGGGGGGCTCCTCGGCGGATACCGGCACGGCGGCGGACATCGGCACGGTGGCGGCCGCCGCAGTGACGGTCAGTGTGGCAGCCACCGTAAGACGCGAAAACATGAAATGCACTCTCTCGGTTGATTGTCGAATCGTCGTCGGCCCGCCGCCCCACCGGCCGTCCCGGGTTTCAGCTACCGGATCCGCTGCTGCTGCCGGACCCGCCGCTGCTGCTGCCCGACCCGATCGACGGCGGCATGCGGAGCACGGCGTCGGGGACGCCGGTGCCGTTCGGATCGAGCACGCCGCCCTGGTGGGCGTACATGCTCTCGCCGGGTGCGGCATTCACCGTCGAGATGTAACGCCACACGCCGTCGGCCAGCGCGGCGCCACCGGCGACGAGCGTCCCCAGCAGCCCGCCCGCGCCCGCGAAGGTGCCGATGGCGGCGGGTGCGGTTGCCAGGCACGCGGGCCCGACCACCAGGCACGAGCCCAGACCGATGACCGCCCCGACCGCCGCGCCCAGGAGCGCGCCCGCGATCGATCCCAGCGGCACCTTGGCCATATTGGCGGCGAAGTCGTTGACCGCCAGCTGTTCCTCCATGGGGGAGGCGACCGGTTTCAGCCCGGTGTCGGGTGTCAGGGTGATGGCGCGCCCGGAGTCCATGACTTGGTATCGCATCGGGTGCAGCACGCCGTCGAGCAGAAATCCGGTCGGCAGACTGAGGACGGATTGCCCGTCCAGGGTGTGGATTTCGACTCCCTGCCCGTCGGGGGTGGCGGTGAACAGTGCGTGATCGAGCACGGCCAGCACGGAGTCGCCGACCACCCGGGCGGCGACGGTGGGCTCGGCGGCGGGTTCGGCGAGGGCGGTGCCGGTCCCGGCGGCGACCGCGCACACGGTCAGGGACGCGACGGAAAGCGTTGCGCGAAGGTTCATCTCGGAGTTCCTCGGTGCTTCCCGGTTCAGTTGCTCTCGGCCGGCACGGCCGGCACGGCCGGAACGCCCGGCCTGCCCTGGAGGTCCTTGGCGTAAATGCTCTGTCCCGGAGCCGCATTGAGCGCGGTGACGTACTGGTAGACGGCGTAGGCGGCCGCGGGTCCGCCGCCGATGACCAATCCGGCCAGGCCGCCGATGCCGCCGACCAGACTCATGATCGGCAGCACCGCGATGACGCAGCCCAGGCTCAGGACCAGGCAGGACGCGCCCGCCACGGTGAATCCGACGCCCAGGCCGATGGCTGCGCCGATGGCGGTGCCGATCAGGCTGCCCACCGAGGTGCCGATGCTGACGGAGTTGATCATGTCGTTCATGGCCAGCTGGTTCTCCAGCGGCGAGGCGACCGGGGTCAGCGGCGCCGCGATCGGGCGGTCGACGGCCGCCGCGTCGGGCGTCAGGCGCAGCGTGCGGCCGTCGTCGGACACCTGCTGGCGAATCGAGAGCCGCTGCCCGTCGATGGTGTAGGCCAGCGGCAGCGAGTCCAGCACGGTGCCCGCGTCGTCGCGAATGCCGATGGCGTCCGCGGCGGCCGGGGTGAAGGTGCCGTGGTCCAGGCTGACCACCACGGTGCCGTCGGTCAGGCCGGCGTGGTAGCCGACCGGTGAAACGGATTGTTCGGGAGCCGCGTTCGCGGTGGCCGCGGTCACGGCCACACCGGCGACTGCACAGGCGGCGATCAGGCCCGCGCGACGATTCTGCATGGGAATACCTCAATTGTTCGTACTGCCTTATCGCCGGTGAGCGTACCGACTGATGAGTCAGTCTGCTATAAAATCGCCAAACGAAAATCAGGCACATTCCGTGTGGAAAGGATTCCGACAATGCATCGACGCTATGAGGTACCCGGCGCATGACCCCGAAGCTGCCCGCCGAATTCCTGTGGGGCGCGGCCACCTCACCGCATCAAACCGAGGGAAACAACATCGGCAGCGATTGGTGGGCCCTCGAAAACGCCGAACACCCGGTCATTCCTGAGCGCAGCGGGGACGCCGTCGACAGCTATCACCGCTACCCCGCGGACATGGCCCTGCTCGCGGGAGCGGGCTTGAACGCCTACCGGTTCGGCGTCGAGTGGGCGCGTATCGAACCCGAGCGGGGACAGGTCTCGCTCGCGGCGCTCGCCCACTACCGCCGCATGATCGACACCGCGCTCGACTGCGGTCTCACACCGGTCGTCACGCTGCACCACTTCACCGGCCCGCGCTGGTTCGCCGAACTGGGCGGCTGGACGAACCCGCACGCGGTCGGACACTTCGCGCGGTTCGTGAGCACCGTGGCGCCGATCCTGGGCGATGTGCCCTGGGTGTGCACGATCAACGAGCCGAACATGGTCGCCACCATGGCGGGCGTGCAGCGCGCGGTTCCGGACGCGGAAGCCGTGCGGGCCTTCGCTTCCGGTGCGCTGCCCGACCCGGACCCGGGCGCCGCCCGCATCCTGATCGAGGCCCACCACATCGCCACCGAGATCGTGAAGGCCGAGACCGACGCCGCGGTCGGGTGGAGTGTCGCGCAGCAGGCGTTCGTCGCCGCTCCGGGCTGCGAAGAGCAACTGGCACAGGCGAATCGGCGGTGGGAGGACCCGTACCTGGAGGCCGCCCGCGACGACGATTTCATCGGCACCCAGGCGTACACCAGCCGGGTGGTGGGACCCGGCGGTCCCATCCCGCACGCCGAGGATCCCGGCAACACCCTCACCGGCTGGGCCTATCGGCCGGACGCACTGGGTATCGCGGTGCGTCATGCCTGGCGGGTCACCGGCGGCACTCCGGTGCTGGTCACCGAGAATGGCATTGCCACCGCCGACGACACCCGGCGCATCGCCTACACCACCGAGGCACTCGACCACCTGCGGCTGGCCATGGCCGACGGCGTCGCGGTGCGCGGTTACCTGCACTGGTCGGCGCTGGACAATTACGAATGGGGGCACTGGCGGCCGACTTTCGGGCTCATCGCGGTGGACCGCAAGACCTTCGCCCGCACACCCAAACCCAGCCTGGCCTGGCTGGGCTCGGTCGCCCGCGAGAACGTACTGCCTGTCGCCGCCTGTCAGGAGAAGCAACCGTGCTGATCTACAAACTGGGCCGTCGCTACATGCTCCGGACCTTCATCGCCATGCGCGCCTCGCAGTTCGCCGAGCTGCCGGCGCCCACCGGCCGGGTGGTGTTCTTCGGCGACAGCGCCGCGCAGGCCGATGCGGTGTACATCGATCTGTGGCCCGCCCTCGCCGACGCCAATGGCGCGCTACGGCAGGAATTCACGCGTGACGGGCTGCATCTGTCGGGTGCCGGGTATGCCGCCTGGATCGAGGTGCTCCGGCCGCATATCGCCGCTCTGCGTCTCGAACACTGAGCCCCTCCCGCAACAGGCCGCTGGCCGGAACGGAATCCGTTCCGGCCAGCGGCGTTTCGAGGGAGGTCAGCCTGCCTGTTCGGGCGAGGCGGGTTCGGGCGCGATCGCCCCGATGCTCACCTGCTCGATGGCGCGAGGCAGCAGCAGTGCGAACAGCAGCCCGGCGAGGGCGATCGCGGCCGCGATCAGGAATCCGATCTTCAGTCCCGCTTCGGTGTAGACGACCGCGCCATTGAGCATCCGCGTGATCATCGGCGGCAGCTTGGCGACATGGGAACCGTTCATCATGGAGAACGCGATGATCGGCGCGATCGCCGGAATCACGGTCTGGCACACGCTGACCAGCGCTGCCGTCGACGCCTGGACACCGGGCGGCACCGCCGCGATCAGCAGATTCGGCGTCGCCGCGTACGCCAGGCCGGTGCCGAGGCCGACGAGCCCGGCGAAGAGCAGCAGCAGGTCCTTACTGTCGTGGGAATACGCCGTGAGGGCGGAACCCATTGCGGTCGACAGCATTCCGAGCGCCAGCAGCAGACCGGGCCGGATCAGCCGGCGGCCGGCGAGAACACCGACCGCGATACCGCCGACCACGCTCAGCAGTCCGATCGGCACCAGATATTCGGCGACGCCCTTCGGGGTCACGCCGAAGCCGTAGCCCAGCCCGAGCATGGCCGGGGTCCGGATCAGCATCGGCAGCACCATGGCGTACAAACCCGTTGCGGCATAGACGCATCCGGCGGCGAGGGCGGTGAGCAGCACCGGGCGGCGACGCCACAGCCGGATGTCGATCATGGCGTCCCCGGTCTGGGCCGCGGTGGCGAGCCAGGCGACGATCAGCACGGTGCCGACGCCGAGGCAGGCGAGCGTGGACGGCGTGACCCAACCCCACGCCGGTCCCTGCGACACCCCGATGAGCACGATCACCAGTCCGAGACCGAGCAGCGCAGCGCCGCGCACGCCCACCCGGACCGGCAGCCGCACAGTCGATTCCCGCGTGGTGACCGCCACCGCCACCCCCGCGAACGCGGTGACCAGGAAGAAGAACCCGAAGACGGTGCGATACCCGTGATCGTCGAGCAGTCGTTCGGTCAGATACGGCGCGGGAATGGCGGCCAGTCCCACCGCCGAGGTCACGATCGACACCGCCAGCGCAATAATCTTGGGCGGGAACACATCCCGGACCAGCGAGTAGCTCAGGAACAGGCAGGGCACCAGCAGTCCGAACAGACAGCGCCCGGCCAGGAGGATCGCGAAGCTGGGTGCCAGCGCGGACATCAACGCACCGGCCGCCGACAATGCCAGACAGCTCAGCAGGATTCGGCGCTTGCCGTGCAGATCGGCCAGCTTGCCCAGCAGGGGCGCCGTGGCGGCGCCGACCAGCAGGAACGACGTCATCACCCAGCCGGCCTGGGTGGTATGGAAGTGCGCCGTGATGGCGGGTTCCGCCATCGGCACCAGCGGGTAACTGAGGGCGAGCGTCTCGACGACGGCGACCAGCGCGGCCAGCGAGCAGACCGCGCGCCAATTCCAGCCGGGTTGCGGTATCCCCGGTGGTTCGACCTGCTGGGCGGGTTCGGTGCCGTCGAAGGAGGCAGAGGAGGTCACGACAGGGAGTCCTTTCGAGGGATTGTGAGTGGAGAAGGGTGAAGCCGTTGCCCTGAAAGGGTTTTCGGTGTTCGGAGGGGTTCCCCGCGTCGTCAGCGGACGCTCTTGATCGGCAGCACCGCGAACGCGCCGAGGGCGGAGACGATGGCCGCGGTCGGATAGACCGCGCCGTAGCTGCCGGACAGGTGCACGATCGCGGCCGCGATGGCCGGGGCCAGCACGCTGGGCAGGGTGGTGGCGATATTGAGAATGCCCAGGTCCTTGGCGAAGTCGTCCTTGGCGGGCAGCACCTCGGAGACCAGCGCGATATCGACCGCGGTGAAAATGCCGAAGCCGATGGTCGTCACCGCGCCGGAGGCGAACAGTCCGGCCACCGTCGGGGCGGCCAGCGGGATGAGCGTCGAGACCGCGACGATCAGCCCGCCCGCCAGCACCAGGGGTTTGCGGCGGCCGATGCGATCGGAGTACGGCCCCGCCACCACGATGGCCACCAGGAATCCGGGCAGGCCCACCACGCCGACCAGCGGCACCACCTTGGCGGCTTCGCCGGTGCTGAGCCCGATGTAGCCCTGCGCGAGATATAGCTGATAAGTGAGCACCATGAAATAGCCGCCGAAAATGAACAGGCGTCCGAGGAAGGCCCAGCCGAAATCGGGATGTTCGCGAGGATCGACCCACAGGGCGGTGAGGAAGTCCCGCACCGAGAATCCGGGTCGCGGGACGCCGCGATTGTCAGCCTCCGGATTCACCGCGAGAAAGGCCACGACGATCACCAGGATCACGCCGGTCGCGCTGAAGTACCCCAGCGGAATGCGATCGGCGAACAGCGAGGCGAGGACCGGTCCGACAATGGCCGAGGCGATCGATCCCAATCCGGACAGCGTGGAATACCGGCCGCGCAACGGGATCGGAATCCGGTCGGGAAGGATGGCCGACAGTGGTCCCGCCAGGGCGTTGAAACCGAATTGGATGGTCATGGCGGCCACCACCAGCCAGGCGATGGTGGTCGACAGTCCCGCGGTGATCAGCCCGGCCGCACCGATCAGCGCGCCGAGCAGAATCCACGGAGAGCGGGCCCCCGCCCGGGTGCGGGTGCGATCGGACAGCACCCCGATCAGCGGCTGGGCGACCATGGCGGCCACCGCGCCGGCCGCCTGCACCAGTGCCAGATTGCCGACCTTGGCATCGGCGTCGACGGCCTGAACCTGAAGTGCCAGATAGTATCCCGACACCGCGAAGCCCAATGCGGAGCTCGCGCTGGCGAAGGGCACCGAGGCCAGCAGTCGTTTCAGTGCGCGGTCGGCCGGGGGATCGCCGTCGGGGGTGCGGATCGCGGCGGCGGGAGCGAGCCTTTCGTCCATCTGGTGCTCGCGCTAATCGCTGGAAGGGCATGGTGTTTCGACCCGAGCGGCGAGCGCGTCATCGGCCAGCCGCCACATCTCCTCGACTTGACTGCGGAAGGTGTCGCGGGTGAACTCTGGCAGCGCGAAGACCAGGGGTTCGTTACGCAGGATCCCGTCGACTGCCGCCCGGGCGACGTCGTGCGGTTCGATCGCCAGCGGAATCACTCCGGTGCCGAACGGTTCCCGCGCCCGCCGCCCGAAACTGTCGGGCCGATTGCGCTGTGCGTCGAGAATGCGGGTCGCCGCCTGTCCCGGGCACAGCAGGGTGACGCCGATGCCGTCATCGGCCAGCTCGCTCCGCAGTCCGAGGGTGACGCCGACGACCGCGTGCTTGGTGGCGCTGTACAGCGCGCTGGTGGCGGTATCCGGCAGGAACGCATGCGTGGACGCGGTATTCATGACGTGCCGCCACCCGCTTGCCCGGCTCATGCGGGGGAGAAAGGCGTGCAGGCAGTTCAGCATCCCCTCCACATTCACCGACGACAGCCACCGCCAGTCGCCGATCGTCGCGTCGGCGACCGGCCCGAACAGCAGCACCCCCGCGTTGTTGCACAGCAATTCGACCGATCCGAACTCCTCATAGCTCGCCGCGGCCAGCTCCGCCACCGACCCCGGATCCGCCACATCGACCCCGTAGCCGAGCGCCCGTACCCCACTCTCGCGCAGCTCCGCCGCGGCCCGCCGGACACCGATCTCGTCGATGTCGGCCAGCACGACCGACATTCCGCGCGCGCCGAGCTCCGCCGCGAGCGCGGCTCCTATCCCGCCGGCCGCGCCGGTGACCACGGCGGTCCGGCCGCTGAACAGATCTGATTCAGA
This sequence comes from Nocardia sp. NPDC059154, assembly GCF_042755705.1. Lineage (NCBI taxonomy): Bacteria > Bacillati > Actinomycetota > Actinomycetes > Mycobacteriales > Nocardiaceae > Nocardia > Nocardia sp. NPDC059154. The sequence continues at coordinate 65,296 of NZ_JBHZCS010000017.1, forward strand.
CATGAGGTTCCTTCCTGGGTTTTCGCTCGTCTCCGCCATCCGAAGCAAGCAGACTGACTCATAAGTCAGTCAGCCTAGCCTGTTGCACCGATCACGTCGAGAGCGCAAGGGTAGGCCGCCCGACGGTGCCAGCGCGCTGACAGCGCTTTGCCAGGATGGTCCCGCAAACTGCGGGGCCTGACGGCGACCGCTGCACCGCCGTGGTCGACACCTTCCGCATCGCCGACGGCTGCATCGCCGAGCCTCGGGACCTGCGCGAGGAGGTCCCCGAGATCACCGTCAGGTGGGCTGAACCGCTCTTCTCGACGATCGCTCTTGTTCCGGATCCCGTCGCGCCACAAGCTATGTGAGGGCGAACGCGCTGAACCTGGTGTGTGCGCGAGGTAGGGAGGTAGGCCGATGGTTGCGGTTTCGGCGGCGGAGGAGCTCCGCGTGCAGGTCGAGGCGACCGACAATGTCCGGCTGCCGCAATCGATACTGCGGCACGCGGTTTCCGCGGGACTGGAACCGCGACAGCTCACCCGGGACTCGGGGGTACCCACCTGGTCGCTGAGCGACGGCGAGGAGTATCGCGTCCCCAGCGCCGGATACCTGCGCACCTGGGAGGTGGTCGAGCACGGGCTCGGCAACCCGGACGCGGCGCTCGATATCGCCGAGCGGTACGTCCTGGGCCAAGTGGGTTTGTACGACTACCTTTTCAGCACCGCGCCGACGCTGGGGGCCGGGCTGGAACTGTGCGGAACGTACCTGGGGGCCATCACCACGAACTTCCGCATGGAGCCGGGCCTCGAGACCGAGGAGGAGGTCACCTTCGAGATCGGCATGATCAATGGCGAGGGCCGGGGCCGGGAGCTGGCCGCGCAGTGGGGCCTGGCCGCGATCTTCACACGCAGCAGGCTGGTCATGGACGGGCCGGTGAGCCCGGTCCGTATCGCGTTCCACCAGCGGGCGCCGCGCAACCACGACCGGCTGGTCGAGTTGTTCGGCACCGACGCCATCGATTTCGGCGCACCCGCGGACAGCATCACGGTCAGCACTGCGGATCTGGCCCGCCCGCTGCGCACCGCGGACCCGCGGCTGGCCGAGATCCTCCAGCGGTACGCGGCCACCACCCAGCCCGTGGCGCCGCCGCGCGCCACCACCTGGACCGACCATCTGGGCCTGGTCATTTCGGCTGCTCTGGAGCAGGATTCGGTCACCATCGACCAGGTCGCCGCCCGCCTGTTCCTGAGCCGCCGCTCGTTGCAGCGGCGCCTGGCCGAGCGCGGCACGACCTGGCGCACCGAGCTCGAGCGTGCCCGGCGCCGACGGTACGAGCAGGCCGCGGTGGACGGCCCGCTGACCCGGTCGGAACAGGCGGAACTACTCGGTTACAAGGATCTTCGGTCGGCCCGCCGCGCGGTGGAACGGTGGCAGGACTGACGCACTCTCGTCCGGATTGGCACGTTTTTGCCTTGTGATTGGCGCAATCAACCCTCGTCGACGGACCGGTCGTCCCATGAAACTGACGATGCGGGGGAGCCGAATCGAGTGGGTTGATGTCGAGCGAGGGACGTGTGGGACAGATAACGCTCCTTGGTGGAGTGGGCATTTCGGCCGACGGGCAGGTGAAACGGGTCGGTGGTCCGCGGGTGCGCACGCTGCTGGCACTGCTCGCCCTGCAGCCCGGCCGGGCCACGACCTGTGACGCGCTGATCGGCGCCATCTGGGGTGACAGCCTGCCGGCCGATCCGGCGAATGCCCTGCAGACACTGGTGAAACGGCTGCGCGCGGCGCTGCCGGAGCACGCGGCGGTGGAATCGGACGGCGGCGCGTATCGGCTGCGCGTCGCGGCCGACGACATCGACATGCACCGCTTCGCGCGCCTGGCGGAGGAGGGCATCGGCCGGTTGGCGGCCGGTGAGGTCGCCGCCGCCGCCCGGACCCTCGATGTCGCGTTCGGCCTGTGGCGCGGTGCGGCCTTCGCGGACCTGGCCGACCATCCGGACCTGTACTGGCACGCGGACCGGCTGAACCAGCTGCGCCTGCACGCGGTCGAGGCCCGTGCCGACGCCTACATCGCACTGGGACGGGCACGGGAGCTGGTCGCCTCCCTCGAGGCGGAACTCCGCGACGAGCCGTTGCGAGAGTCCTTGGCGGTGCGGGTGATTCATGCGCTGACCGCCGCCGGCCGGTCCGGCCGGGCCCGGGAGGTCTTCGACGCCACCCGTACGCAGCTGCGCCGCGAGCTCGGCGTGCCGCCGTCCCGCGAGCTGGTCCTCGCCCTCGACCGCGGCGAGGGCCCCGCAGCCGCTCCCGCGCCTGCCCTGCCGGTCCGCCTGACCAGCCTGATCGGCCGCGAACCCGACCTGAACCGCCTTGCGGCCTTGCTGCCCTCGACCCGGCTGCTGACCCTGACCGGTCCCGGCGGGATCGGCAAGACCAGCCTCGCCCTGGAGGCCGCCACCCGCCTGGCCCCCCGCTGGCCGGACGGCTGCCGCCTGGTCGAGCTGGCCGCGATCGGCGACGCCGCCACCGCGGGCGAGCACCTGCTGGCCGGGCTCGGGCTGCGCGCCGAGCCGAATTCGTTGCACGCCTGCCCGATTCACCGCCCGGCCGTCGGCGCGAAGCTGCTGCTCGTCCTCGACAACTGCGAGCACGTGCTCGATATCGCGGAGCTGGTCGCGGACGCGCTCAGCCGCTGCCCCGACCTGACGGTGCTGGCCACCAGCCGCGAGCCCCTCGGCATCAATGGCGAAACCCTGTTCCCGGTACGGCCTTTGGCGTCGCCGCCACCCGGATCGGCCCCCGCGCAGGCCCTCGGCTCCGCCGCGGTACACCTGTTCCTCGACCGGGCCCGCGCGGTCCGATCCGGCTTCACCCTGACCGACGAGAACTACGATACGATCGCCGCCATCTGCCGCCGCCTGGACGGCATCCCGCTGGCCCTGGAACTGGCCGCCGCCCGCGTCCACACCATGACCCCCGCCCAGATCCTGCGCCGCCTCGACGACCGTTTCCGCCTGCTGGCCGGCACACGCTCCGCCGTGGAACGGCACCGCTCCCTCTACACCGCCATCGAATGGAGCTGGGACACCCTTGCCGCCCCGGAACGTCGCCTGGCCCAACGCCTCTGGCTGTTCCCGGACGGCGCGACCCTCGAAACCCTCCAGGAGGTCGGCCCCGGCGACATCCTGGCCCCGCTGAGCCGCCTGGTGAACAAATCCCTGGTCGAGTTCGACGGCCGTCGCTACCGGATGCTGGAAACCATCCGGGCTTTCGTCGGTTCCACCGTCTGCTCCGAGCAGAGCGTCGCGTAGTCACCGGGATCGGGTGCGCCGGTACCGCATTCGATCAAGCAGTCGCGGGTGAATCCTCCTTCTCCGAAACGGCGGTGGTGGGCAGGGTGAAAACGGCTGCGACGCAGAGGATGCCGATGGCGAAGCAGGCGAGGGTGTACCAGAGGTTGCCGATGGGGTCGCCGTTGCGGGTGACTCCGCCGGTGGCGTCGAGGAAGTCGGGGAGGGCGGTGGCCCACAGGACGGCCATGACGAGCAGGTAGACCACGCTGTAGGCGCGGACGAATCGGTTGTCGTAGCCGGGGTCGGCCGATCCAGGCTGTCGTCGGCGCGTCCATTGGCGGTACATCAGCACGATCGCCGCCAGGGTGAGAACGATCAGTTCGAGCGCGTAGATGATGCCGCGGACGGTCGTGCTGCCGGCTCCGAGCGCGGTGGCGGGCAGCGGGAGGATGAAGGTTCCGAGTGAGGCCAGCAGGCCGATCACGATGGTGCGCCAGACCAGTTGGAGGCCGGTGAAGCGCTCGCCGCCGTCGACGCGGCGCCCGACGAACCAGTACACGCAGAACGCCAGCGACATCGGCCACAGCGCGGCGAAGACCACCACGCTCGGCAGCGGTACCGAATCGAACATGGGCTGGTTGAGCGGGTTCGAGGTCGACCACTCCCACCAGCGCAGCTGCGGCCCGATCTGATCGAAGATCTCGTAGAACGCGTGGTGCACGAATCCGACGCAGGCCGCCCCGGCGATCGCACCGTAGGTCCGGAAGACCCCCAGCATGCGCACGATCTCGTACGCGAGCGTCGCCATGAACGGATAGATCGCCACGATGTAGAGCGGCAACCGCCCCCACAGGAAATCCACCGTGAAGACGTTGTGCGCGAACATCGTGTCCACATGCCCCGAAATACCGAACGCCGCGGGGAAATACAACGGTGGCTCGATGATGAACAGGTACGCGGTCGCGCCGAACCACAGCACCACGTTGGTGGGATCGCCGTGGCGGCGCAGTCGCACGATGGCCCACACCAGCGCGAGCACCGAGCCGAGGATCACGGTCAGCTCGAGAACGGGCAGCGTCCAGTTCTCCAGTGCCAGCGGGTTTCTCACCTCGACCAGCCCGCCCGCCGTATCGCAGGAGAAGCCGAGCGATCGGGCGAGCTGGTCGAAGGTGGGTGCGCAGTGGCCGGCCATCAGTTCGCCTCCGCCCCGGTCGCCTCCGCGGTGTACCAGCGCGTGACGTCATACCCGTTGCGGTAGCGCTCGAACCACACATCGGCCAGCGCCGGTGTGTTCTCGTGTGCCGGATCATGGTTGGGCAGCTGGCTGCGGATGATGCCGCGCAGCGCGGTGAGCTGCTCGCCCAGCGGCAGGTCGTCGAAGGCGCGCGGCCCCGGGCCCGCGTAGGGCAGCGCGAAGCGCGGTATCAGCTTGCCCAGCAACTGCTGGTAGCGGTAGGTCGCGAACATCGACATGGCGTCGATCTTCCGATCCTCCAGTGGCACATGCTTGTTGAATCCCGCGCAGGCGATGCGCACGACCCGCAGCACATGCCGGAAGATGGACGGCGCCACCCGCATGCGGTAGAGATCGCTGCCCACCAGCGAATCGAAGATGATGAGCGCGGAACTGCGGTGCTCGACCTCCTCGACGAAATGCCAGATGAACAGCGACGCGACCCGGTCGTCCCCGGGCCGGAACAGCGTCGCCTCGTTGTCCAGCATGAGCTTGAAGACCGAGGTGAAGGTGGCTTCCAGATCGGCGGTGTAGGCCAGCCGGTACTCGAGAGGGGTCTCGGCGGTGAGCCGGTCGAATTCGGCGACCACCTCGTCGAGGGTCTCCTGCAATCCCGGATAGGCGCGGATCAATCCGCGCACATGCTGCCGGTGCGCGGTCGAATGCTGCCCCTCTTGCCGCATGAAGGCGTCGGCCTCCTCGGCGACGGCGGCGTCGGTGAATCGCGGCTTGGCCTGCGTGATCATCTGCACGATCATCTTCTCGAAACCGATGGCCAGGAACGACACCGCGTTGGCCATGCTGGAGAAGGCCGGGTTCTCGGGATTCCAGAGGAACGGCACATCGTGTTCCTCGAACGCGAACGTCAGCTTCCGCACAATCAAATCCGTCATGTCGGGCGATACCTCGTCTTCTGGCGGTGGATGGGTCCGGTGGCCCGGTCGAGCGCTCCGATGCCGCTGTGAACATACAAACATACACAGACGCGTACAAGTGTATGATTGGAAAACCCAGCTCAGACCGTATGCCGTACTGGACGGGACGATCCCGCGTGTTACGGTCGGGCCGTGGCACGAAGGCGCGGGTGGGGCGGGAGTCCGCCGGAGAACGACGAGGAGGCATCCCGTCGAATCGTCGCCGCCGCAGTCGAATTGATCGCGCGCACCGGTGCGGAGATCAGCATCGCGGACGTCGCGGAATCGCTCGGGGTGATCCGCCAGACCGTGTACCGGTACTTCCCCAGCGCGGACGCGCTCATGCGGGCCTCGGCCATCGCCTCGGTGGACGACTTCCTGGACCGGCTGGCCGCACAGGTCAGCGGCATGACCGATCCGGTCGAAGCCATGACCGAGGGCGTCGTCTACACCCTCGCCGAGGTGCGCCGGACGCCGCACCTGGGCATCCTGCTGGCCGCCACCTACTCCAATGCCGACCCCGCCGACATCACCTCCGCGGAGGCGCAGGCCTTCGGCATGACCATGATCAAACGCTTCGACGTGGACTGGCGGCACTACGGCTACGACGACGAATCCCTGCGCGAGCTGGTGGAATTCCTGCTGCGCACCATGCAGTCGTTCTTCATCTCGCCGGGCAATCCGCCGCGCGAAGACGCGGAGTTGCGGCGGTATCTGCGCCGCTGGATGGGGTCGGCGATCATCGCCCAGGCGAGCAGCGTGTCGGGTGCGCCGAACGGGCGGTCGTGATCACGCCAGGTCATTCACTAGGCTAATTGGTTGTGTCGGATTCACGCTCGATGGAGGTTTCCCGCTCCGGTACAACGCTTTTCGTGCTCGCACTGAGTGCGTTGCTGGCGTTGGTGCTGGTGTTCACGACGGTCGATCCCTGGCTCGAGAAGGCGGGAATCCTCGCGGGCGGGCTCGATGTGCACATCTACCGCGAGGGCGCCTGGCGTTTGCTGCACGGGCATTCGCTGTATCGGGACGAGACCGTCGGCGGGCTGCTCTACACCTACACGCCGTTCTCGGCCATGGTGTTCATCCCGGGGCTCGCCGTGCCCGCGGCCTGGATCACCGATGCGTTCCTGCTGGTGAATCTCGGTGTGCTGTATACCTGTGTCCTGCTGTGCTGGCGGATGCTCGGCTACCGGATGAACGCACGCGTGGCGAGTATCGGTGCGCTGCTGGCGATTACGTGCGTCTTCCTCGAACCGGTGCGCACCACGCTGTTCTACGGGCAGATCAATCTGGTGCTCATGCTGCTGGTGCTGTGGGACTTCGCACGGCCCGAGGGCGGGCGGCTGCGTGGCCTCGGCGTCGGGGTGGCCGCCGGGATCAAGCTGGTGCCGGCCTTCTTCATCGTGCAGTATCTGGTGCTGCGCCAATGGCGTTCGGCCGCGACGGCGTCGGTGACGCTGGCGGCGACGGTCGCCCTGGCCTGGCTCGTCTCGCCCGGTGAATCCCGCGAGTACTGGTTCTCGACCTTCTTCCACTCCGAGCGCATCGCGCCCGACACCGAGCCGGCCAACCAGTCGGTCCGGGGAGTGCTCGCGCACCTGACCGGGGGCGGCGCGCCCGTCTGGTTGTGGCTGATCCTCGGGGGTGTGGTGGCGGGTGTGGGCCTGGCGCTCGTCGCCGTGCTGGACCGCTGCGGCGAGCGGTTGCTCGCGGTCACGCTGGGCGGGATGACGGCCTGTGCGGTGTCGCCGTTCTCGTGGGGACACCACTGGGTGTGGTTCGTCCCGCTGCTGGTCCATCTCGTGCACCGGGCGCAGACCCGGCCGCCGTGGTGGCTCGCGGCGGCGCTGCTGTTCGTGGCCACCGGGGCATGGACGTACCAGTGGACTCCGGATTTCGCCTCGGTCGGGGTCTTCGTCCTGCCCAAACCCTGGCACACCGAGCCGATTCTGGAGAACGCCCACGTGATCGTGTACGGGTTCGCCCTGCTGTACGGCCTGTCGGTGGCGCGCCGCGCCGAGGTCGAGCGGCCCCGGGCATCGGTCGCGGATCCGATCCGCGTCGGCTGACATACACGAGATTCGCGGCGGGCCATGGTCGATGATCGAATACTCCGATTTATTCATCGTGATTTGCCGTGACGATGCGGCACCGGGGAGGGGATAGCCTAGGAAATTCATAGCAAACACGCTGCCGGGGTGAAAGGTGCGGTCCGGCGGCGAATTTTGTTCCTTTCCAAGGCATTTCCCGGACTATTCCGGCAGGAATGGATTTGATTGCCATCCGTCCAGTCTCCGGCAACGAATAGGTGATCAGCACCGTTGTCGGTTCAGGTACGAACCGACTCGTAACGGTTATTTGTTCAGAATTTTCCACAAAGGAGGAAAGGCCCATGATTCCGCACTTCATCGGCGACTTCATCGACGCTGTGAACACCCTCATCGCGAAGTGGTTCCTCCCGTAGAGCCGCCGACCCGGGGCGGTCCGCCGCCCCGGGCCCCCGATCTCACCCGTGCTACCGTGCCCCGGAACAGGAGGGCGCACATGGTGAAAAATGTTGTGGCACAGGTTGTGGGCGGGGTCAATGCCGGTATCGTGGCGCTGACCAAGCTCCCGGTGATCGGCCCGCTCATGGGCCGCGGATTCGTCGTCATCACCTACACCGGCCGCCGCTCGGGCAAGACTTTCTCCACGCCGGTCAACTACTGGCGTTCGGGCGACGAACTCGTCATCGGCGTCGGCATGCCGGACAAGAAGAGCTGGTGGCGCAACTTCCAGGGCGAGGGCGGGCCGATCTCGTTGCACCTGAACGGCGTCGACCGCACGGGCCACGCGGTGACCCAGCGCGAGGACGGCCGGGTCTCGGTGCGGGTCACCCTCGACGACAAGGCCTGAGCGCCACCGCGACCGGGCCGCGGCCCATTTCGGCAATACAGTGGCTGCATGAACATCTGCGTGTTTCTGTCGGCCGCCGACCTCGACGAGCGCTACACCGGGCCCGCCCGCGAGTTCGCGGAGTTGATCGGAAAGGGCGGGCACACGCTGGTGTGGGGCGGGTCCGAAGCCGGGTTGATGAAGGTCGTTGCCGACGGGGTGCAGAACAGCGGCGGCAGGCTGGTCGGGGTGTCGGCGGAGTTCCTGCGCGGCAAGGCGCGCGCCAACGCCGACGAGATGATCATCGCCCCCGATCTGGCCGCGCGGAAGGCGAAGCTGCTCGAGCTCGCCGACTGCGTGGTCGTCATGGTCGGCGGCACCGGGACCCTCGACGAGGCCACCGAGATCCTCGAGATGAAAAAGCATAGGATGCACCGGAAGCCGGTGGTCCTGCTGAACACCGCCGGGTTCTACGACGGGCTGATGCAGCAGTTCGAGCGCATGGAGGCGGAGGGCTTCCTGCCGCTGCCGCTGGCCGACCTCGTGTACTTCGCCGCCGACGGTGCGCACGCCATGGCCTATCTCGAGAACGCGGTACGACGCGGCTGAGCGTCTCCCCGGGCGGATTCGCGTTGCTGCGCCGCGGGGTCCGTGCCAGCCTGGTTGCAGTGGGACATCTGCCCGGGCATATCGATGTGCGTCCGGCCGGGTGCTCGAGGAGGCAGCCGTGAAGGACCGGGCAGGACTCGGGGAGCGCTCGGCGCTGCGCGTCACCGTCGATTTCACCGACGCGGCCCATCGGTCGCTGGGGGTGGGCTGGTCGGTGGACGCGGCGGCCTACCGGCGGTTCGAATCAGCGCGAATCTTCCTGGTGGCGCTCGGTTCCCGGCCCTGCCGAACCTATCTGGGGCTGGTCGACGGGCAGGATCGGACCTCGATCCAGCTGCCCGAGGCGCTCCCCGCCGGGGCGTACGCCATCGATATCGACGCCTACGGCAGTGCCAGCTGGGGCGACGGCCGGCTGGACGCCCGCGGGCGCAGCCCGGTCTTCACCGTCGAGCCCGAGGCGGCCGAATCCGCCGACGCCGATTAGCGCGGTTGCATCGCGCGGCCCGGGGAGGGCGGCGAAGTCGCCCGGACCGAGCAGATCGGCCACCTGGCACAGTTGCCCCGCGAACCAGGGAATCAGGTTCGGGTCCTTCAGCTTTCCGCCGGGCGCGAAGGTGAGCAGCTCGTTGCCGACCAGGCTCCACTGCGGCACCGCGCCCGCGATGTGCGCGGCGACCAGTGCCGGTCCGACCATGGCCTTGGCGTAGGCCGGGGCCATCGCATCGATCCGGAAGCGTGCGTCGAACAGCACATTGCCGGTGGCGGTCGGCTTGTCGCCGAACAGGGCGCGGCCGAACTGCGACATCAGCCCGCGCTGCCGCACCGCGAGGGCGGGATGCGGCCGGTCCAGCAGCACCAGCGCCACCAGGTAGCGGTGCGTGGTGGTGGTCGTGGATTCGCCTGTGCTCGACGAGGTTTCGTACGAGTACTCGGCGACCGTCACCCAGCGCCCGCCTACCCGTCCGGTCAGGGTGACGCCGAGCCCCCGGCGATTGCGTCCCGGGAGCCGCGCGGTCCACGGCGCGAACGATCGTTCCCGGAAGGTCCAGCCATTGGCCGCGGCCCAATCCCGCAGTCGCGCCTTCCGATCCCGTTCGGCCAGAATCGCGATGGGCAGCAACACCATCAGCAGCACCAGCGGGATCCCGAACAACACACCGGAGACAAGCACCGCCGCCTCCATCCCCGTCCCCTTCCACCGGTGTTCGGTCCCGTAGGACTCGAACTGTTCGCGGTGCCAGCCTTCGTGTGCAACCTTCCGGTTCGCTTAACAGATCATTGCGCCGCAGGGATATCAACATCTTGTTGAAGAAATCTTCAACATCTTGTTGAATATGACTCGTGTGCGTCGAACTGGCCTAGCGCGCATTCCGATCCGGCCCAGTGCCGCAATATGATTCGGGGGGACCCGATCCATCGGCAGCGGCTATGCTGCTCGGCGAACCGCCGCGCCGGGAACAGAGGAGCGGGGGAAGATCGAGGGGAGCGGCCGGGTTCGGCCGTGGAGTGAAAGGCATAACAGGATATGCGGGGTGGATGGGCCAAGCGGGGCCTGGCGGGAGCCGCGGTGGCCGTATTGCTGCCGTTCGGGGCGTTGACGGCCGGACCGGCTGCGGCAGACACGAATCCGGATGCGTTCGACTTCTATGTCGACTCCAGCATGGGTTCGATCAAGTCCCGGATCGTGCGCGCGGCCGACGGAAATACCGACCGGGTGGTGTACCTGCTCGATGGCGAGCGTGCGCAGAACGACTACAACGGCTGGGAGATTCACACCAGCATCCCGGCGGCACTGGCCAAATTCAATATCAATGTGGTGATGCCGGTCGGCGGCGAATCCAGCTTCTATCAGGACTGGGATGCCCCGAGCAGCTTCGGCGGCGCCAATCCCGACGCGTCGCTGTTCCCGAGCCGGGATTCCGGTTCGGCGGTCGCGGGCTGGGACGAGACCTCCGGCAAGTCCTACACCTACCAGTGGGAGACCTTCCTCTCCCAGAACCTGCGTAATGCGCTGCGAGATCGACTGGGGTTCAGCGACTCTCGCAATGGCATCTTCGGACTGTCCAGTGGCGGCAGCGCGGCCCTGCTGATGGCCGCCTATCACCCCGGCCAGTTCAACTACGCCGGTTCGCTGTCGGGCTACCTGTACATGTCGGCGCCCGGCATGCGTGACGCCCTGCGCCTGGCCCTGCTCGCGGCCGGCGGCTACAACATCGATTCCATGGCCGCCGCGGGCAGCGCCAAGTGGCAGCGGATGGACCCGTACGGCTTCGTCCAGCAGCTGATCGACAACAACACCCGCCTCTATATCGCCGCGGGCAGCGCCGTCCCCGCTCAGCAGGACCTGTCCTCCGCGGACGCGGTCATCCAGGGCATGCCCCTGGAAGGCATCGCCCTGGCCAACACCAAGGCCTTCCAGTCCCGCCTGCAGTCCCTCGGCTACGACAACGTCAGCTACGACTTCCCGAGCATCGGCGTCCACAACTGGGGCAACTGGGAGCAGGTCGCCAACCGCATGCTCCCCGACATTGCCCAGCACATCGGCAAGCCCCTCCCCCCGGGCGCCCAGCCCGCCCAACCCCCGGCCGACGCCCCGGGCGGCGGCCAGCCCCCGAACGGCGCCCCGCCCGCCGGAGCCCCGGCCCCGCAAAACTGACCGGGCCCAACCGAATCGACAACGCCGAACCGAAAGACCCGCCGCCGTCCGAGCATTCGGGCCGCGGCGGGTCTCTTCTTGTCAGCTCGGCCACGCGCGAATTGCGCGGCGATGGTGGGCCGACCATTCTCGAACTGTGGGTTCCGGCCGAAGAACTGGAAGAGTTCAATGCGCACCTGGTGGGCCCGATCGAAGTCGTTCACGAATTTCGTTGATACACGGCCGAGTCCGGGCCCGAAGGCCCGGCTCGGTCGAGTTCTAGTGGGTTTGGGTGGGGTCGGGGGCGGCCTTGATGGGGGTGTCGTCGGTCCAGCCCCAGCGGGTTTCGAGGTGGACGGTGGCGGTGGCGGGGGGCGCGTCGATGTACGGGGTGAGTTTCTGGATTTCGCCCCAGTCTCGGGTCCAGTCGTGGTTGAGGTAGGCGGGGACGGGCTGGGAGCGGAGTAGGAGGCTGGACCAGCCGAGGGGGCCGCCGCCGGTGTCGCCCTGCCAGGTTTCGGAGACCTGGGCGTTCAGCTTGTCGGGGAGGATGCGCCAGGACGGGAGCTGGGCGATGCCGTCGCGGTGGTCGAAGGGGTGCTGGCACGGGAAGGCCAGGCCGACATGGAAATCGGTCAGGACCGGGGTGTCGTGGCCGACGACGGTGTCGAGGGTGGCCAGGTGGGGCAGGCGGGGTGGGGTGAGGGCGAGCCATTGCTTGCCGGTCGGGTCGTCGGTGGTGGCCACCAGGCGAATCGCGGTGGTCCGGGCGGGGATTCGGTCCAGGGGAATGGGCAGGTTGCGCCAGCCCGGGGCGCCGCCGACCGTCGGCGGCGCCAGGGCGCCGAGGGGTTCGATGGTGCCGTCGTCGGCTCGGTGGGCGAACTCGAGGTGCAGTTGAGCGCCGTCGATCCGGCGGCCCTGTTCCTCACCGGCGATGCGGCCGGCCACGGTCAGCGCCAGGATGTGGTAGCTGGAATCCCGCTGTGCCGCAGCAAGATCCATGCGGTACCACTGGGTGGTGAGATGCGCGGGCTGCGGTTGGCCGGTGGTGTAGCTGCCCAGAATGGGCGTGAGCTTGGGGTCGAGGCCGTAGGGCAGGGCGATGGTGCTGCCGTTGATGCCGGGGTCGGCCTTGGGTTTGTCCGCGGGGCCTCCGCCGGGCGGGGGAGTGCCCTGTTGCTGGCCGCCACCGCCGGGACCGCCGCTCCCGCCGCCGCTGCCACCGCCCGGACCACTGCCACCGCCGGGGCCGCCGCCTTCGGGCGCGAGGTCTCCGACACCATTGGCGGTGAATCCGCTGTTGTCCGCGGCGAGTCCGTCGGCTGCGGTGCCGGTGTAGGGCGCGAGCAGGGATTCCTCGGGCTTGGTCTCCACGAGCACGTCATCGGCCATGGAGCACGGTTTCCCCTGCAGGGCCCGCAGATTCGACAGCGCGACCGAGTACGCGGGGTACTGCGTCCACGCCGCCGAGGCCGTGGTCGCCACCTCGAACAGCACCACCAGGGCGGCGGCGACCGTGAGCGGCCGGATGGCGATTCGATCGAAAACCCGCGCCGCCGCAGCATTTCCGGCCGGTCGATAGGGCTCGCGGAAGTACTGCCAGGCCGCCACCAGCAGGCACAACGCGCCCAGCCCGAGGATCAGCGAGGCGACGCTGGTACCGCCCACCACGGGTGCGCGATCCGGCCAGCGCACGCCGTAGCCGGACACGTACCACCAGCCGTTGGAGCCGGTGAAGCAGAACGCCACCAGGATCAGCACCGCCGCCGCGAACAGCGAGCGCAGGTACGGCAGCCGGATTCCCTTGCCGCCCACCGCGACCGCCGTCACCGCGGCCAGCGCGCCCGCCAGTCCGGCATAGACACCGAAGTGATGCGTCCACTTGGTCGGCGTGAAGGCCATGAGCAGCGGTGACATGACGGCGATGCCGAGCACCCGCGCCACCGGCCCGCGGGCGGTCTCCGGAATCCGGCCGCCCTTGCGCAGCGCCACCGCGACGCAGACGGCCAGGCACAGCAGCATGGCGAGCACGCCGAAACGCCGCGACAGCGAGCCGTCCGGGGTCAGGGAGAGCAGCGAGATCCAGCGGGTGGGTTCGTCCGACCAGGACAGGTTGGGGCCCACCAGCTTTCGCACCCGGGTGGCCTCGGCGACCGACGCCAGGGTCTGATCCGCGAAGACCACCGTCAGGACCAGGGTGCCCGCCGTCAGCACCGGAGCGATGCGCGCGAGCAGGCCTGGGAGCCCGCCGGCTTCCGCGCGCACCTGGGTGAGGAGAATCCGCAGCACCCGTCGCGAACCGGCGAAAAGTGCTGCCAGGCAGATCAATCCGGACGGTCCCGCCGCCAACGAGAACGCGGCGAGCAGCACCGCGACCGCGGCGGGCAGCAAGCGCCTGGTGGCGATCGCGCGTTCGATGGAGCACCAGGTCAGCAGCGCGCCCAGCGCGATCAGGGGTTCCGGCCGCAGACCGTTGTCGAACGGCAGCCACAGCGCCAGGAACACCAGCGCGGCCGCCCAGCGCGGACCCGATGCGGCGCGCACCCGGGAACCCAGGCGCGGCAACACCTCCCGGCTGATCACCCACCAGCACAGCACCGCGGCCAGCAGCGCCGGCAACCGCATCCAGACACCGGCATCGGTGACCCGGGTCATCTGCGCCAGCAGTTCGTACGGCCACCCGAAGGGCGCTTCCGCCACCCCGTACCACCGGTAGTAGTTGGCGGTGTATCCCGCGTACTCGGATACCCGCGCCATGGTGAGGATGTAGCCGTCGTCGGAGGTATTGGCCCCGATAACATGCCAGACACCCAGCGTCGCAAGCACGACCGCGTCGGTGAGCGTGAACCGCCACCAGCGCGCCGGCAGGAACCTCCGCCTGCGCCTGCCGTCCGCCGCATCCATGAAATACAGGCAGACCAGCGCGACGAGGGTACACAGCACCGCGCCCGCCATAGCCGCCAGCTTCAGCACGCTCGGACTCGACGAGAACCGCGAATCCACCTCGGCGTGCAACTTGGCATCACTCAGCCGGGTCCGATCCAGATCGGTGTACACCCCGACGATCTGGGGCCGCACATCCCGCGTGACCGTGGTCCGGAACGGCGAACCGTCCGACTTGGTCAACCCGGTCAACTCAGCGGTGGTGACCTCCGCACTCGAATGCACAACCAGCGCACCGCAACCGGCGTGCGGCACGAGATTCGGATTCGACCCGCTCCCGGCCCCGGGCCCGGCAGCCGTACCGGGATCGGTGCTACCGGCCGGCGGCAGCGGCGCATCCGCCGGCATGGTGGCTCCCGGCGGCGGTGTCGAACCCGGCGGCGGTGTCGCTCCGGCAGGCGGATTCGCGCCTGGGGGCGGTGTCGCTCCCGGGGCCGGATTCGCGCCCGAGGGTGGTGCAGCGCCGGGTGCAGGGTTCGCGCCGGACGGTTGTGCCACTCCGGGTGCGGGATTCGCACCGGGCGGCGGTGTGGCGCCGGGCGTGGGGTTCGCGTTGGCAGGCGGCGTGGCTCCGGGTGTCGGCGTCGGTGTGGTGCCGGATTGCGGGGCGACGCTGGAGGGCGAGGTGATGACCGGGTCGGAAGCTGTTCCAACACCGGTCATTTCGAAGATCGAGGCGGTGAGCAGCGGGATGTTGCGCAGTGTCACCGACAGAGTGCGGCCGGTGCCCGGTCGGTCCTCGACCCGGGCGATCAGACCTTTGGCGGCTGCGCCGGGGGCCTGTGTGGGCACTGTGGATAGCACTGTCCCGCTGGGCATGTCCCGCAGCACGGCGCATGGCACGCTCATATCCACCGACAGCGGCACGTAATCCACCAGCGGCGCAGTCATCTGAACCGCCTGTGCCTGTGGCCAATCGAGGCCGGCCCGATCCTGCCGGACCGGCAGTAGCGGTGTGAGCACCGCCAGCAGAACACCGAGCACCCCCGCTACGAGGGCGATCAGTCGAATTGGAAAAACTCCCCCGGAAACTGAACGCACGAACGCCGATGCTAGCCATAGCTTCCGCGAAACTCATCGCGGAATATTCGGACCGGCACGTTCTCCGGCGCCGATCGACCCGCATCTTCGCAGTTCGAGCGGTGATCTTCGAGGATTGGCCTATCGTTTGTCGGGGCATTCGATGGTGGAAGAGGACGCGGTAACCGGACTCAGGAGTCGTGATGGCGGAGGCGCTCGACAGCGGCGGCGTGGTGCGGACCCTGGTGCCCGCCCGGATCGATCGATTGCCGTGGTCGAGATTCCACACCCGGCTGGTGGTCGCGCTGGGAGTGGCGTGGATTCTCGACGGCCTGGAGATCACGGTGGCCAGCGCGGTCGCCGACACCCTCACCAAACCCGAGACCCTGCACCGGTCCTCGACCGCGGTCGGCCTGATCGCGACGGTGTACCTGGCGGGTGAGGTGGTCGGCGCGCTGGTGTTCGGCAACCTCTCCGATCGTCTGGGCCGGCGCAAGCTGTTCCTGATCACCCTGGGCATCTATCTGCTCGGAAGCGGGCTCACCGCAGCGACTCTCGGCAATCGCGCGGGCTGGGTGGTCTTCCTGTACGTCACCCGTTTCATCGCGGGCACCGGTATCGGCGGCGAGTACGCGGCCATCAATTCCGCCATCGACGAGCTGATTCCGGCCCGCTATCGCGGCCGTGTCGACATCGCGGTGAACGGAACCTATTGGGCCGGAGCGATTATCGGCACCCTGGGCACCTACATTCTGCTCAATCACCTGAGCCTGTCGCTGGGCTGGCGGCTGGGCTTCCTCATCGGCCCGGTGCTGGGCCTGGTGATCCTGTTCGTGCGCCGCCATCTCCCGGAGAGCCCGCGCTGGCAGATCATGCACGGCCACGCCCGCGACGCTGAGCAGTCGATCGCGGAGATCGAGCGCGAGGTGGAGGCGACGGGGGTGTCGCTGCCGCCGGTCGACGAATCCCGGGCCATGGCGGTGAAACCCGCCGATCGCATCGGCTATCTGGCACTGACCAGGGTGCTGTTCCGCGAGTATCCGCAGCGCGCGATCCTGGGCGCGAGTCTCATGATCAGCCAATCGTTTCTGTACAACGCGATCTTCTTCACCTACACGCTGGTGCTCGGCAAGTTCTACGGGGTGCCCTCCGGTTCCACGCCCATCTATCTGATCGCCTTCGCGGTCGGAAACCTGGCCGGGCCGCTCACCATCGGGCATTTCTTCGACACCATCGGCCGCCGTCGCATGATCGCGGGCACCTACATCCTCTCCGGTGTGCTGCTGGCGATCTCGGCGGTGCTGTTCTACGCCGGGGTCCTGAATGCGATCACCCAGACGGCGTGCTGGTGCGTCATCTTCTTCTTCGCCTCGGCGGGCGCGAGTTCGGCCTATCTCACCGTGAGCGAGATCTTCCCGCTCGAGGTCCGGGCCAAGGCGATCGCCGTATTTTTCGCCATTGCACAGTGTTTCGGCGCGCTCGGGCCCGTCATCTACGGTGCGCTGATCGGCGACGGCTCACATCCGGTCCGCCTGTTCCTCGGCTATCTGCTGGGCGCGGCGGTCATGATCGCGGGTGGTGTGGTGGCCCAGCTCCTCGCGGTGGATGCCGAGGGCCGGTCGCTCGAGGACATCGCCCTGCCCCTGGCGGCCACCCGGCGCGAGGGTACGGCCCGGGCGGAGGGCGCGGGCTCGCCGTTCTCGACCTGAGTCCGGCAGGCCCGCACCGGATCTCAGTTGGCCAGCGACTTCATCCAGTCGAGGACCACTGCGCGGTAGTCACCCGTATTCGGCGCGAGATTGATGGCATGGCCGCTGTCGGGGAGCACGAAGGTGCGCAGCTTCGCCGCGGGGGAGAAGTACGGGCGCTCGGCCGCATCCAGGGTGGTCGTGTCGGTGCAGGTGCCGAAATCCGGGCCGCAGCTCATGCGATCCCGGCTCCCGTTCACGATGAGCACCGGCGCTGTGATGAAGCTGGACATGCCGGGCAGGGTGGAGAGCAGGCCGTCGGGGTACTCGGTGAGGGAGAAGGTCTCCTTGTTGGCCTCGTCGAGCGCGATGACCCGGGGGTCCGGGTTCATGCCATAGAAATCGGCGGCGCGGGTGCCCGGGCGGGTGACAAGATAGCCGGGATCGTAACCGCGCCCGGCGAATTCGGGATCATTGACCGCCTGGTAGTAGGTGCTGATGACGCCGAGCACGTCCGGCACGCTGAGCGTGTGCGAGTAGCCGGTCAGCAGGACGCCGTCGACGTCGTGGTAACTGGTGGCCTCCATGACCGAGGTGCCGGAGGTCAGCGAGTGACCGGCGGTGACCACCTTGGTGAAGGGGGCATTGCCCGCGAAGCCGCCGCGCAGCGCCTGCACCATGGTGTGCAGGGCCTCCGCGGTCTCGGAGGCCGTCAGGCTGAGACTCGGCGGCCGGCTGCTCGCGCCATTGCCGAGCCGGTCGGCCACCAGCGTCGCGTAGCCGGCCGCGTTCATGGCGCGCCGGAAGTTGTAGGTGTCGGGCTGGTACGGGAAGTCCCAGTACAGGTGGTTGTAGTTGGATCCCGACATCAGGATCATCACCGTGTCCGTGGGCCCGTCCGGCAGGCACAGGGTGCCCGCGATGGTGCCCTGCGGGACCGGGAACGTCACGTCCTGGCAGTGATCGGCCGGGACCGCGGGATCGGCCTGTGCCAGTACCGGAGTGAGGGAGAGCAGGGTCGTGGCCGCGCAGACGGCCAGCGCCCGCAACGAGGTGCGCATGTCAGGAAATCTCTTGGCTGAAGTCGACTTTCGCGGCGTCGTCGGCGACCGCGCCCGCCACCACCTCGAGCGTGCGCGCGTCGATGGGTGTGCAGCCCAGCCGCGCCAGCGTCGTGTGGCGGTGCTCGCTGTCGGCGTCCCGCATGGCGTGTTCGAGGTCTTTTTCGGTGTCGTACAGCGTGATCGAGAACATGGTCCCGTCCTGCTCGTCCAGGAAGAAGAAGATCTGGCGTGCACCCGGATCCGACATGGCGTACGGGACGACCTCACCCTGGATGATGGGAAGATTGACCGCCATCGACTCCGGATCGACGGGGCATGAGGCCTTCATCAAACGGGCATAGAGCTTCTTCATCACCGAAATTCTTCCCAGGAGCGGTTCCGAGTCCGGCCATTCTCTGGCGAATGACGATACTCCACACAATGATCCGTGAACGGTGCATTCGGGAACGTGGTCGAAGATCTACTATGCACGGTATGGGCGCGCGAAATGTGCACTTCGTCGGGAGCTTTCCGGCCGAGAGCACCGGCGATGCGATGCGGGCGATGCTCGACGGTGCGGGCACCCGGTTGCGGACGCTGCCGACCGGGGAGACCAGACGCTACGAGTGGTACATCCAGCCGATCATCGACAATCTGGTTACTCAGGGTGCGCTGGAAGTGAAACGCAGCGGTTCATGGTCGTCGAGCCGGGAGCGGACCATCCACCGCGCCGCCCGGGACGCCGGGCTGACCGGAGACATGATGGAGTTCGGCTATCGCGGCGAGGCCGAAGAAGCGCTGCCGACCTTCGAAACCCTACGCTCGGAACGGGATCTACCCGAGCTGTTACTCCAGATCGGTATGCCGACCGATTTCACGATGGCCTTCATCGCGATGGGGGTGGGCGGGGTGCGACGGTATCGGAAAGCCTTCCGCGACGCCACGATTCGCGATATCGAGGCCATTCGCGCGCGGGCCGGCGACCAGGTGGTGCTGCAGTTCGAGGCCACCGCCGAAATGGTGCTGATGGCCAAAACCCAGCCGCTGCACCGGCGTATCGATGCGACGCTGGGCCTGGGCCGCGGCATCGCCGAGCTCGCGGCGGCCACCCCGGAGGGCACCCGCATCGGCGTGCACCTGTGCCTGGGCAGCATGCGCAACAGGGCACGGACCACATTGCGCGATACCCGCCCCCTGGTCGAACTGGCCAATTCCATTGCCCGGCAATGGCCCTCGGGCCGGACCCTGGAGTTCATCCACGGCCCCCTCGCGGCCGGTGAGATTCCGCCCTCCACCCGCCCGGAGTTCTATGCCCCGCTCGCGGGCCTGGGCCTACCGCCGACGACCCGCTTCTATGCGGGTTTCGTGCACGAGACCCCGACCGAGGCTCAGCAGATCCAGACGCTGCGCACCATCGAATCGGTGCTGGGCCGCCCGGTCGACGGCGTCGCCAGCGCCTGCGGCCTGGGCCGGCGTCCCCGCCCGATCGCCGATGCGCTGGTCGCGCGGGCGGATACGCTGGCTGCGGCGGATTGAGCGGCGCCAGCGCGGGTTCGGTTACGCCACAGCGGGTTCCGCGACGGCGCGGCGGCTCGAGTTCGGGCGGCTAGTTCTTGCGGCCGATGCCGCAGAGGACCACCAGGCGGGTGGGCTGAAGGTTGCCGGCGAGCCACTCATTGGCGGGCGCGAGGCCGGGCGGCAACATCTCCAGCCCTTCGAAGAAGCGCTCGACCTGCTCCGGCGGCCGGAAGTCGATCTGGGAGGGGCTGCCGACGGTGTCGCTGGTGGAGGCGTTCTGGAAGAACGGGTGGGTATTGGTGGAGGCGTGCTGGATGACCAGCAGGCTGCCGGGCGCCATGGCGTCACGCAGGCGTGCCACGGCCTCGTAGGGCTTCTCGTCGTCCATGACGAAGTGCAGGACTCCGACGATCACGACGGCAACCGGCAGGGAGAAGTCGATTCCGCCCTCGGTGCGCGCTAATTCGAGAATTTTGTCCGGTTCGCGAATATCCGCGAGGATGGGCGTGACGCCCGGTGCGCCGGTGAGCAGCGCATTGCTGTGGGCGTACACCACGGGGTCGTAATCGATGGAGGCGACGAGGGCGGACGGGTCGACCTCCTGTGCCACCTCGTGCACATTCGGGCTGATCGGAATGCCCGCGCCGATGTCCACGAACTGACGGATGCCGTCCTCTGCCGCGCGTCGCACCGCCTGCAGCAGGAATTGCCTGCTGTGCCAGGCGGTCTCCCGGGTGTCCGGGGCGACCTGCAGCATCTTGTCGCCGAGTGCGCGGTCGGCGTCGTAATTGTCCTTGCCACCGAGCATGTAGTTGTACACGCGAGCAGCGTTGGGCCGGAATGGATCCACGCCCACCGGTGCTCGATTGAGCTCAGACACCGCACCTCCCTCGAGATCCCCGCCGATCGTAACAATTTCCGGCGCACGCCAGAGAGAAATGCGCAGCTTGTCGGCAACCTGCCAGGCGTCGGAAAAAGCCCGCGAAACCGGGCCGAGGGTGCTCGATCTGCGCGGCCGGAAGCGCTGGAATAGTGCCCATGACTCGAATCGGAGCCGAACGGGTGCCGGTGGGAGCGGGACCCCTGACACGGGCGGCCGTGGTGGCGGTGGCCCGGCGCGGCGCACGAGTGGAATTGGACCCGGATGCGCTGGCGGAGCTGGCGCGGGTGCGGCAGCACATCGACGCGCTGGCACACAGCGACCGGCCGGTATACGGGGTGTCCACCGGGTTCGGGGCGCTGGCGCTGCGGCACATACCGCCGGCCCGGCGAACCGACCTGCAGCGCTCGCTGATTCGTTCGCATGCCGCCGGGGCCGGTGCACCGGTGGAGGCGGAGGTGGTGCGGGCGATGATGCTGCTGCGCTTGCGCACCCTGCTGTCCGGGCACACCGGGGCGCGGCCCGGGACCGCGCGGGCGCTGGCCGCACTGCTGGACAGCGGGCTGATTCCGGTTGTGCCGGAATACGGTTCGCTGGGCTGCTCGGGTGACCTGGCCCCGCTGGCGGCGGTGGCGCTGGCACTCATCGGGGAGGGATCGGTGCTCGGGCCCGGCGGTCCGCGCCCGATCGGGCCCGCGCTGGAAGAGCACGGGCTGACACCGATCACCTTGGCGGAGAAGGAGGGCCTGGCCCTCACCAACGGCACCGACGGCATGCTGGGCATGCTGGTGCTGGCCATCGAGGACCTGCGGCGGCTGTTCGATCTGGCCGATCTGACCGCGGCCATGAGCGTGGAGGCGCAGCTGGGCACCGATCGGGTGTTCGCGGCGGATCTGCAGGAGCTGCGCCCGCATCCCGGACAGGCGGTGTCGGCGGCGCGCATGCTGGCGGCGCTGGCCGGGTCCGAGATCGTGGCCAGTCACCGGGGCGAGGACTGCCCGCGGGTACAGGACGCGTATTCGCTGCGGTGCGCGCCGCAGGTGCACGGCGCGGCGCGGGACACCCTGGACCACGCCGAGACCGTCGCCGCACGCGAATTACGGTCCGCCATCGACAATCCCGTGGTGCTCGCCGACGGCCGGGTGGAGTCCAACGGGAACTTCCACGGCGCCCCCGTCGGCTACGTGCTGGATTTCCTGGCCATCGCGGTCGCCGACGTGGCCGGCATGGCCGAACGCCGCACCGACCGCATGCTGGACGTGCACCGATCACACGGGCTGCCCGCATTCCTGGCCGCCGATCCGGGCGTGGACTCCGGCTACATGATCGCCCAGTACACCCAGGCCGGAGTGGTGACCGAGCTGAAGCGGTACGCGGTGCCGGCCTCGGTGGATTCCATCCCCTCCAGCGCCATGCAGGAGGACCACGCGTCCATGGGCTGGACCGCGGCCCGCAAGCTGCGGCGCGCGGTGGATGGGCTGACCACCGTGCTCACCATCGAATTGCTCACCGCCGCACGGGCATTGGATCTCCGCGCACCTCTGCGGCCCGCTCCGATGACAGGGGCGCTGCGGGACCTGGTGCGAGCACGGGTGCCGGGACCCGGGCCCGACCGCCACCTCGCACCGGATATCGCCACCGTGGCCGCACTGGTGCGGTCGGGTGCGGCGGATCACCTTCTCGACCAGGGGGTTTCGTCATGACCCGAATCGTCCGGGCCGCCCGCGGCGCCACGCTCACCGCCCGCACCTGGCAGACCGAAGCGGCCTGGCGCATGCTGCACAACAATCTGGACCCCGAGGTGGCCGAGCGGCCACAGGATCTCGTCGTCTACGGCGGGACCGGCCGGGCGGCCCGGGACTGGCCCAGCTTCGACGCCATCGCGCGGACCCTGCTCGACCTGCGCGAGGACGAGACCCTGCTGGTCCAGTCCGGCCGGCCGGTCGGCGTGCTGCGCACCCACGAATGGGCGCCACGCGTGCTCATCGCCAACTCGAATCTTGTTCCGGACTGGGCGAACTGGCCCGAATTCCGCCGCCTGGAGGCGGCCGGGCTGACCATGTACGGGCAGATGACCGCCGGGTCCTGGATCTATATCGGCACCCAGGGGATCCTGCAGGGCACCTACGAGACCTTCGCGGCGGTGGCCGCCAAGCGATTCGGCGGCACCCTGGCCGGAACCCTCACACTCACCGCGGGTCTGGGCGGCATGGGCGGGGCCCAACCGCTGGCCGTCACCATGAACGGCGGCGTGGCGCTGTGCGTCGAATGCAATCCGCGGCATGCCCGCCGCCGGGTCGAGACCCGGTACCTGGACGAGATCGCGGACGACATCGACGACGCCCTGGCCCGGGTGCTCGCCGCCAAGGCCGAACGGCGGCCACTGTCGGTGGGGCTCATCGGCAATGCCGCCGAGGTACTGCCGGAACTGCTGCGCCGCGAGGTCGAGGTGGACATCGTCACCGATCAGACCTCGGCCCACGACCCGCTGACCTACCTGCCGATCGGTGTCGCACTGGAGGACTGGGACGACTACGCGGGCCGCAAGCCCGACGAATTCACCCGGCGCGCACGGGATTCCATGGCCATCCACGTCGGCGCCATGGTCGGCTTCCTGGACCGCGGCGCGGAGGTCTTCGACTACGGCAATTCCATTCGCGGCGAGGCGAAGCTGGCCGGATACGAGCGCGCCTTCGACTTCCCGGGCTTCGTGCCCGCCTACATCCGGCCCCTCTTCTGCGCGGGCAAGGGCCCGTTCCGCTGGGTCGCCCTGTCCGGAGACCCGGCCGATATCGCCACCACCGACCGCGCCATTCTCGAGCTGTTCCCCGAGAACGAGTCCCTCGCCCGCTGGATCCGCCTGGCGCGGGACCGGGTCGCGTTCCAGGGCCTGCCCGCCCGTATCTGCTGGCTCGGCTACGGCGAACGCCGGTCCGCCGGACTCCGATTCAACGAGCTGGTCGCCGGCGGTGAGGTCGCGGCCCCCATCGTGATCGGCCGCGATCACCTCGACGGCGGCTCGGTCGCCTCGCCCTACCGCGAAACCGAAGCCATGGCCGACGGCTCCGACGCCATCGCGGACTGGCCGCTGCTCAATGCCCTCGTCAATACCGCGTCCGGCGCGAGCTGGGTCTCCATCCACCACGGCGGCGGCGTGGGCATCGGCCGCTCCATCCACGCCGGTCAGGTCACGGTCGCCGACGGCACCCCGCTGGCCGCGCAGAAGATCGACCGGGTCCTCACCAACGACCCGGCCACGGGCGTGCTGCGTCACGTGGACGCCGGATACCCGGAAGCGGAATCGGTCGCCCGCGCGAAGAATATTCGAATTCCGTTGTGGGAGGGCTGATCCGGCGCCTCAATCCAGGTCGATGCGAACGCTCAGGAGGTCGGTGCCCATCACCCGTACGGCTGCGCTGTTGGCCTTCGGGAGGGTGCGCAGACGGGCGATGGGGTCGTCGTCGGGCAGGAGGTGGGCGGTGCCGGTGTACCAGCGGCCGTGGAGGCGGAGGCGGACGCGGGGGTCGGCTTCGATATTGCGGATGTACTGCGAGCGGGTGCCGAATTCGGAGACCAGCCAGAAGGACGCGCCGGAGCGGCGGCCGCCGATGGGGGTGAGGCGGGGGCGGCCGCTGACCCGGCCGGTGGTCTCCAGCAGGGTTTGGATGGGTAGGCGGCCCAGGATCGGGTTGCCCACCCTCCGCTGAAGTGTCGTGACCATGGCGTGTTGCAGATCGCGTCGGCTCGGCATGAGCCGACGCTAGCACCGGCCGCGGCTCACCGGGCCAGTTGCAGGGCCAGCGTGGCGGCGGCGGGGGCCAGGTATAGCAGGGGGAAGGGGGTGGTCTTGTAGGAGTGGGCGCGGATGGTGGTGGCCGCGGCCCCGGTGAAGTAGAGGATCACGCCGATGGCGGCCGCGATGCCGAGGGGCGGGAGGAAGAAACCGGCCACCAGGCCCAGCGCACCGGCCGATTTGGCCAGGGCCAGCCAGTTCCACCAGGTACGGGGGACGCCGTAGTCGATCAGCGGGTCCACGACGAACTGCTGCTTGGTGAACAGGGAGTAGCCGGAGAAGCCGATCCAGAGGGCCGAGACGACACCGACGATGTGGTAAGCGAGGTTCATGGGAGCCACGTCCTTTCAGGTTTGCTGTGCTCTTACCTGAATGACGAAGCGGGAGCCCGAGGAGTGACATCGGGGTCAGGGGAGGTGGGATTGCAGGAAGGTGAGGGCGTCGGGCAGGGAGGCGAGGAACGCGCCGCTGTGGTCCTTGCCGGGGTAGGCCGTGACGGTGACCTGCACCCAGGGGTTGTGGTCCTGGAGGGCGGCACCGTAGGCGGGGGTGTCGGCCGGGGGGACGTCGATATCGGCGGTGCCGTAGCCGATCATGAGGTCGGCGGGGACCAGGTCCTCCTGATAGGAGACCAGCGATCTGATGTCGGCCTCGAAGGTCGGGGTGGGGTTGTCCGGATCGGCGACGAGCGCCTCGGGACGGCGGCCCCCGGCGGCGGCCACCAGATCCGAAAGGCATGCGGTGGCGGCCTTTTCCACGTACTGCCTGCCGAAGTCGGACAGGTACGGGGTCACGGTGCCGGGCGCGAGCTCCTCCAGCGCGGCGAGATAGTAGCCCGCGTAGCCGACCTGGTTCTCGGAGCCGGTCGAGCCGCGGCGGAACATCTCACGCAGGCTCTTGGCCGGATTCGTGCGCAGGCCGGTGGCGATCACGCCGGTGAGTCCCCTGACGGCGGACGGGTTCCGGGCGTACAGGGCGGCCGCGCTCATGACGGCGTGCGCGCCCTCGGACTGGCCGATGAGCACCCAGTGCGCCGACAGCGGGACGGGCAGACCGCGGACCGCCGTGATCGAGTCGAGAATGGAGCGGCCCTCGACCGCGGTGTTGTAGTAGCTGAAATTGCCGCCGGTGCCCAGACCCTGATAGTCGGGTGCCAGCACGGCGTAGCCCCGGTCCAGAATCTGGTTGAAATAGCTGCGATTTCGATCCGACTGCGGCCGATGCGAGGGCGCGCAGTCATTGCCGATCCCGGTCGTGCCGTGCGCCCACACCACCAGCGGCCAGCCACCCTGCGGCGGCAGCCCGGACGGCAGATACAGCGCCGCGCCGGCCCGGGCCGGATTCTCCCGCTGATCGACGGTGGTGTAGGTGAAGCCGAGCGACTCCGCGGCCCTATCGAAAGACCATGCGCCATTGAGCAATTCGATCCCGCTCAGCCGCCCGAGATCATTGCTGTCGGCCGTGGCCGGCGCCGCCGTCACGGTCAGGGTGGCGGTCAGCGCGGCGCAGGCGCTCATCGTGCCCGCCGCCAGTGCGGCCTGCCGGACCGCGGCTGCGAACCTGCGACGAATCGGCATGGCCATCACTCCCTTTCGGCGGGCAACCCCCCGACCATACCGTCGTCATTCCATCCCGTGGGCCTGCGCCACCAGATCGAAGAACACCCAGACGCCGCCCTTCTGGTACGCGTCCGGTGTCTCGGATCCGCCCAGGAACGGGTACGGGGTGGCGATGTACACCTCGTCGTCGGCGAGGGGGCCCAGGCGCCGGCGGATCTCGGCGACGTGCCCCGGCTGGAGGACATAGGTGATGACGTTCGGATCGAACAGGACCCGGCTGACGAACTCGGTGATCTCGGTGAAGACGCCGTACGGCTTCACGCCGGGGCTGTACGGATCGAGGATCCCGTACTCGCCGGTCCGGCTGCTCATCAGGAACGCGCACCCCAGATCCGAGTAGCCGACCACCGTGTCGAACTGCGGATAGTGTTCGGCCCAGGCCGGCATCACCCGGTCCATACGCTGGTCGCCGATCAAACGGAAGGGAACGCTGGTCACTGCGCCCATCCAACCAGACCGGCGACCGGGACCGATCCTCGACAGGTCCGGCCGCACCGCGCGAAGATCGAATCACCCGTCGTAGTGGAGGTGCCCGTGACCGAAGAATGGCGCAAAGTCGCTGAGCGCGTCCGCAACTGGGGCCGCTGGGGCGAGGACGACCAGCTCGGCGCCCTGAACCTGCTGACCCCGGACCGCATCGCCTTTGCCGCCACCCGGGCACGCGCGGGCCGCGCCATCCAGCTGGGCATCCCGTTCGACGCGTACGGCCCGCAGGGCTCGAGCGGCTTCCGGCGCAACCCCATCCACCTCATGGCCGTGGACGGCGGCGACGCCGACCTCGCGACCGCCCTGGACGGCTGGGGCGGCCGGAACGAGGCACAGGTGGCGGGCATGTACGCCGCCGGTCCGATGCGCTACAACGACGACTACATCATGATGCCGCTGCAGACGGCCACGCAGTGGGACGCGCTCTCCCACGTGTACTACGACGGCCTGCTCTACAACGGCTATCCGGCCGCGGCCGTCACCAGCTTCGGCGCCGCCAAGCTCGGCATCGAACATGTGGCCGAGCGCGGCGGCGTGGTGGGCCGCGGCGTGCTGCTGGACGTGGCCCGGCACCACAACCTGGATCGGCTCGAGGCCGGGACCGTCGTCACGCCGCACGACCTGCAGGCGACGGCGGACGCGCAGGACGTCGAGCTGCGCCCCGGCGACATCCTGCTGGTGCGCACCGGCTGGTGGACCCGATTCCTCGAAACCCGCAGGGCCGCCGAATGGTTCGGCGGCAGCCCCGGCCTGAGCTGGCGCTGCGCGGAATGGCTGCACGAGCACGACATCGCCGCCGTCGCGGTGGACAATCCGGCCGTCGAGGTCATGCGCCCCGAGGACGGCGTCATGATGCCGCTGCACATGCTCGCGCTGCGCGACATGGGACTGCCGCTCGGCGAGATCTGGGACCTCGAAGCCCTGGCCCGCGACTGCGCCGAGGACGGTGTCCACGACTTCCTGCTGTGCGCGCCCGCCCTGCGGATCCCGGGTGCGGTGGGGAGCCCGATCAGTCCCATCGCCATCAAATAAACCGGCCGGGAACACCTTTCAGAACGCCGCCAGCACCAGGGCGGCGATGAAGACCACCTGCACCAGGCCCCGCAGCGGGAGCGACATCGACTTGATGCCGAGGTCGGCGCGGGCCGCCCGGACGTTGGCCGGGAACAGGAAGACCAGCATGACGACCAGGCAGACGGCCGCCAGGGGCGCGGCCCACGGGATGAGCAGGCCGATGGCTCCGGCCAATTCGAGGACACCGGTCAGGGTCACCAGGCCCGCCGGATTGGGCAGGCGCGGCGGGACCATGGCGATCAGGCCGTCGCGGCGGGGTTGGAGGAAGTGCGCCGACGCGGTCAGCGCGAACATGGCGGCCAGGCCGATCCGGGCGGCGTGCGGCCAGGAGTTCAGCCAATCGGTGATATCGAGCCACCCGGCCGCGCGGGCCAGGCCGGAGACGACGACGAGAACGATGAGCGGTGCCATCGCGGACTCCTCTGGGGGAGATCAATCTTGACGGGGACATGAATGATCATCAGCGACTATTTATTCCGGATATCCACGATGGCAGACCACCCCGGACGTCGGGACGAGGCTCGGCGGTATGCGCCCGAAACCCGGGCCGGCCCGGTAGATTCGGCACCGCTCATGGTCAAAATTGGACAGCCCATCCGGACACTGCAATACGCGCCGACGGCCGGTTCCCCCACCGGTCTCGAACTGCTGACCTTCGACCAGCTGCGCCGGATGCCGGTGGCCGCCGGCCACGAGGTGATCCGCGGCGACTTCCACGTCCTGGCCCGTTGCACCGCCGGAAGCGGGCGCATGACCATCGACTTCGTCGCGCACGACCTGGCCGCGGACACGGTCGCCTGGATCCGCCCCGGCTGGACCCACCGCTGGGACGACATCGCCGAGCTGAAGGGCGATCTCATCCTGTGCCGCTCGGAACTGGTGCCCGCCGCGGCCCTCGGGCACCTGCCGTCCCCGGCCACACCCCCGGTGGTGACCGCGAATCCGTTGACCGACTCCGCCTTCGAACATCTGACCAGTGAATATGCCGTCGATCCGCCGAATACGGCCATCCTGCACCACCTGCTCAGCGCGGTGACGCTCCGGCTGGCCGCGGGTCTGCCCGCCCTGCCCGATCCCACCGACCTCTTCGACCGTTTCGCCCGCCTGGCCGAGCGGTACCACTCCGAAACCCGCGAAGTCGCCTGGTACGCCGCCCAACTCGGCTACTCGCCCCGCACCCTCTCGCGCGCCGTGCAATCGGCGATCGGCGCCACCGCCAAGCAGTACCTGAACGCCCGCGTCACCCTCGAAGCCAAACGCCTGCTCGCCCACGAGCCGGTCACCACCGCCGAATGCGCCCGCCGCCTCGGCTTCGACGACCCCGCCAACTTCACCAAGTTCTTCCGCGCGAACACCGCCACCACCCCCACCCGCTTCCGCCTGGACCTCACCGGGCAATAGATCCGGCCCGAGGCGAAGCATCACCGCGCGGCACGCTGTTCGAGCCCGACGGTCCGGGCATCGGCGCCGCCAGCACGACAGATCGTTTCGGGGAATTTTGTGATTGCCGGGCGATTCGGCTGTGACCTCTCGGATCGTCGCGTTAGGTTGGGCCGGTGCGGGTGGAGATGACGAGCGATCCGGCGGAATTCCAGCGGCGGGTGGCCGGGTTTCTCGGGCGTGATCCCTTGCGGCACACGGTGATGTCGACGGTCCTCGCCAATGAGATCGCCGGTCTCACCATCGCCCGTGAGCCTTCCTATTTCGCGTCGGTACACACGGAAGACGTTGTGGGCGTTGCCATGCGGAGCGCCGGGCGCGGAGTGTGGCTGGGGCAGTTGCCGATCGACGCGGTGCCGCTCCTGCTGACCCGGTTCGCCGAGCTCCTGCCGCAGATCGACGACGTGCACGGCACCGAGCCACTGGCCGGGCCGTTCGCGGCGGCGTGGAGTGCGCTGCGCGGCAGGGCCTGTCACGCGGACCACGGTGCGCGGCTGTACCGGCTCGGGCCGCTGCGCCCGCCGCTTGCGCCCCCGGGCAGGGCTCGCCCCGCCACCACGGCGGATATCGATGTCAGCGGGCGCTGGCTCGCCGAGATGGCCCGCGAGCTGGGCGATAAGCACCTGGCCATGAACGACAAAGGAATCCGCGCCCGCATCGAGGCCGGACGCTGGTGGCTGTGGGAGGACGACGGACAACCGGTGTCCCTGACGGCGCACCAGGTCCCGGTCAACGGCTGGGTCCGGATCGGGCCGGTCTTCACGCCCCGGGCCGCCCGCGGCCACGGCTACGCCTCGGCACTGGTCGCGCAGGTTTCCCGGCGGCTGCGCGAGACCGGGGCCGAGGTCTGCCTGTACGCCGACATCGACAATCCGACCTCGAACAAGATCTACCGCGCCATCGGATTCGAGGCGGTCATGGACGAGGTGCACTACGCCTTCGAGTGAGCGTCGTGTCACCTTCTGCTAAGTGAAGGACGGTCACGCCTTGTGTGCGAGGCCGCCGTAGGCGGCGATCGGGGCGGGTTCGCCGATTCGGGCGGGGTTGATGCGCCATTCGGTGATGCGCACGAACCCCGGCTCGTCGAAGGACAGGCCGTCGAAGGCTGCCCGGATCTGCTCCTGGGTACGTGGGTAGTACGGGACGCCACCGGATTTGGCGTATTCCTCGCACAACTCCACGTACGGCCGGCTGTCGGTGGTGCCGTCCCACAGCACCAGATAGCTGCCCGACGGTACTGCCTGCATAACCGTGCGCACGATCCGCAGCATGTCGTCGTAGGTGCGGGCGTGCCCGAGCACCCCCATGAACATCACCGCGATGGGCTGGTCGAAGTTCAGCACGGTGCGGGCCTCGGCGATGATCTGCTCGGGATCGTGGAAGTCGCGCTCGATATAGGTGGTGACACCCTCAGCGGTGGTGTCGGTCAGCAACGCGCGCGCGTGGGCGAGTACCAGGGGGTCGTTGTCGACGTAGACGATCTTGGCTTCCGGCGCTACAGATTGGGCGACCTCATGGGTGTTCTGCATTGTGGGCAGGCCGGTGCCGATATCGAGGAACTGACGAATCCCGGCTTCGCGGGCGAGGTGGCGGACCGCGCGGATGAGGAACTCGCGCGATTGCACCGCCATGGTCGCGATGTCGGGATCGATCTTCAGGCTCTGCTCACCGACCTCCCGGTCGATCTCGTAGTTGTCCTTGCCGCCCATCCAGAAATTCCAGATCCGCGCCGAATGCGGGATATCGGTACGGATCACCGGTCCGGTCTCGTTCACGTCGAATTCCATTCCTTCGTCGATGCACACGCCCCACACCAGCCGTGCTGCCCGCCCCCGACCCGGTCGTGCACCTCCGGCGTCCTCCGACGCTACACAGTGCAACCCAGCCCGTATACTAGTCCGAACATGTTGCCCCAAAGCAACTTCCATGATCGGCCGAACCTGCATGTTCGGTCCCACCGCGCGGGCCTGTCGGCCAACATCTCCTCCCGAGTCGAGTACGTCGACGGTGCGGGATCAGAGGGTCGGGGTTGAGGGTTCGGTGTTGACGCCTCAGGTTGGGGTCCCTTGGTAGTTCGACACAGGGGGTGGGAGTGGATTGCTCGACCGGCATGCCCTCGCGCCGCCGGAATACCCGGTCCAGCTGGACATTCGACTTGAACTACCATGACAGGCGCACATAGTGAACATGGGTTCGGTTTCGCGGAACATCAGGCCGCGCCGTCCTGGCAGGAGGGACGACCGTGGCCGCTGACCTGGTCGAAGGTGAACTGAGCATCGATGGATTGCGCCGGACCTTCGGGGTGCGCCCACCGCGGCGGCAACACGCGCCACTCGTGCTGGTGTTGCACGGAAACCAGGGCCCGTCGACGACCGAGCGGTTGATGTACGACTGGACCAGCTTCGCCCGGCACGCCGACGAGTGGGGGATCGGGGTCGTCTACCCGGACGGGTGGGAAGGCTGCTGGGCCGACGGTCGCGGGGTCACCACGGCGGACGAGGCGGGCGTGGACGATGTCGCCTTCCTGCGGGCCGTGATCGACTGGTGCGCTGCGCAATTCGACACCCAGGACGATCGCGCGGTCGTCACCGGCATCTCCAACGGCGCGTTCATGTCGCACCGGATGGCGCTCGAGGCCGGCGAGCGGGTGGCGGTCTTCGCCGCCGTCGCGGGCGGGCTGCCGGAGGCGCTGACCGGGATCCGCCCCGGGCACGCGGTGTCGGCCATGCTCATCAACGGCGATGCCGATCCGGTGGTGCCCATTACCGGCGGCTACTCGCGGCATCTCGGTCCGAACGGTGAATCGCGAGGCGGTACCAGGGGATTGGCGGACTCCGCGCGGTACTGGCGCGAGCTCGACGGCTGCGCCGGGCCCGCCGAGACCGTCACCACCGACCGGTCGAGCCGCACCACTGTGAGCCAGGGCGTGGGCGGCACCGTGGTATCGGAGTGGACGGTCTTCGGCGGTGGCCACACCTGGCCCGGCACACCTGTGCCGGAACCCTGGGCCGGCAGCCCGGGCTCGGCGGTGTCGCTGGAATTCGATGCCGCCGAGCAGATCTGGCGCTTCGCCGAGCCGCTGCTGTCGTCAGCGGACGCCCGCAAGCTCTGAAAAGGTCTATCCGCCGAAAGGAGAACGGAATGGCGATCATCGGCAGACTGCTGCGGAACCGGCGCGCCGGGCCCGAGGACCTGGCCTGGTGCCGGCCGAATCTGGCAGCGGGTGACGTCTTCGAGGTGACCAGCACGGATTTCGAGCACGAGGCGGCGCTCGATGTCCGGCACGCCATGAAACGGGTCGGGGGACAGGACCTGTCGCCCGCACTGGCCTGGTCGGGAGTCCCCGCGGACACCGCGCAGCTGCTGCTGGTGGTGGAGGATCAGGACGCGCCGTTCGGCGGTCCCTTCGTGCACGTGCTCGCACTGCTCGATCCGAAGATCGGCGAACTGCCCAGTGGCGCACTGGCTTCCGGCTCCACCATCGACGGTGTCGAGGTGCTGCGCTCGAGCTGGGGGCGCGGATACCTGGGTCCGGGTCCGGTCCCGGGGCACGGGCCGCACCGGTACGTCTTCCAGGTCTTCGCGCTGACAGAAC
This sequence comes from Nocardia sp. NPDC059154, assembly GCF_042755705.1. NCBI lineage: Bacteria > Bacillati > Actinomycetota > Actinomycetes > Mycobacteriales > Nocardiaceae > Nocardia > Nocardia sp. NPDC059154. Next base: position 97,945 of record NZ_JBHZCS010000017.1, read on the forward strand.
CGGTCACCATCCCCGGCGGCGGCGCTCCCGAATCGGCCAAGCCGCGGGCGGTACTCGCCGCTGCCAGGGCGCATGCCCGGGGCCGGATCGACGGTTTCTACGAACGTCCCTGACGGGATACGAAAGAGACCCTGGACATGACGAAGAGCCGCGGCCCGATAGGCCTGCGGCTCTGTTCTTTTCGGATACCACTGTCAGTTGGCGGTGTTGACCGGTAGCGACAGCACCACCTCCTGCTCGTTCTCGGGCAGATAGTGGACGTTCACCACGCGGCCGACCTGGACCATCGAGACCGCCGCCGGGGGCAGGAACTTCTCGGTGCGCGTCTCGAAGGTGCTGCCGTCGGGGCGGGTGACCGCCAGCACCAGATCCAGCCGCGAGTGGCCGTCGCGGATCTCCCCGGGCACCGACAGCGACCGCACCACGGCCTGGGCCGCGATGCCGCGCCGGGCGATATCGAGCTTGGCGGGGGTGGTGAAGCCCTTGCGGATGTTGGCCGCGTTCATGGCCTCCTGCGCCGCGGAGGTATCTCCGGACATGTCCACCTCGACCTTCTCGAGCCGGTCGGGCAGGTAGCGGACCGGCAGCACCACGCCGGACCGCAGCAGCGCCAGCTGGGTCAGCGGCACGATCATCTTGGCGTGCGAGGCGAAGACCTTGCCGTCGGCGCCCTCGACCCGGAAGTCGATGCGCACCTGCGGCTGCTCGTTGAGATAGACGCCGGTCTGGCGGACACCCTCGACGGTGCCCAGACCCACCAGGCCAGCGCGGAACTGGGAGCTGTTGTTGCCGGTGAAGGCCGACACGATGCCGTCGCCGGTGAAGGCGAAGGCGATGGGGACGATGGTCAGGGCGATGATCGGCAGCGCCATCTGCGGGCCGACCCAGCCGAAGACACTGTCGGAGGTGAGGCCGTGCCACAGGTAGTAGCCGATGGCCAGGACGCCGAGAGCGAGTGCTGCGTAGCGGATTTGGTTCTTCATGAGCTTTCCGGATCGGGGACGTGGGGGAGGAAGAGCCCGCTCATGCCCGATGGCACGAGCGGGGAGAACAGGGCCCCCGCGTCGGGGGCCGGCGGACGGACCGGCTCAGCCGCCGACGATGGTGCTGCAGGCGAAGACGATCTCGAACTTCTCGGTCTTCGGGCCGGCCATCGGGTTGGACAGATCGGGGGTGCCGACGCCCTCGCCGGTGACGGTGTAGGTGTTGCCGCTCTTGGTCACCTTGGCGTTGCCGCCCGGCATGCCGTTGCCGAAGCCGAGCGCGTACGGCTGGCCGTTGTCGCCGCCCTTGGTGCCGGTGATGCCGACCGCCTGCACGGTGGTGTCGCCGGTGATGGTGGCGCTCGCGCTGAGCGTGCCGTAGGTGGAGTTGCCGCTGTCGGTCAGTGCCAGCGCCAGATTGCCGCCCTGCTTGGCGCAGGTGGTCTCGAACTTGGCGGTGATCGCCTTGCCGTCGACCGAGGCCGAGGACGCGCCGCCGGCGGGGGCCGCGGAGCCCGGGGCCGAGGTGGCCGCGGGGGAGGCGGTGGTCGGGCTGGACTTGGAGCTGCTCGAGTTGCTGGAGCAACCGGTGACCAGCAGGGCCGCCGCGGCGGTGGCGGCGAGGACGGCGGTGGTCAGGCGGACGGGCTTGGAGTTCATGGTCATTCCTCGTTCTCGTGATGCTGGCTCCGTGGTGGAACCGATGTCAGAACCGTAGAAATCGGCACCCGGCCTACCGATCCCAACTTCCGGCACGCGAAAGGCGGTGAAACTGGGCTAACCTGGGCGAATGCGACGACCGCGGGCCATGGTGCTGGATGAGGTGTGGCGCCGCCTCGACGGGGTCGAACCCTTGAGCGGACCGCACGGCGGACCGCTGCGGCGGACCGTCAAGCTGATCCTGGATCCGCTGGTCATCCGCCCGGTTCAGCATCCGCAGTGCGCGGGCTCGATGCTCTCCGCCGACGGAGCGGTGTTGCTGGCCACCCGGATTCACGCCGCCGCCGATGTCCTGCGCGCCACCGCGGCCTGGTTCACACTGCTCAAGCAGACGCGCCGGGCGCTGCGGATCACCGAGGGCAATGCCCAGGACCTGTACTTCCAGCGCTGCTTCGAACTCGCCACCGTCTCGGGCCTGCCGGACCCGGTCGGCGACCGGGCCGCCGCGGAAGCCGCGCTGCGCGAGATCCACGGGCTCGCCGCCGGCCGCACCACCCAGGCGCTCAAGGAATACCTGTCCGAACCGGCCCGGGTCGGCGAGCTGACCGAACTGATCCAGACCGCCTGGCGGCGGCGCCCGCTGACCGAGGTGCCCGACCACTCCGAGCTGCTGGCCGGACTCCTGGAGGATTGCGCCGCAACCAGATTCGACGGCGCCGGTGACCCCGCCGATATCGACGCCGTCATCGACGCGTACGTCGGCACCCACACCGGAATCCGGCTGTGGATCAATGAAATAGGCTGCACCGCACAGGAATTCGGACTCACGCTGTACCCCCTCCCGCTCCCGCCCCAGGTCGGCTTCTCGGCCTCCACCGCCACCCTCGGGCTGCCCCTGGACCGGACCATCCACGAGCGGATCTTCACCGTTCTGCAAGCCTCCAGCGAACGGTCCGACCTGCCTGAGATCCCCGAACTGGTCGCCGCCGAAATCGCCCGTGCCTGCGCCCCCTGGGCCCTGCTGGACGAATCCCTCCGGGTGGCCGCTGCCGCCGGCGCCACCCTGGCGGTCGATCTCCGCCCCCTCGGTGCACCGCTTCCCACCGGCTACGCCCCGGACGGCGACGCCGCCCCTGCCTCCAGATCCACTGTCACCCTGGCCGGTGCGGCCACCGGTCTGCTGGGCGCGGCCGTCGGCCTGACCGGCACGGCCGCCGGGCTGCTCGCCGGCTCGACCGGGCTGGCGGGTACCGCGGCCGGGGTGACGGGCGCCGTCGCCGGATTGACCAGTGCCGCATCCGGTCCGACCCGGCCGGGCGCGCCATCGAGCGGCGGTGCGGCGGCGCGGTTGATCAATGGGCGATGGCAGCGCGAGGCCTATGTGCTGCAGGCGCGGCGCATGGCGGTGCGGGTGGAAGCGGTCGACGGTCCACTGGGGGCGATAGCGGCGGATCTACGTGTGCCGTGGCGTCCCTACCTGCGCAGACTATGGGCGCGACTGCACGGGCGGGATGTACGTGAGTTCCCCGTGTACGCCGTGGACGAGCTCTGGGATCTGCTGGACGGCGTGGCCCGATCGGTGATCCTGGACCACCGGATGCGGGTGAAACGGGCCCTGGCCGTCGGCGCGGCGGCCGAGCCCGGCGATCGGGAATCGAGGGTGGGATGACGAACTCGGCGGTCACGATCCACCGCTACCCCGACGGGTTGCGCGGCATAGTCCCGGTCGGCGACCCGGCCGCCCTGCACACCGCCCCGGGGCCCGACTCCATGGTGCTCGAGGTCGTCGGCGGCCACCTCATCTGGAGTGTGCTTGCCGGACAAGAACTTCCGGCGGCCCTCATCGACGATGTGGATGCCGCGCAGGAATGGGTGTGGGCGCTCTACGGCGAATCCGCCGCCCTGGCCCTCGACTCCGTCCGTGCGGGCGGGCCGGTCGCGACAGCGGACGATCAGCCGGTGCCGGCGGTCGCCACGGACGAGCGCCCGGTCGAGGTGCCCGCCGCTCCCGTGCTCCGGTCCCAGGCCGTCAGCGCCCGCCGACTCGCGTACGCGCACTGGGCATCGCGGTGGTGGCCGGCGTCCACCCTGGACGGCATCGCCGACCTCGACCCGGCGCTGCTGGACCGCGATATCGCCCTGCTCACCGAGGAGTGCGAACTGCTGGTGGACGGCGCGGACGCGCTCGCCCCGCCGGCTCCCGCCTATCTCGAAACATCGTTGCGCGCTTCGGATTACGCCCTCGCCGCCGGTGACGAGGCCCGGCCCGGCGGCACCCTGGTACTGGCCCGCGGTACCGGCGGGTGGGACTGGCGCCGCTGCCCGCCCGGGCTGGTCGACGCCTCCGAATCCGCGGTGTCCTGGGAACTCGTCCGCGACGCCGGAGCGACCAGCGTGGCCATCGCGGTGGCGGCCCACCCGGGCCTGCCCGATGTGGTTCCGGCCCACCTGCGGCCCTGGGCCCGCATCGATACCGGCCGTGGCGAGCTCGACACCGAACTGCGGGCCGCCGAGGACACCTGGATCGGCGAATCCGTCCTGTCCGCACCGGCTTCCGCCGTCCGGGTCGCCATCCACGTCCCCGGTTTCGGACCGGATCCGGAGGCCGGCCCGGCCCCGGCCGATGGCCCGGCCGCCGACACCGCGGCCGCCCTGCGCCGCCAGATCCGCGACTTCGCGGCCGCCCGGCTCCGCACAGCGGCCGGCCCGGCCTCCGACGACTCCGGCCCGCTGGCCCCGTTGCTCGCCGAAATCGCGGCCGCAGAGGCAGATTCGGACTACTGACATGTCGTACGGGGAGTCGGGGGTCGACACAGCGGAGAGTCCATTGCTGCGGGCCGGGGCCGACGCGGTCGCGCGGGGCGAGTTGTGGGAGGCGCTGCGGGTCTTCGAGCAGGCCGCGGAGACCGAAACCGGGGATCTGCGGCTGTGCGCACTCGTGGACGTGGCAGTGGTGACAGATCAGCTGGGGGAGCACGCGGCGGCGGTGGAGCGGTTTCGGGAAGCGTTGGAGGAGATGTCTTCCGACGCGCGGCGGATGTATCCGGGTGCGCTGATCGGGTTGTCGCAGGCCATGCAGCACCTCGGGGATCTGGATGGGGCGCAGGAGGCGCTCGAGCGGGCTCGGGCGGCGCTGGGTCGCGCAGATGCGCCTGGGGACCTGCGCCTGGCGTGCCTGGTGTCGTGCACGGCGATGGCGTTGCATCGGCAGCACTGGTGGCGGGCCCTCGATCTGGCGGTCGAATCCCTGGATGCGGCACGGCGTTTCGATCCCGAGCGGGTCGGGCACCCGCTCATGAACCTGGCCGCCGCCCACTTCGAGACCGGGCGCTGGGAGCTGGCACAGGATTTCGCCGGTCAGGCGCTGGCGGCCTTCGCGGCGGTGAACGACAGCGCGGGGGTGGCCGAGACCCGGCAGAACCTGGCGCTGATGTACACGCGTACCGGATCCTTCGATGAGGCCGAGCCGCTGCTCGCCGCCGCCCAGGAGCACTTCGAGGCGGCCGGTGCGGCGCATCGCGCCGGAATCGGGCTGAAGGTCATGGGATTCATCGCCGAGCACCGGGGTCGGCCGGAGGTGGCGCAGGCCCGCTATCGCGAGGCGTTGCGCCGATTCGAGGAATCACGGGCGGTCATCGACACCGCGGATGTGCGACTCCGCCTGGCCGCCACGGCATTCGCGGCCGGGCGGTTCGAGGAGGGCGAATCCGAGCTGGCCACCGCCCGCGCCATCTACGCGGTGCGCGGCCTGGGCCTGCACTGCGCGCAGCTCGACTACTGGCACGCCGGGCTGCTGGAGCCGCTCGTCGCCCAGGTGCCCGGATTGCTCGCGCGGGCAGTGGATCTCGCGGTTCCGGCGGCGCTGGCCCTGGACGCCGTCCGCTACGAGCTGCCCGACGGCGCCCAGCGCGACACCTGGAACCGTCGCATCGTGAATCCCGCGTTGCGCCTGGCCTTCCGGTACTCGTATCTGGCCGGTGATGCCCGGCTGGTCGCCGATCTCATCGAAAATCAGTGTGCGGGAACAATTGTGGATATCGACAGGCTGTCCGCGGAACCGCCCGCGCCGCTCGATCTGTTCCAGCCGTTCGAACCGCCGTCCGAGTCGGCCGCCGTTCAGGACGCGCTGCAACTCGGCACCGCGCTCGCGGCGGTGGCGGCCGGCGCGGGCCTGCCCGTCAGCCCGCCGCCACGGGTCTCCATTCCGCCGGACGGCCATATCGCCCTGTCCGCCTGGCTCGATGCCGCCGAGCAGCGCTACGGCCGTCGCGTCAGCGCCGAGCGGGTGATACCCGTATGACACCGACCGTCTGTGTCCGCATGGCCGATGCGGGCGACCTCTACCTGACCTGGCGCTGGACCGGCGAGAGCGCGCCCGGTGGCGTCGGCGTGGTGCCGGAGGACCAGGTCGCGGCGGCCGTGGCCCGGTTCGCGGCGGCCCTGCCCGCGCCCGGCGTGGCCGGTGGTCTCGAATCCGCGCTCACCACCGGTGAACTGGCCTCCTATCCGGCGGAAAACACGCTGGCCCAATACCTCTCGTCGACGTTCCTGCCCTACAACCTGGCGGTGCGGCTGCACGAGCTCTATTCGCAGGGCATCCGGCCGCACATCCGCATCCAGCCGTCGCCGCGCACCGCGCAGGTGCCGTGGGAGCTCATCGCTCCCGATCCGGAGGTGCGGCTGGTGGAGATCGCCGACGTGAGCGTGCTCGCGCCCACCGGCATCGTGCACGCGCCCGCCCGCGCGACGCGGTCGTGGGCGGAGACCCGGACGCTGCCGGTGGTCGCCATCCTGGATCCACGGGTGCCCGGCTTCCGGGCCGACTCCGCACTGGGGTCGGTGCTCGGCCGGATGGCTGCGGACGCGCCACTCGCCGCCCTGGTCGCCACGCACGCCGCCGCCGATCGGCTGAGCCCGGCCGTCGGCGATCCCCTCGCGGCGTTCCGCCGGACCGATCTGGACCGGGCCTGGCTGAGCCGCACCCTGCACGCGGGCGCGGCCCGCCTGCTGTACGTCGGTCACGTCACCGCCGCGGCCCCCGAATCCGGCCGCAGTGAATCGGCCACCCTGCACCTGTCCTGTACCGCCGCCAGTCCGGGCTGCGCACCCGCCTACCGTGACCACCGCCCGCTCTCGGCCCGCGACCTGCTGCTCGGCACACATGCGCTCACGGACGGTGCAGGCCATGACTATTCGGGCAACGGGCACGGCGCGGCGGTTCCGCGCACCGGACCCGAAATCTGGCCGATCCCGAGCCGGGTCGCCCTGATCGCCTGTGAGAGCGGCGGCGATCTCCGCTTCGCCGAGCCCCTCGGCCTGGTCGCGGCCATGCTCACCGGAGGCGCGGAAGTGGTGACGGCCGGACGTTGGCCACTGCCCACCGATCTCGCTTTCCATCGCTTCGCGGGCACGCCCACCACCACGCACCCCTTCCAGGAAGCGGTATGCGCCATCGACGCTGCCCACGAATCGCCCGATCCCGTCGCCGCTCTCAATGCGTGGCAGCGTGCGCATCTGGCCGCCTGGCGCAGCACCGGCGAGATCCAGCATTCCCCGCTGATCTGGGCCGCCTTCGCCACGGTCGACGCCCGCCGCTGAGCCACCGGAACGGCTGAGCCCCCAGAACTATCGCCCCAGGAAGTCACGGGTCACGAAAGGATAACGGCCCCACAGGCTCTCCGATGAAGCTTCACGAAAGATCGGGAGCGGAGGGCGAATGGCGCGAATCGTGACAGGCATCGTGGTGGCGGCGCTGGCGGCCGCCCTGGCATTGATCGCGGGGCCGATCGGCCGCGCCGAGCCGGATGGCCTGCGGCACTGCGAGGTCAGCGCGGGCCGGCAGCCCGAGACCGCGACACCCGAAGAGGTGGGACTGGATTCGGCCGCGCTGCGGCAGGCGGTGGACTTCGCCTCCGACCCGACCCGATTCACCGTGCAGGTATTCCGCAACAACTGCCTGATCGGCGGTGGGCCCACCAATCAACGCGCGGGCGGCGTCGCGTGGAATCTGTGGAGCGGCACCAAGAGCGTGGTGTCCCTGGTCGCGGGGATCGCCGTGGACGAACACAAACTGCGCGTGGACGATCCGATCGACCTCTACCTGCCCGCCGGGCTCGGCGATGCCGGACATCGCGCGATCACCGTGCGCAGCCTGCTGACCGAGACCTCCGGGATGGAGGTCGCCATTGCCTCCGAGGGCGTCACCGGGCTGGCCCGGCTCGACCCGAACGTGGTGGCGCAGGCGCTGGCCATGCCGATCGAGCATGCGCAGGGCGAGACCTGGCAGTACAGTCAGCGGGCCGTGGACCTGCTGGTCTATGTCATCCAGCAGGCCGTGGGCGAGGACTTCCAGGCGTACGCGCAGCGGAATCTGTTCGGCCCGTTGGGTATCGAGAAGTCCGACTATCTCTGGGCGCGGGACCGCAGCGGCAACACCTACGGGCACGCTCACCTGGTGCTGCCGCCCGACGACTACGCCAAACTCGGCCTGCTGCTGGTGAATCGCGGCAATTGGCATGGCCGGCAGCTGATCTCCACCGGCTACCTGGCCGCGGCCACGACGCCGAACGATGTCAATCCCTGCTACGGCTTCCTGATCACCGTCAACGGCCCGGATTGCGAGGACCTGTTCCCCGGACTGCCCAAGGACGCCATCCAGATGGCCGGGATGATGCGCCAGGACAACTTCATCGTCCCCAGCCTGGGCCTGCTGGTCAGCTGGACCGGTGTCACGGTTCCCGGTGGCGCGGTGAGCTTTCCGCACGACGTGCTGCGTGGGCTCACCACCGCGTTCCGGACCCCGAGCCTGCCCGATCCGGGTCCGTACGTACCGCGGCCGGACACCAGCCTCACCGACCCGATGTTCATGAACCCGGACGCCACGCTGTCCGCGCTGGGTCTCGGCCCGATGGCCTACCCGGGCTGCGGCATTCTGGAATGCCTCGGCAAGCCGCTGTATCCGCCGTTCGGCGACTGGCCGCCGGGCTGCTTCATCCTCGGCTGCGTGGGGACCGACCCGGCGACCCCCGGCATCCGCTGACCGAACGCTACTGCGGCTGACCGCAGTTGGCGCAGAAGGCCGCCCCGACCTGCACCTGATGGGCGCAACCCCGGCAATTCGATTGCAGGGACAGGGCGGTGCCGCAGGTGGAGCAGAACTTGCCGCCCGTGGTGTGCGCGCCGCAGGTCGGGCAGGACACCCGGGCCGGGGTGGCCACATCGTGCTGGGACGCCCAGTCCTGCTGATAGGCGGCCTCGCGGATCTGCGAGCCGCGGGCCTCGGCCTGCGCCTGGGCAATCTGGTGCGCCACCTGCGGCGAGCAATTGGTGCACTGACCGACCTGCTCGTTCCAGCACACCTGGTGGCAGACCCAGCGGCCGCAGCCGCCGCACAGCCGGAAGTCGTCGCGCACCTGCTCGACCGCGCGCGCGAACGCCTTGTCCTTGGTGCTGGAGGAGGAGCCGCCCCAGTGGTTCGAGTAGCTCTCCGCGGCGTTGGAGATCTTGTCGATGGCGCGCACCTGGTCGCCGAAGAGATCGCGCAGCACACGCAGCGCACCCCGGCCGCGGGAGAAGTAGTTCTGTTCGAACGGCGACTTGTAAGCGGTGCTGCAGCGATCACAGCGGAACTCCCACTGGAATCCGTCGTCGTTGGATTCGTCGTGGTAGTAGCTGGTGAAGACGACCGGACCGGTCATGGTCGAGTTATTCCTTTGCGGCTGAGCGGAACTCTGTGAACGGACGCGCCCGGAGCCCCCCGGACCGTGTTTCGTCAGGTTCTTATCGTATGACTCGCTTCGCCCGCAACACATCCCACGAATCCCCCGCGGCCGGGGCGGGGACGGTGGCGGGGTGGGGGGGTTCGTGTGTTGGAGGTATTGATTCCTCCCCGGCCCGAAGGTGGGGATTCCTGACTCAGGCTGCCCGGCCGCACTGCGTACGGTCGGGTCTTCCGCCCTCGACATCAGCAGGGTTGAAACCAGCCCTGGCGAGAATTATCAGCGCGGAGTTCTTGTCCCTGGGGGCCTCGAAACCGCACACCGTGCACGAATAGATGCGTTGCGACAGCGGCAGCTTGGTTCTCGCTCCGCAGTTGCTGCAATCGGTTGTTGTGTTCGCTGGGGGCACGAGCCTCACATCACGCCCGTGTTTACGGCTGATCTCGATCAACGCGTCCTTGGTGGCGCCGATCGCGGCGTCGGCGGCCTTGCGCGCCATCGCGGATGCAGCGAGGAACTTGGGGCGGAAGTCCTCGACCGCGATCTGGTCGAAGTCACGCACAATGGTTTTTGCCCACTTGCGCGCGGTGTCTCGGCGTTGCCGGGCGACCTTTGCCTGCGCCTTCGCCGTCTTCTGTTTCGCATTCCGGTACCGCTTCGACGCCGTTGTGCCCTTTGCTGGGCGGCGGCGAGCCATCATCCGCTGATAGCGGGCGAGGTTCGCGGCAGCTTTCTTCCCGTATTCAGGGTGCGGTAGGTCGTGCTGGTCGCTGGTGGTGGTGCCGGTTTCCCTGACACCCCAGTCGATCCCGATGCTCGCGCCGGTCGCCGGTAACGGCTCGACGCTGGTTTCTACGACAAACGAGGCGTACCAGTGGCCGATGCTGTCGCGGTAGACGCGCACTGAGGACGGTTCGGAGGGCAATCCGCGCGACCACACCACGGACACGACCACGCCGCCCGCGAGGTACAGGTTCCCGTCATGGATTCGGAACCCACGTTTGGTGTAGTTCAGTGTCGGGTCAGCGACGTCACGCTTCTTGAACCGTGGCATCCCGGTGCGTTGCCGCATCGGCAGCTGGTTCTTGATGTCTTTCAACGCTTTCGCGCGGGCCTTGGCGAAGTCACGGATGATCTGCTGCTGCGGCACTGACGCACCATCGCGTAGCCACTGATGTTCGGCGCGCCAGCCCGTCAACATCTTGTCCAAAGTGGCCGGGCCGCACGACACTCCGGCCTTGTGCGCGGCACGGGATTCGGCGACGCACTGGTTCCACACCCACCGGCAACGACCCCACTCCGCGTTCAAGCAACCCTCCGCGACCACGGAGACACGCAGCCGGTACGTATACCTGGCCGTTCGACCCCCGCGATCGCTCACCCGCCAACCATAGCGTGTTGGTTCATGGTCACCTGGTGTTCACCGGCATTCACCTGAAATGCTGCTGCTGCCTATGCATTTCGAGGACTTTTGGTTTGCTGACCGGCAGGGTCCTCCTGTGATCGGGTTCCTATCTCGCCGGATCGGTTCGGCGCGTCGTTGTCGGTGGTGGTTGGTACATCGCACGGAACCTCACTCGCTTACGCCGATGAGCACAGAACAGTTGAACTGGTCGCTGGTGACAGACCCGGATCGAACCGGTGGAACTGACTCCGGTTAATGTCGGGAGCGATAGTTCGTTCGCTCGTCTGTTGGAGGTATGGAGATGGCAGGGATTCCCGCGGTACCGACCTCGCTGCTGGTGGCCGGAGGGCTCACCGGTGGCTTCGCCCTCGCTCAGGCCACCAAGAAGCGTCAGCTCGGTGGCGCAGTGTTCGCGGCGGGCACGGCGGCCGCCTTCCCGCGCTGGCGCAAGACGGTCGGCACCGGTGGTGCGGCCGCGCTGACCGGGCTCGCCGTCGGCGCGATGGGCGCCTCGCACCCGCTCGCCAAGAAGATCGGCGCCTGGCCGTCGGTCGCGGTCGTGTCCGGTGTGGTCGCGGTGGCCGCGTGGGCCACGGTGGACCGTCGCGCCTGATTCATCCGCCGGTTCTCCGGCGTGTTTCGGACCGTAAGGTTCGAGGGCGTGCCGGGGGACCGGAAGCGCAATACCGTGGAGTATGCGCACTTTCGTTCATCTGCTGCTGTTCGCCGCCGCCATCGCGGTGGCGGTCGGGGTTTTCGGTCCGCTGGTCGGCACGGTCGACGCGCGGAATGTCCAGTTCTCCGACCTGCGGAGCGGATTCGCTTCGGGCCGGTCACTGGACCAGATCGGGGCGCGGTCAGGGTCCTTCACGACCTCCCTGGCCATCGGGCTGCTCGGAGTGGCGGCCGTGGTGCTGGTGGCCGCGCTGTTCGGATCGCGGATCCTGGGCTGGATCGGCGTCCTCGTCGGCCTGGCCGGGCTCGGCGTGCTGACCTGGCGGCTCGACCAGCGCTTCGATCACGAGCTGCGCACCGACTATCGGCATCTGCTCAGCGGGACCTGGGGGTTGTACCTGGTCGGCGGCGGGCTGGTGCTGTCGCTACTGCTCCTGCTGATCCCCCGCGAGCGCCGTTTGCCGCCGCCGCCCGGACCGGGCTTCTGATCTCGTAATCCACTGTCGGCCTTCACTGTTCGATCAACTACCGAACCACCACGTAACCCGGCGTCGTATCTAGGGCGAACGAGGAGGTTCATTCAATGCACACCAACAACGCCCTGATCGCCGTCCGGAAACCGCTGACCTGCCTGGTCGCGGCCGGAGCCCTGTTCGCCACCGCCGCCGGCATCGCCGCGGCCGAACCGCCGGGCTCGACGATCTCGGGCGGCTCCGGGGCCGGATCCACCACCCCGGGCACATCCCACCACACCGTCATCACCTACTCGACCGACCCCGACGGCTACTCCTACCAGTACGAATACGTCGACCCCGCCCCACAATCCGCCGCCCCCGACCCGGCTACCGCGAACCGGCTCAGCACCGGCGGTTCGGACCACACCTGGATGCCCGTCGCCCGCCCCGATGGCACTGGCTGGACGGTGTGCACCCGATATTCCACGGTCTGCAGATAATTCCCCCGCAGTCGAAAATCCTGACTCGCCCTCGGTGAGATCGCTCCGAACCGCTACTCTCGCAGTGAATTCCGAAACTCACCGGCCGAGTAGCCGGATCAATTTGCGCAGCTGCGCACTGTAATACTCTTCGAATTCCGGTGAGCCGGGCTGCTTTCCGGTCGCCTGCAAGGCTGTCTCGGGAAGCATGACAGGTGCCAGGATCATGCCCATCAGGGCCATTCTGATGAAGGCGGGGTCGATCCCGGGGGAGATCTCGCCGCGTTCCTGGGCTCGGGTCAGGTTCTCCAGATCGGCGTCGACAGTGGCCGATCCGTCCAAATAGTCGGTGGCGGAACCACTTCCGGTAAGGCCGCGCCGCACCAGCAGGCGGGCCGGGCGGGGATCGGCCAGTACGAGCGCGTCGGCGCCCTCACCTGCCTGCTGGGTGCTCCCGCCATGACGGCGGCCATGCGGGATCTGACTCCCTCCCAAATCATCGACGCCACACCGCAACTCACCGTCATGCAGCGTGTCGGCGGCTCGATCGGCACCGCCGCCTTCGTCGTGATCCTGCAACGGCACCTGCCTGGCGGGATCGGCCGGCCTGGCCACGGGGACGCCTTCGCGGTGACCTTCGGCTGGGTGTTTACGGGCTCCGCCCTCGCCCTCCTGCCGACCGGGCTGTTGGCGGTGCTGGAGCGTCGATCGCGTAAGCGCCCGGCGGTCAGCGCCGGGGCGAGTTGATCGGCGATGCGGTCCCGGTACAGCTGGTTCGGCAGACGTGCGGGCTGGTCATCGGCGGGCGTCCAGCCAGTGCGCCAGGGTGTCCAGGGCCGACTGGTCGATGGGCTGGAAGTTGTCGTGCAGGACATCGGTGGTGAGGCCGAGGGAGTGGCCGAGGCCGGGGAAGAGATGGAGGGTGTGGTCGCGGTTGCCGGCGGCCTCCAGGGCGGCGTCGAGGCTGGACGAACCCGCAGGAGGGACGTTGGCGTCGTCCACCCCCTGCAGGATGAGCACGGGCGCAGTCAGTTTCGGGGCCTGTTCGATGACGCTGGGGAGGGCGCGGGCCGGGTCGTAGATGTCGTAGATGCCGCCGGGGCGCATCGCGGACTCCAGGTAGAACTGGTAGACGGGGCGAAACTCGAGGTCCACGTCGAGCTTGCCGTCTCGGTTGAGATCCCAGGTCGGGCGGACGGTGAAGTCTCCGGCATCGGCGTTCACGCAGGCGAAGCGGAGCGCGAGCTTGGCCATCAGGCCGCCGTCGCCGTGAAAGGCGCGGTCGAGTTCGTCGGGCCCGAGCAGGCCGTTCAAGGCGAACCGTGAGAGGTACGGCGCGTAGACCTGCTCGCCCTGATAGCCGAAGGTCACGCGCCAGGGGAGTGCCACCGGGCCCTGGAAGATGGTTCCGGCCAATTCCGGATGGGTCGTCGCCAGGGCGGCCGCGACAGTACTGCCCTCGCTCCAGCCGTAGACGAAGACACGGTGCGGGTCGACGTGTGAATCCTGCTCGGCGGCGCGCAGAACCTGATCGGCGTCGTCCCGCATGTCGTTCAGGTCGAGTTTGGTCCAGTAGTCGGCATTGTCGACATCGCCGGGGCCGCGCACATAGCGCTTGTTGTAGCGCATGACGGCGTACCCGCGGCTGGTCAGGTCGTCCGCGATATCGAGAAAGATATGGGAGCCGGACGGTTGGTCGGCGTTGAGATCCTCGGGGCCCGACCCCGGAATCAGCACCACCACAGGCGCATTGCGCGCCCCCGCAGGAAAGTCGAGCTCACCCGAGCCGGTGAAATCTCCGAACTGGAAGGTGAAGGACTCGCGTTCGACCGTGGGCTCCGCCGCGGCCACGCCGCCGGTACCCACGACCAGCGCGATCGCCACCAGTGCCACTGCCCCGCGGATCCCCATGAGCGGCAATCTAACCGCCGGTGCGCGATGCGGCAATCCGATTCAGCGGTCGAGGTCGTGTAGGCGGGAGGTGAGGAAGTCTGCTTCGACCTTGTTCTCGGCGAGCAGCAGTGCCTCCTGGTAGGCGAGGCGGGCCTCGTCGGATCTGCCGAGGCGGGTGAGGAATTCGGCGCGGGCGGCGGGGAGGTAGTGGTAGGCGGTGAGCTGGGGTTCGGTGGCCAGGCGGTCGAGTTCGTCCAGGCCGCGCTGCGGGCCGTGGGCGTGGCCGAGGGCGACGGCGCGATTGAGGGCGACGACGGGGGAGGGCCAGACGGCGATGAGATGGTCGTAGAGACCGGCGATCTCGTGCCAGTCGGTGGCGTCGAAGGCGGGTGCCTCGGCGTGGACGGCGGCAATGGCCGCCATGAGCGGGAAGCGGCCCGGCGCGCGGCCGCGTAATGATCTGCGCACCAAGGCTATTCCCTCGGAGATGGCGCGGCGGTCCCAGTGGGCGCGGTCCTGCTCGGCCAGCGGCAGGAAGCGTCCGGTCTCGTCGGTGCGGGTGCCGCGGCGGGCGTCGGTGAGCAGCAGCAGCGCGTACAGGCCCGCCACATCCGGGTCGTTGGGCAGCAGCAGGCGCAGCATGCGGGCCAGGTCGAGGGCGCGCTCCACCAGTTCGGGGCGGACCAGTTCGGCGCCGGCCGGGGCGGTGTGGCCGGTGGTGAACAGCAGGTGCAGCACGGTCAGCACCGCGTCGACGCGGTCGGGCAGTTCCTCGTCGGACGGGAGGCGGTAGGGGATGTGCGCCTCGGCGATCTTCTTCTTGGCCCGCGTGATACGCGCCGCCATGGTCGGTTCCGCGACCAGGAAGGCGCGCGCGATCTCCGTAGTGGACAGACCACACAGCAGGCGCAGGGTCAGCGCCACCCGCGCCTCCATCGACAGGGCCGGGTGGCAGCAGATGAAGATGAGCCGCAGCCGATCGTCGGCCACCGAGTCCGGGGCGGCCGGGTCGGGCACGGGATCCTCCACCAGCAGTGGAATCGAGCGCTCGAACGCGATGTCGCGGCGCAGGGCGTCCAGGGCGCGCCGCCTGGCCACCGTGGTCAGCCAGGCGCCGGGGCGATCCGGGATCCCCGACTCCGGCCAGGCCTGCAGGGCCTGCGTGAACGCCTCCTGTACAGCCTCTTCGGCGAGATCGATATCGCGGGTCACCCGCACGGTCGCCGCCAGCACGAAGCCCCACTCGCGCCGGTGCGCGTCGGCGACCGCGGCGGCCACCTCCGGCGTCGTCACGGCTCGTCGTGCGGGTGGATCGGCCGGACCTCGACACACCCGAACGGCGACGGTACGTCCACGGCGATCCGGATGGCCTCGTCCAGATCGGCCGCCTCGACCAGGTAGTAGCCGCCCAGAACCTCTTTGGTCTCGGCGAACACCCCGTCGGTGATGACCGTGCGGCCGTGCTCGTCGTGCCGGACCGTGGTCGCGGTCGAGGTGGGGCGCAGGCGGTTACCGCCGCGCAGCCGGTCGGCGTGCGCGGCCATGAACTCGAGGTGCTCGTTCAGGGTGCGCTGCCGCACGGCCGGATCCGCGGCCAGCCAGGTCTGTTCGTCCTGGTGGATCAGCAGCAGGTACTCGGGCATGTCACTGCTCCCTTCGCTGGGGTGGATCGCACGGCTCCGTTGCCGTGTCACTGCTGACGTCGTTGTCATTCGAAACGTCGTTCGGGATGGCGGCGAAATCGACACGGTCGCGAAAAAGATTCTCGACCAGATTGTCGATTCCCGGCCGGAGCCGCGCGACGGATTCACGAGTCGGCCGACCGGGCCGTCCACCCGACAGGAGAAACGACAATGTCCACCTACATCCTCGCCTTCCGCAACGACCCCAAACGCGCAGCCACGCCCGAGCAGGAGCAGCTGTGGGCCGACTGGTTCGCCGAGATCGGCGAGCGCGTCACCGATTTCGGTAATCGCGTGGGCCAGACCGTCATGCTGGGCGATAACCCCGCCGCGCCCGACCGGCTCTCCGGCTATGTCGCCGTCGAGGCCGACGACCTGGACTCGGCGGTGAAACTCGCCTCCGGCTGCCCGGGCCTGACCTATGGCGGCCGCGTGGAGGTCGGCGAACCCGTCCCCATGTCCTGACGCCCGAGTGTCCGGGCCCGCACCCCACCGGGCCCGGTGCCCGCCCTGACGGCTCGTTACTGCCGGATCCCTGCCAATTACCCCTATGGGGTATATGGTCGAGGGCGGTGAGAGCGAGTCGGCTGAGGAGTGCGAGATGGATCGGCAGAGCGACCAGCGGACCACGGTCCTGGACATCCGGGGCCTGCACTGGGCCAGCCAGCAGAACGTGGTGAAGTCGGTCCTCGGCCGCCGGCCGGGCGTCCTCGCCGTCGACCCCAACCCCGTCTCGCAAACCGCCACCGTCACCTTCGACCCCGCCCACACCTCCGTCGCCGACCTCCGCACCTGGATCCAGGAATGCGGCCTGTACTGCGCTGGCCAATCGGTTCCCAACCACGTCTGCGACCCCATGGCCGAGCCCGTCGCCCCGGCGCCTACCGCTATGGACCATGCAGCGCATGCGGGGATGGATCATGCCGCGATGGGGCACGGTGCACATGCCGGGCATGCGGGGATGTCCATGGAGGACATGGCCGCTGACATGCGGAACCGGTTCGTGGTGGCCGCCGTGTTCTCGGTGCTGGTGATGCTGTGGTCGCCGATGGCCACCGACATGTTCGGGTGGCATCTGCCGGTGCCGTTCGGAATGCGTTCGGACATCTGGGAATTGATTCTCAGCCTGCCGGTGATCTTCTACTCCTCGACCATTTTCTTCACCGGGGCGTGGGCGGCGCTGAAGGCGCGCACGCTGGACATGATGGTGCTGGTCGCGGTCGGCATCGGGGCGGGATGGCTGTACTCCCTTGGCATTACGCTGACCGGCGGCGGCGAGGTCTTCTACGAGGCCTCGACCATGCTGGCCACCTTCGTGCTGCTCGGCCACTGGTTCGAGATGCGGGCGCGGGGCGGTGCCAACGACGCGATTCGCACGCTGCTGGATCTGGCGCCGCCGCAGGCGGTGGTGATCCGGGACGGGCAGGAAATCGAAATCCCCACGGCCGAGGTGAAAGTCGGCGATCTGCTGCTGGTGCGCCCGGGCTCGAAGATCGCGGTGGACGGGCTGGTGGAGGACGGGACCAGCGAGGTCGACGAGTCCATGGTGACCGGCGAGAGCCTGCCGGTGCACAAGGAGCCGGGCTCGGCGGTCATCGGCGCGACCCTCAACGAGAACGGCACGCTGCGGGTGCGCGCCACCAAGGTGGGCGCGGACACCGCGCTGGCGCAGATCGTGAATCTGGTGCAGCAGGCCCAGAATTCGAAGGCCCCGGGCCAGCGACTGGCCGACCGGGCCGCCTTCTGGCTGGTGCTGGTCGCCTTGATCGGCGGTGTGCTGACCCTGGCGGTGTGGCTGCTGGCGGGGGCCACCTTCGCCAAGGCCATGCTGTTCGCCATCACGGTCGTGGTCATCACCTGCCCCGACGCCCTCGGCCTGGCCACCCCGACCGCCATCATGGTCGGCACCGGCCTGGGCGCGAAACGCGGTGTGCTGTTCAAGAACGCGATGGCACTGGAGAGTTCGGCCCGCATCCGGACCGTGGTGATGGACAAGACCGGCACCCTCACCAAGGGCGAGCCGGAGGTCACCGAAATCGTCACCGGCCCCGGGCTTTCCGAGGCCGACCTGCTACCCCTGCTGGCCGCCGTCGAACGCGAGTCCGAGCACCCGCTGGCCGACGCCGTGGTGCGCTATGCCAAGGAACACGGCCCCACCGACGCCCGCGCGGTGGACTTCGAGAACGTCCCCGGTCACGGCGCGATCGCCACCGTGGACGGCCGCCGCGTGGTCATCGGCAATCGCCGCCTGCTCGACCGCGAGGGCGTCGACCTGGGCGAGCTGGCCGCAGCCCGCGACCGGGTGGCAGGCGCGGGCCGGACCGCGGTGCTGGCCGCCGTCGACGGCGAGCCCGCCGCGGTCATCGGCATTGCCGACGCGCCCCGCGAGAGCTCCGCCGCAGCCGTTGCGGACCTGCACGACATGGGCGTCGAAGTGGTGATGCTGACCGGCGACAACCGGGCGACGGCCGAACGCATCGCCGCCGAACTCGGCATCGACACCGTCATCGCCGAGGTGCTGCCCGGCGACAAGGCCGCCAAGATCATCGAATTGCAGTCCGCCGGACGGAAGATCGGCATGGTCGGCGACGGCGTCAACGACGCCCCCGCCCTGGCCCAGGCCGATCTCGGCATCGCCATCGGCGCGGGCACCGACGTCGCCATCGAGACCGCCGATGTGGTCCTCATGCGCTCCGATCCGCTGGACGTCCCCACCGCGCTGCGCATCGGCCGCGGCACGCTGCGCAAGATGCACCAGAACCTGGCCTGGGCGGTCGGCTACAACAGCCTGGCCCTGCCCATCGCAGCCGGCGTCTTCGAGCCCGCCTTCGGCTTCACGCTGCGACCGGAGATCGCCGCGATGTCCATGTCGGGGTCCAGCATCATCGTGGCCCTGAACGCCCTGTCCCTGAAGCGTTTGCGCCTGCCCGAACGGGACTGAGCCGCACCGGTACCGCTGTGCGCTGGGTTACACCTCGGCCGAGGGGTGAGTGGATTCATGATGCTGGGAGTTAGCTGCCGCTAATACAGTGGAACTGCACCATGTTCCCGGCCCGAAAGACTTGAAACATGCCCATCGTCAACCTCGGTTCCGCCGCCATCGACCTGGCCAGCACCGTCACCGGAATCGCCGCCAACATCACCTACCTCCTGAAGGCGTGGGGCCTGGCCTGATTCGCCCCACAACGCACGAAACCGCCTCCTCGGAGGCGGTTTTCGCGTATGCGGGCAGGGTTATGCGGGGTGGCCGCGGTGCTCGGCCCATTCGCGGGACAGGATGGACATGACGGTCGCGTCGATCCACTCGTCGCCGTAGCGCAGGGATTCGCGCAGGACGCCCTCGGGACGGAAGCCGGCCTTCTCGTAGGCGCGGCGGGCGCGCGGGTTGAAGGCATAGACCTCCAGGGAGATTCGGTGCAGGCCGAGCTTCTCGAACCCGTACCCGACGATCAGCCGCGTCGCCTCGGTGCCCAGCCCGAGGCCCTGGCCATCGGGGCCGATCAGGATGCGGAAGTTGCAGCTGCCATTGCCGGGATCCCACCGATTGAGGACGGCCTCCCCGACGCAGCGGCCGGTCGCGATGTCGACAATGGCCAAATCGAGACGGTCCGGCTGGGTTTCGCGCGTGGCGTACCAGTCGCGCAAGCGCTCGTGCTCGGCCGGATCCTCCGGCACGGGCTCGGTGGACTCCGCGTGGACGCTGCCGGTCAGCCTGCGGACGTCGGGATCGCGCAGGGCCGCGAGGATGGCGTCGAGGTCTTCGGGGATGAACGGCCGCAGGAGAACTTTCGCGCCGGTCAGGGTGGGCTTGATCGAAAAGTCGGCGGATTCGAACACCGGTGAATTATCGCGCCGAGATCAATAGAGTCGGCGAATGGCCAGTTCACCCTCGGGGACGTCGCCGGCCACGCTCGCCGACGTCCTGCCGTCCGTCGCCGCGTCCTTCGGGCTCGACCAGCGCAATCCGCTGGCCCTCGTGCCCAACCGGGATGTGGTGGTGCTGCTGATCGACGGCCTCGGCGCGGAACTCCTCGCCCGCCACGCCGACAGCGCGCCCACCCTGGCCGCGCACGTCCGCACCACCCTCACCGCGGGCTTCCCCGCCACCACCGCGACCAGTCTCGCCAGCCTCGCTCTCGGTGCGCCCTGCGCGACACACGGCATCATCGGCTACAGCTTCGCCCTGCCCGTCGGCGACCGTCTCCGCCTGCTGAATGCGCTGCGCTGGAGTCTCGACAGCGCGACCGGCGAGGACGCCCGCGACGCGTACCCGCCGGAGTCGGTGCAGCAGCGCACCAGCCGCCTGGAGGACCTCGCCGCCCACGGCGTCGAGCTGCACTACGTGATCCCCGCCTACCAGCGCACCTCCGGTCTGACCCGGGCCGCCTTCCGCGCGCCGGGCACCCTGCACCCGGCCACCACCCTCGACGAGCTGCGCGCCGGAATCCTCGCTGTCGCACGGCATTCCGGCACGAACTCCCGCTTCGCCTACGCCTATTTCCCCGATCTCGATGCCAACGGTCACCTGTACGGACCCGAATCGCCACAGTGGCTGGCCGTGCTCCGCGATATCGACGCCTGCCTCGCCGGCCTGTTCGCCGAGCTCCCCTCCACCTGCACGGTGCTGATCACCGGCGATCACGGAATGATCCACGTGGACACCGTCATCGATCTGGACGCGCGGCCCGCGCTGCATCGCGATGTCCGGCTGATCGGCGGCGAGGCGCGGGTCCGCCACATCTACCTCGACCGCCCCGAAGCCCTGGCCGACGCCCACTCCGCGTGGACCGCCGAACTGTCCACGCACGCAACGGTCGTGACCCGCGAGCAGGCGCTCGACGAGCACTGGTTCGGCCCGACCCCGCCCACACCAGTGATCGCCTCCCGCATCGGCGATCTCATCGCCGTCGCCGAGGGTGCCGCGGTCCTGGTCCGCCCCGCCCTCGAGCCCCTGGAGTCCGCCCTCGTGGGCCACCACGGCGCCCGCACCTCGGCCGAGCAACTCGTCCCCCTCATCACCACACCCTGATTTCGAGTGGGTGCGGCGCTCGCTGCAGCGCTCAGGTGCGCAGTAGTGCGGTCTGGACCTTGCGCAGGCGGTCCACATCACCGCGGAAGCCGGCCACGGCGTCGTTGTAGAGGAACGCCTCCCACAGCCGGACCAGGGCGTAGGCCAGGGTGTCGCGCTCGATGGGAGGCTGGTAGCCCTCGGATTCGGCGCGCTCGATGAACCGCTCCACCAGGGCCACCGCGGTCTGGTGCACGATTCCGTCACCGCGGGTGATCAGGCGCAGGGCCGCGGTCGATTCATTGTCGAAATACGAACGCAGCGCGTCGTTCTCGACCAGCAGATCGATGGTCCGGTTGAGTGCCGCGGTGAGCCGATCACCGCCCGCCCCGCGGGAGCGGCGATCGGCATGGGCCACGACCCGCTCCAGCTGCCGCGCCACGGCCGCGCCCAGCAGGCCGTCCCGGGACCCGAACCAGCGGTAGATGCTCGCGCGGCCCACCCCCAGCTGGGCGGCAATGGCATTGACGTCCACCCGTTTTCCGCTCAGGAACACGGCGATGGCGGCTTCGAGCACATCGTCCCGGCTGGCCGAGGCGGGCCGGCCCGGTGCTCTGGTTCCCTCCGCGCGTGTCACGCGGACAGCTTAGGGGCCAGGTATGCCGACAAGGTGCGGGCGGTGGCCACCCGCCCCAGGGTGAGGGCCTGCTGGAGCACCCCGGGATCGCGGTCGATGCGCCCGATATCGGGTGCGCTGTGCGGCGGGCGGATCTGCAGCACGGCCGGATCGGAGTCGAAGTCCCGCTCGTCGCTGTGGTGTCGCTGGACCCGATCGAGCCACGGTCCGACCGTTCCCGGCGCGTGCCGGGACAGGAAGCGGGCCACTACTCGGGATTCCAGACCCGAAGGGGGATGCATGGTTTCGCCGGCGCGGCGGGTGCGCAGCACCAGGACGCGGGTCGCGCCCTGCGTCAATGCCGTTCGCACCGGGACGGATTCGGAGAGCCCGGCATCGACATACCGGCGCGCGCCGATCGGCACCGGCCGCCCGGCCAGGATCGGCAGGCAGGTCGAGGCCCGCAGCGCCGTCTGCACCGAGCGCACATCGCTGAGCTCCGGATGCAGATCGACGGCCGCGCCGGTGTCGGCGTCGGTGGCGATGGGGTGGAAGGTGATCGAATTGGCCAGGATCGCAGGGAAATCCATGGGCACGATGCGCTCGTACACGGTGTGCACCAGGTATTCGGTATCGACCACGCGGCCGCCGCGCAGGGCCCGGGCCGGATTGATCACGCGGTTGATCACCTCGGGATTCCAGGCCCGCCGCGAGTCCACCGCGCGCCCGCACAGCAGCCAGGCGGCGTTCAACGCGCCCGCCGACGCCCCGTACACCGCGTCGAAGCAGGGCAGGATGCCCAATTCCTCGATGGCCATGGCCATGCCGTGCGAGTACGCGCCGCGCGAGGAGCCGCCCTCGATGACGAGGGCCAGCCGATGCGAGTCCGTGCGCTGCCCGGGCGCGCTGCCCTCGCGATGCCGGTGGGCGATGAGCTCGCCGACGCCGAGTGTGCGGTCGTGGTCGGGCACGGATGGCTCCCTTGGCTGTCGGTGGTGTGCGCGGCCGTTCGAGTATACGACCCTATTTGAGACACTGGTGACTCTGTGTATCATATCCGGCGATGGCGTGGGTAGCCATGAAACTGGAGGTCAACGCATGCAACTAGCGCTCACCGACGACGAGCTCGCCTTCCGCGACGAGCTGCGCGCGTTCTATCGGAGCGAGATCCCGGCCGACATCCGCAACCGGCAGCGGCACGGGCAGGAACTGAGCAAGGACGACATCGTCACCACCCAGCGCATCCTCAACGCGCACGGGCTGGCCACCCCGAACTGGCCGGTGGAATGGGGCGGCAAGGACTGGACCCCCATCCAGCGCCACCTCTGGCACGACGAGATGCAGCTGGCCTCGGTGCCCGAACCGCTGACCTTCAACACCAATATGATCGGCCCGGTCATCGCGCACTTCGGTGCTCAGGAGCTCAAGGAACGCTTCCTGCCGGCCACCGCCAACCTCGACATCTGGTGGTGCCAGGGCTTTTCCGAGCCCGAGGCGGGCTCCGACCTGGCCGGGCTGCGCACGGTCGCGGTCCGCGACGGCGACAGCTACGTGATCAACGGCCAGAAGACCTGGACCACCGCCGCCCAGTCCGCCGACTGGATGTTCTGCCTGGCGCGCACCAACCCGGACGCGCCCAAGAAGCAGGCCGGCATCTCCATGCTGCTGTTCCCGCTCGACACCCCCGGCGTGACCGTGCGGCCGATCAAGCTCATCGACGGCGGCCACGAGGTCAACGAGGTGTTCCTGGAGAACGTCCGGGTGCCCGCGAATCAGCTGGTCGGCGAGGAGAACCAGGGCTGGACCTACGCCAAGTTCCTGCTCGGCAACGAGCGCACCGGCATCGCCGCGGTCGGTCAGACCAAGGTGAAGCTGTGGCTGGCCAAGGAGCACGCCAAGCAGACCCGCCTGGGCGAGAAGACCCTGCTCGAGGATCAGCTCTTCGCGACCCGCCTCGCCGAGCTCGAAAACGAGCTGCTGGCACTGGAACTGGTGCAGCTGCGGGTGGCCGCGGGCTCGGCCGACGGCAAGCCCAACCCGGTCTCCTCGATTCTCAAGCTGCGCGGCACCGAACTCCAGCAGGCCGTCACCGAGCTGCTGGTCGACATCGCCGGACCGGATTCCGTTGCGCGCGAGGATGAGTCGGATCCCGACTGGGCCCGCCGTAGCACCGCCACCTACCTGAACTACCGCAAGACATCGATCTACGGAGGATCCAACGAGGTGCAGCGCGGCATCATCGCCTCGACGATCCTCGGACTGTGAGGCAGCACCATGGATTTCGATCTCACCCCCGAACAGGACATGCTGCGCGACACCGTGCGTGACGTGCTGTCCCGCGGCTACACCCCCGAGCGCCGCAACGACATCGTCGGCACCGAACTCGGCTGGGATACCGAGATATGGGCCACCTTCGCCGAAATCGGCCTGCTCGGACTGACTTTCGCCGAGGAGGACGGCGGCATGGGCGCCGGGCCCATCGAGGCCATGCTGGTCATGACCGAGATCGGCCGCGCTCTGGCCCCCGAACCCGTGCTGGACTGCGCGCTGCTGCCGGGCGGGCTCATCTCCGCCGTCGGCGCCGACGCACAGCGCAAGGACCTGCTGCCGCGCATCGCCGAGGGGGAGCTCAAGCTCGCCTTCGCGCACGGCGAGCCGGGGCTGCGCTGGCCCGCCACCGACACCGGCACCCAGGCGGTGCGGCAGTCGGACGGCTGGCGGATCACCGGCCGCAAACACCCGGTCTCCCACGGTGATTGCGCCGATCTGCTCATCGTGAGCGCGGCGCTCGACGCCGGTATCGGGCTGTTCCTCGTCGATCCCGCCGATCCGGGCGTGCGGCGCACCCCCTACGCCACCCACGACGGGCTGCGCGGCGCGGACATCGCATTCGACGGCGCGGTGGCCGAGCCGCTCGGCGAGCCGGTCGATGCCGCCGCAGCCATCCAGGCCGCCCTGGCCGGGGCGCAGGCCGCGCTGTGCGCCGAGGCCATCGGCGCGATGGAGGAGTCCCTGCGGCTCACCGCGGAATACCTGAAGACGCGCAAGCAGTTCGGGGTGCCGCTGCGCACCTTCCAGACCCTGACCCAGCGCGCCGCCGACATGTACGTGTCGCTGGAGCTGGCCCGCGGCATGAGCATGTACGCGTCCATGTCGCTGGCCGACGGCATCATCGATCCGGTCGTCGCCTCCCGCGCCAAACTGCGGATCGGGCGCTCCGCCCGGCACATCGGGCAGGAGGCCATCCAGATGCACGGCGGCATCGGCATGACCGACGAATACCCCGTCGGCCACTACACCGCCCGGCTCACCGCCATCGAGCACACCCTCGGTGACTCCACCGACCACCTGCGCTACCTCGGCGGGTACGTGGCCGACTACCAGATGGTCGAAATCTGATGCACATTCGCGGCGCGGTCCTGGAGGAGATCGGACGTGCGCGGCCCTACGCGCAAACGCGGCCGATCAGCGTGTGCCCGCTCGAACTCGGCGATCCCGGGCCCACCGAGGTGCTGGTCGCCATCGAGGCGGCCGGGCTGTGCCACTCGGATCTGAGTGTGGTGGACGGCAATCGGCCCCGCCCGCTGCCCATGCTGCTCGGCCACGAGGCCGCGGGCACCGTGCTGGCGGTCGGCGAGCGGGTCGCCGATCTGCTCATCGGACAGCGAGTGGTCATGTCCTTCCTGCCGCGCTGCGAAGAGTGCGACGCGTGCGCGCGGGGCGGGCAGCTGCCCTGCACCGCGGGCACCCGCGCCAATACCGCCGGTGAACTGCTGCACCATGCCGGGCACCTGTCGCGCGGCGGCGACCGGGTGCGGCACCACCTGGGCGTCTCCGGCTTCGCCACACACGCCGTGGTGGACCGGGCCTCCCTGGTGCCGGTCGGCAACTCGGTGCCGCCGGAGATCGCGGCACTGTTCGGGTGCGCGGTGCTGACCGGCGGCGGGGCGGTACTGAACGTGGCCGATCCGCGTCCGCAGGACAGTCTCATGGTGGTCGGGCTCGGCGGCGTAGGGATGGCCGCCCTGCTGACCGCGAAAGCCATTGGCGTGGAACGGCTCATCGCGGTGGATCGGCTGGCGGACAAACTCGCCATGGCGAAGGAGCTCGGGGCCACCGAGACGTACATGCCGGAGCAGATCGCCGACCAGGGGATCCGGGCGCGGTACGTGGTGGAGTGCGCCGGGCATCCGGCCGCATTCGAAACCGCCTATACGGCAACCGAACCCGGCGGCATGACCATCACGGTCGGCCTGCCCGGGCCGAATTCGACAGTCACCCTGCCGCCGCTGAGCATCACCGCCGAAGCCCGCACCATTGTCGGCAGCTACCTGGGTTCCGCGGTGCCGGCCCGGGATATTCCACGCTACGAACAGATGTGGCGGGAAGGGCGGCTGCCGGTCGAGAAACTGATCACCTCTCGAATCGGGCTCGAGGAGATCAATGAAGCGTTGGATCTCCTGGCCGATGGAGCAGCGGTTCGCCAGATCATCGTGTTCGACCATTCCTGAATCGAGAATGGCTGCACCGCAGTGAAAGACAGCGAAGACCCGGCGAGCCAACCTCTCGCCGGGTCTTCGCCCGGTTCCGACGTCGAATGTCAGTTGGTCCGAGTCACCGCCGGCGGATTCCAGCTGCCGTCGACGATCTTCTGATCGGGCCAATAGGTGCGCAGCATCAGGTTGAAATCACCCGACGCGGGGGCCGGAAGCCAGTTGGATTCCTTTTCCGGGCCCGGGTTCTCGCGCTGAACATAGATGTCGACCGACCCATCCGAGCTCTCGGTCAGGCGTTCGCCGCGCACCGCGTAGCGGTTCAACGGGTTGTCGACGAAGAAGCCACGCTGGTCGTACATGGTCAGCGACCAGAAGCCCTTGACCGGTGGTATCCGGTCGGCGGCGAAGTGCAGAACATAGGTGTTGTCCGCATTCAACTGGGTCTTCTTGTCGTCGACGCTGCTGGACGGGTAGATCGCGTCCTGGGGCAGATTGGCGCCCAGACCTGCGTAGGCGATCATGGCGCGGGTGGCGTAATCGGTGCCGTAGTCACCGATATCGCTGCGCGTGATCTTCCAGCCGTCCGCTGGGCGCGGACGAGGGCGACGTCGTCGATGACGACTCCGATGAATTCTTCGAGCAGGCGGCTGACGCCACCGCGACTGCGGCCACGAGGCCCGTCGCCATGGCCACCCGGGCCCACCGGGTTCTCGAACTAGTGATCACCGCATCCTCCTGGTTGGGTATTTTCGAACGCAGCGCGAGCTCACTGATTGACAGCAAACTCCCAGCGAGAGTATCGAGCGGTGGGGTAGAAGTGCGTAATTTAGAGGACGAAACCTAATTTCAAGTCTTGTCCTGCAAGCTGGCGTTCTCTAGCTGGAATCTCAACGATGATCAGCAAACAAATGGCTATCAGCCGTTGCGGGGATGAGCCGACAGCGGTCCGCTTGGCGTAGTCGGTTACCGGGGTGACGCGATCGGTCCTGGGCCTGGCGTGCGGTTCTCGACAGAATGGCAGAGGTTCGAAACCGAAGAGAGAAAAGGGATTCGACTGATGTCGCAAGTCATCCGGGACCTCGAGGGCAGGGTCGCTCTGATCATCGGCGGCACTCGGAATCAGGGTGCGGAATTCGCCAAGAACATCGCTGGGCGCGGTGCCACCACGATCGTCACCTATCAGGGGGACGAGCAGGCCGCCAAGGCAACGCTCACGACGCTCGAGACATTCGGCGTGACAGTGGAAGCGGTCCGCTCCGACGCTACCTCGGCCGCGGAGGTCGACGCACTGTTCGCGGATCTCGTTGCGCGCCACGGCAAGCTGGATATCGTCGTGCACGTGCCGGGGCGGGTCATCAAGAAGCCGATCGCGGATACCACCGACGACGACTTCGATCAGCTGATCGTGCGCAATACCCGGACCGCGTTCAATACGCTGCGCGCCACGGCCCGGCACATTGCCGACAATGGTCGCTATGTCGTGTTGTCCACCACCCTCACCTCGATCATGACCGGCACCTACGGGCTGTATTCGGGATCGAAGGCGGCCGTCGAGCGGATGGTGGTCGCCGCGGCCAAGGAGTTGGGTGAGCGCGGTATCACGGTCAATGCCGTCGCGCCCGGTCCGGTCGACGACGACTTCTTCCGCGGCGCGGAGACGCCCGAATCCATTGCGGCCGCGGCACTGCACAATCCGCACGGGCGTCTCGGTCTCCCCACCGATACCGCACCGTTGGTCGGGTGGCTGGTCAGCGCCGAGGCGGGCTGGGTCTCCGGACAGACGATCCGGGCCAACGGCGCGATGTTCTGAGCATGCCCACCTCAACCGTGGACACCGGCCGGGTGCGGTCGAATCGCACCTGGCTGCCATGGGCCACCGCCGCCTGCTGGTTGCTCACGCTGTCGTACTTTCCCGTCTCGCTGGTGGTGGCCCACGCGTGGCCGGCGGGATACAGCATGTCGGGCAACTACATCAGCGACCTGGGCATCACGCGGTGTGGCGAATACGTCGATCGCGATGGGGCCTCGCGATGGGTGTGCTCGCCCGATCACGCGGTGCAGAACGTGATGTTCGTGTCGACCGGCCTGCTGACCTTTGCCGGGGCACTGGGTTGGGCGCGGATGTGGAGCGGTCGTCGATTTCGGGCCGGGTGCGCGCTGGTGGCTGTCGCCGGTCTCGGGATAACGGGAATCGGGCTGGCGCCCTGGGATATTCGGCCGCAGGCACACGACACCATTGCATTGGCACAGTGGTTCGCGCAGTTGGCGGGCATGGTGCTGATCACGCCGGAGGTGGCGCGCAGGCGGCGCGGCCTGGCCGTCGGCGCCGCGCTGGCCGTGGCGATCTCGGTGATCGGCGGTGTGTTCCTGTTCGCGAGAAACCATTTCGGTCTCGGTGCGGGCGTGTCGGAACGCATCGCGTTCGACACGCTCACCGTGTGGGGCGGGCAGGTCGGATGCGTCCTGTTGCTCACCCCCGACGGCGGTCGGCACGGCGGTAGGCATCCGGAGACAGGCCGGTCCAACCGTCGAAGGCGCGACTGAGCGCGCGAGCATCGCTGTAGCCGACGCGCAGCGCGATGGCCTGCACGGTGAGCGTGGTGTGACGCAGCAGCCGGGTGGCCTGCTCACAGCGCACCGCGGCCAGCTCCTCGCTCCAGGAGGTGCCCGCCTCGGACAACCGCCGCTGCAGGGTGCGGTCACTGATCCGCAGCCGCGCGGCCACGGCGGCGACCCGCGGGCCCCGCTTCGGCGAGCTGTCCGTCGGCCCGGCGCTCTGCGTTACCTCCGAATGCAGTGCTGCGCGGAAGGATTCGATCCATCCGGGAATCGGACGCGCCGCGTCGATGGCATGCTGGGCGGCGGTGTGCAGGATCCGGCGCAGGCCGGGATCATGCGGCCGCGCCTCGGTCCGGTTTCCAGTGATCCGATAGTGGATCAGGTCTGCCGGTTGACCGAAATGAATCACCGTGGTGCCCAGGGCATCTTCGAGATATCGATGATGCCGGGGCGCCGGGTGCGCGAAGTCGACTCGCACGGGCACCGCTGCGTCGCCGAAGGCATCGCGGGCGCGCCGGACGGCCACGGTCACCGCGAACTCGTTGATGATGCCGCGGGTCTCGCCATAGGTGGTGCCGCGGTACCCGACCGTGAGCGCGGACCCATTGTCGGTGACCTCCAACTGCGCCGCCGGATCACAGATCACGACGCTGAACCGGGACGCGTCGTGAAATCCTGCGGCCAGTGTCGGAGCACTGCTGAACAGGTAGTCCCAGATATGCAACCGCCCGCGATCGGCCATATCCGCGGCCCGCACGCCCGCCTCGTTGCCGACGACGTGCTCCATCAGCGCCCACAGTCGATACTGGCTCTCCGAGGGAATGCGAATCCGGTCATCGGCCAGCAACTTCCGATCGACGCCCCCGATTCGCGTGGCCTCCACCTCGTCGATACCGGACCTGGCCGCCGTGTCCAGCACAATGCGCACCACGTGCCCCGACACGGTCCGCTCGAGC
The DNA here is from genome assembly GCF_042755705.1 of Nocardia sp. NPDC059154. Lineage (NCBI taxonomy): Bacteria > Bacillati > Actinomycetota > Actinomycetes > Mycobacteriales > Nocardiaceae > Nocardia > Nocardia sp. NPDC059154. The sequence goes on from NZ_JBHZCS010000017.1 coordinate 127,530, forward strand.
GCGGGATTCGCGATATCCATCACCATCTCGATTCTGCGCCATGATGAGGTTCGGTCGAATCAGTGTTCGCAGAGGGAGAATTCGCGCTCGTACAGCTCATTGTTGTGTTCGTCGACGAAGAACTTCCGTTCGTGCATGAGTTGTTCGCGGTATTCCTCGGCCTGCCGTCGACCCGGCCCAATGGGCACCTGGGCCCAACAGGGCTACAACCGGCAAGGTGATCGTCGCGAATGAGCTGCAGACGATCACCGTCAAATAGGTTGCGCCACAACATGACAGCGGCTTGACGAACCGCCATCATGTCGGCCACCTGTCCCGTCCCTACTCCGGGATGCCCGGTGAGACGAGTTCTCGCCGGGCATTCGGTGTCTTCGCCCGGCGTCGTGGCCACCAGAGGCGTTCGCCCAGGTCCATGGCCAGGGCGGGAACCAGGATTGTGCGGACTACGAAGGTGTCCAGGAGGACTCCGAAGGCCACGGCGAAGCCGATCTCCGCCGCGAAGACCAGAGGGAGAGTGAGCAATGCTGCGAAGGTGCCTGCGAGGACGACGCCCGCGGCGGTGATCGTGCCGCTGGTGGTGCGGGCGGCGATGACCGTGGCGGTGGTGGTGTCGTGGCGGGTGCTCTCCTCGCGGATCCGGGCCATCAGGAAGATCGAGTAGTCGATGCCCAGGCTGACCAGGAACACGAAGGTCCACAGGGGGAATGCCGCATCCGCGCCGTGGAAGCCGAGGAGCTTGTCGAAGGCCACGGCACTGACGCCCAGCGCCGCCGCGAGAGACAGTACGACGGTCGCCAGAATCATCGCCGGCGCCACGAGGGATCGCAGCAGGATGGCAATAATCAGGAAGACGACCGAGAGAACCAGCGGCACAACGAGATTGCGGTCATGATGGGAGGAGTCCAGCGTGTCGAGCGCCACCGCGCTGCCGCCGCCCACCATGGCGCCGGGCACCGGGTGCAGCGCCGACCGGAGCCGGTCGACGGTTGCGAAGGCGGCAACGCTGTCGGTGGCGTCTGCTGTGGTCGCTTCGAGGTAGGCCAGGCCGTCGATGGTCGCGGGTGCGGACACCGCGACCACACCGGGGACTTCGGCGGCCAGCGCGCGCAGCCGCTCATCCTGGGCGGCCGGGCCGATTATCTGCAGCGGATCGCCCGATCCACCTGGGAAGTGGCGCAGCAGCACCTGCTCGCCCGCCACTGCCTCCGGCCGGGTCCGGAAGGTGTCCTGGGGCTTCAGGCCTGCCGCGTGCAGGCCGAACAGGCCCAGGGCCAGCACCGCGAGGGCCGCGGCGGTGAGCTGCCAGACGCGGCGCGGGCGGGCAACCGTCAACCGGGTGAGGGTGCGCATCCAGCGACCGCCGGACGGTTCCGGATCGCCGAAACGTGGTGCGGCGGGCCAGAATATCCAGCGCCCGCACAGGATCAGCAGGGCCGGGTACAGGGTGGTGAGTACCGCGAAGCCGACGAGCACACCGGTCGCCATCACCGGACCGAGACTCTTGGTCGAGTTCAGGTCCGCGACGACCAGGCAGAGGAGGCTCAGCGCCACCGTGACTGCACTCGCGGCGATCGCCGGCCCGGCCCGGCGGATGGCGGTGGCCATGGCCGCATAGCGGTCCTCCCGGCGGCGCAATTCCTCCCGGTAGCGGGCGGTGAGCAGCAGGGCGTAATCGGTGCCCGCACCGAAAACCAGGACGGTGAGCAGGAATTCGGTATCACTGTTGACTGTCAGGCCGGCGTGCGCGGCCAGCAGGTAGATCAGGGCCTGCGCGACGGTCAGGGCCACCCCGACACAGAGCAGCGGTAGCAGCCACAGCACCGGGCTGCGGTAGGTGACCAGCAGAATCGCCACGACGATCGCGATGGTCACATACAGCAGGGTGGAGTTCACCCCGGAGAACGCGTCCGCGGAGTCGGCCCCGTAACCCGCCGGTCCGGTGACATGGACACTCATTCCCGAGCCCGCGACCATGGCTCGTACGGACTTCACCGTCGGCAGGGTGCCGCTGATTCCCTTGACCCCCACGGTGATCGGGACCACGACCTGGATGGCCTGGCCGTCGCCGGACACCATCGGCCCCTCGACCGGCCCGTGCACATTCGGCAGTGCGGCGAACCGGCCGATATCCGCGCGGGCCCGATCCTGGTCCGCCGCGCTCAGGACCGCGCCGCCCCGGTCGTAGACGACGACCGCCGGGTACACATCCTTTCCGGTGAACTTCCCGGCGAGTTCCGAAACCTTCGTCGACTCGGCGCTTTTCGGCAGCCAGGTGGTGGCATCGTTCTTCTCCGCCGAACCCAGCTTGCCGGCCAACCCACCGGTCGCGACGAGGGCCACCACCCAGAAGGCGATGGCGGCCCACACCATTCGGCGCAGTAGCTTCCCCACGGCTACTCGCCCTCCACCGGCACGGCACGGGTGAGCTGATCGACCTCCACGATCCGGCCGTCGGCGGCCAGCCTGCCCACCATGCAGATCTCGGTGGCGGTCGGGCCGGTGGTGTGCAGGGTGGCGTACAGCGTGTAGTGGGCGGCGATGGCGTCACCCGACAGCAGGGCGCGGTGCACCTCCACCCGCACCGACTCGGCATTCTTGCGCGCGGGGCGGGCGTGCGCGACCAGGGCGTGGCGGTTCAGGCGGAAGCCGTCGTTGCGGTAGTCGATGTCGGGTGCGAACCAGCGGTCGACCAGGGCAGCGGGATCGTCGGCGCCGAACGCCATCTCCTGGGGATAGGTGGTGAGGTACTCGTGCAGATCGGATTCGTTTCGCATGCGGCCCACAGTGCGGGGCCACTCTCATACCGAGCTCACATCCCGCTCATACGGGCGTCCACGCTACTCACCCGGTCCAGGGAGACCACGGTGTTCGCGCGCCGCCGACAGGCATGCTTCGATCACGGCAACGGCCTGGGCGCGGGGGAGCGCCCGGCCACGCTCGTAGACTGCAGTCGCCTCGGCCCCGAGCACTGCGTCCAATTCCGTTCGGAGCGAAACGATGTCGGGATACCGGGCATCGGGCGCACCGCGCAGAGCGTGCCCGGCTCCCAGCGACTCGGCCGCCACCGCGGCCAGTCCGGCCGCCAGACAGGTCCGCGCCACCCCGACACTCACCTCGGCGGCCATCGGCATGTCCCGGATCGCCACCGCATTCGCCCAGGCGTCGGCACAGTGTGCGACCGCCGCACCCACCCGGCCCTCCGCCGCCCGCAAGAAACCCATACGCAGCCCGAACATGGCCCGATACGACCGATCCTCGGTCATGGCCCGATTCAGATCGGCCTCCACGATCCGCAACTGCCGCGCCGCCCCGGGCATATCTCCGTCGATCCGCGCGATGTCCGCGGCCAGGAACCGCGCCATCACCGTGTCCCGGGCCGAGAGCGATTCGGCGAGCACCGCATTCAGATCCGTGCGCGCCGCCTCGACCTCACCGGAGTGCAAGCGAATCATGACCAGCCAGATACGAAGTGCGACAGTGCTACCCAGCTCTTCGGCCGCCACCAGGGCAGCCGCCATCGCATCGGCCGCGCCATCGAGATCCCCGAGCGTGGCACGCGCGAACGCCAGATACGTCAGGGCCGTCGATTGCCCCCACCGCTCCCCGGCCTCCTCGAAACACGCAGCCGCAGTACGCAAGTCCTCATCCAGCCGGGCCACCCCGGATTCATTGGCGTTCAAGAAGGATCGCACCAGCCAGAACATCCCCCGGGTCCACGCATCCGGATGCCCCAGCCACGGTTTCACCAGTGCGAGCCCCGCCTCGATCCGCTCGGCCGTTAATTCCACTAGTGCACATGCCAATTCGACAGCCCCATCCCCGCCCGGCTTGTCGAATTCGGACACCGCGGATCCATTGGTGAAATCCCGATGGCCCATGGGATTTTCGAGTGCAGGGGATGTGCCGAAGCGGCCGGCGCCGGTCCAGCGGCGGATGTGGTCGGTGGCCGCGTTCAGTTCGGCCGCCTGGGCGGCCAGCATGGAGTGCAGGGCGAAGGCGGCCGCGAGCGGCGGATGGGGCCGGACGGCGGGCAGGTGCAGCACCGGCCGGAGCATGCGGACCGCATCCGCGTGCGCTCCGTGCAGAGCCCAGTACATGCCGAGTGCGGAGCCCAGTCGCGCCGCGGTGTGCGCGTCGCCGGACTCGTGCGAGAACCGGAGGGCCGCGAGCAGATTCTCCTGCTCGGCATCGAGGAGGCGCAGCCAAGGGAGCTGATCGCGGCTGCGGAGCCGCGGCTGCGCCCGCTCCGCGAGCGCCAGGTAGTAGGTCGCGTGCGCCGCCCGGGTGGAGTCGACTTCGCCCCGGGCCGTGAGCTGTGCGAGCCCGTACTCGCGGACCGTTTCGAGCACCCGGTAGCGCGGTTGCGGTGTCGGCGCACCGGGATTCGACGGATCGGGGATCGGCTCCAGCAGTTGCAGCAACGACCGGTCGAGCAGGGCCTCGAGCTCGGCGGCAGCGACGCCGAGCGACTCGGGCGCAGCCTGTGTGAACTGGGTGGCGAAGACGGCCAGACGCGCGAGCGCCGTGCGTTCGGCCTCGCCGAGCAGTTCCCAGTCCCAATCCAATACGGCCCGCAGCGTGCGATGCCGGGGGAGCCCGGTGCGATTGCCGCCTGCCAGCACGGTGAACCTGTCGGCCAGCCGCGCGTGCAATGTGGCCAGCGGCATGACGCGCACCTTCGCGGCGGCCAGCTCCAGCGCCAACGGTAGACCGTCGAGCTGACGGCAGATCTCCGCGACCGTCTCCAGCTCCGGGCCGGACACCGGAAGGTCGGGGCGGACCGCCGTGGCCCGATCGAGAAACAGCCGCACCGCGGGATAGGTGGCGGCGTCCGGTGAGTTCGGCGCCGGCACCGCCAAAGGCGCGGTCTCCCACAGTGTTTCCCCGGTGATCCCCAGCGATTGCCGGCTCGTCGCGAGAATCCGCAGCTCGGGTACACAGCCGAGCAGTTCCCCGGCGAGGTCCGCGACGCCGTCGACGAGATGCTCACAATTGTCGAGCACCAGCAGCGTCGGCGCGGTCGGCAAGGCGTCCGCCAGCAGCCCCACCGGATCCGCCCTCGATGCTTCGATCCCGCGTGCCATCACCACCCCCAGGCTCGTCGCCACCGCCTGCGGTACATCCGAAACATCGCTCACCGCAGCCAGTTCCGCCACCCCCACCCCACCCGGAAATCGCTCGCCCAACTCCGCGGCGACGGCCATCGCCAACCGGGTCTTCCCCGCCCCGCCCGGCCCCACCAGCGTCACCAGCCGCGCCCGCCCGACCCGCGCCCCGACCTCGGTCAGCTCCCGCTCCCGCCCCACAAAGCTCGTCAACGGCACCCGCAGCCGCCCGGCCCGCCCCCGGCCCGGCGTCTCGCTCCCCGGGCCCGCCCCCGGATCCGGTCGCGCGGTCACCGACGCCCCATGTGCGGCATCATCGATCGGGGGTTGGGTGCGGGGGAGTTCACCGCGCAGCAGCCGGAGGTGTAGCTCGGCCAGGTCGGGGCCGGGGTCGGTGCCGAGTTCGGCGGCCAGCCGGGTGCGGTAGCCATCGAAGGCGGTCAGGGCGTCGGCGGTGCGGCCCGCGTCGTGCAGGCCGCGAATGTGGAGCAGTCGCAGGCGCTCCCGTAGCGGGTACGCCGCGAGTAGTTCCTCCAGCTCGGTGATCAGGAGTGCATTGCCCGGGCGTACGGCCAGTTCGGCCGCGATCACCGATTCCGTGGCGCTGACGCGGAGCTCCTCCAACCTGGCGGCCGCCGCCGCGGCGAAGGGCAGATCCGCGACATCCGCCAGCGCGGGGCCGCGCCAGAGTGTGAGTCCCTCGCGCAGCAGGGCGATCGAGCGCTCGTGATCACCGCGTTCCCCGCTCACCAGACCGCCGCGCACCAGCCGCTCGAAGCGGTAGGCGTCCACGGACAGCGCCGAGACCTCGAGGCGATAGCCACCCGCGCCCGACCGGATCCTCACCTCGTCCGGCAGGGCGCGCCGGAGACGGGAAACCAGTTCGTGCAGGGCGTGTTCGGGCCGTGCGGGAATCCGCTCCGGCCATACCGCCTCGACCAGCGCGCCCACGCTCACCCGACGCCCGGGGTCCAGAGCCAGCCGAATCAGCAGTCCGCGCAATCGCGTTCCGGCGACCGGCACCGGGCGGTCACCGGCCACCACTTCCAGCGGACCCAGAATCGCGATGCGCATACCGCGAGTCTGACACGCCGCCAACCCGTCTCCGAGTTCCGCTCGACCCCCCGAGCGGCCGGACGCGACGGTCAGTGGATATATAGGACGGGTCAGTGCGCCGTGGACAGCAGGCGGGCTCGCTGACGAGCGTCGTCCTCGGTGCAGGTGGTGGCCAGGGCGCGGCGGCGGTTGGTGCGGACCGCCGCGCTGAAGAGCTGGTATTCGGCCGAGGGGACGCAGACCTCGCGATAGGGATGTCGGTGCCCGGCCCGGCGCTGCGGGCCCGGAATGACCACGCCGCGGCGGGGATCGGGGCCGTCCTCCTGGGAGCGCACCCACTTCTGCATGGTGCGGGAATCGATACTGGGCAGGTATTCCACCGCACGATCCCATTCCAGGCCCTCCACCTGCATCGGATCGGCGACCGCGGTGACGACAACGGCGTATGCCGTACCGACGGTGTTGTCCGCCATTGGATCTACCCCCTGTCCATGCTCGAGATCTCCGGCGTTGCGCGGGGAATGTTCAGGATACGTCGAAAGATCTTGCACTACTGAGTCTTTCGCTGTACCCACAGGTAGTTTGCGGGTACTGCACAGTCTCCGATAGGCCGAATCGGCCAGGTGTCGGCGGAATTCCGGCGTTGTGGCTCCGGTTGCTCCGCGGGTGCGGTAGTGGCGCGAATCACCCCGTGCTCACGCCCCGGAATACCCCCGCCACCCCCTATGTTCAAGTGGTTGCCATATCCACCAAAAATGGCAGCGACCTGAGGAGGACCCGTGCAGTTCGGAATTTTCAGCGTCGGTGACGTGACGATGGACCCCACCACCGGCCGCACCCCGACCGAGGCCGAGCGCATCCAGGCCATGGTCCGCATCGCCCTCAAGGCGGAAGAGGTCGGCCTCGACGTCTTCGCCACCGGCGAGCACCACAACCCGCCGTTCGTGCCGTCCTCGCCGACCACCATGCTCGGCTACATCGCGGCACAGACCGAGAAGCTCGTGCTGTCCACCTCCACCACCCTCATCACCACCAACGACCCGGTGAAGATCGCCGAGGACTTCGCCATGCTGCAGCACCTGGCCGGCGGCCGGGTGGATCTCATGATGGGCCGCGGCAACACCGGACCCGTCTACCCGTGGTTCGGCAAGGACATTCGCGACGGCATCCCGCTCGCGGTGGAGAACTACCACCTGCTGCGCCGCCTGTGGCGCGAACAGCGGGTGGACTGGGAGGGCAAGTTCCGCACCCCGCTGCAGGGCTTCACCGCCACCCCTGCGCCGCTCGACGGCACCCCGCCGTTCGTGTGGCACGGTTCCATCCGCTCGCCCGAAATCGCCGAGCAGGCCGCCTATTACGGTGACGGCTTCTTCCACAACAACATCTTCTGGGACCAGCAGCACACCCGGCAGATGGTGAACCTGTACCGCCGCCGCTTCGAGCACTACGGGCACGGCGCCGCCGAACAGGCCATCGTCGGACTCGGCGGCCAGGTCTTCATGGCCGAGACCGAGGCCGAGGCCAAGCGGATCTTCCGCCCCTACTTCGACAATGCGCCCGTGTACGGGCACGGCCCGTCGATGGAGGACTTCACCGAACTGACCCCGCTCACCGTCGGCACCCCCGAACAGGTCATCGAGCGCACCCTGGGCTTCGCCGACAATGTCGGCGACTACCAGCGGCAGCTGTTCCTCATGGACCACGCCGGCCTCCCGCTGGACATGGTCCTCGACCAGCTCGAGATCCTCGGCAAGGAGGTCGTCCCGGTGCTGCGCAAGGAATTCGAGGCGCGCCGCCCCGCCGGAGTGCCCAGCGATCCGCCCACCCACGCGTCGCTGGTCGCCGCCGGACCGGACGCCCCGCACCACCTGGTCGAGCCCGCCCGCGAGCGCGTGCTCGCCGAAAAGAACTGAGGACGAGCATGAGTCGCAAACTCGTAGTGCTGACCGCCGGGCTCTCACAGCCCTCCTCCACCCGGCTGCTCGCCGACCAGCTCGCCGCCGCGGTCACCGCGGCGGTGGGCGGGCGCGGGGAGAGCCTCGAGGTCGAGGTCATCGAACTGCGGGAACTGGCAAGCGATCTCGCCACCACCATGACCACCGGCGGGCTGCCCACGCCCGCGGTGGCCGCGGCCCGGCAGCGGGTCTCCGACGCCGACGGCATCATCGCGGTGACACCGGTGTTCACGGCCAGCTACAGTGGCCTGTTCAAGATGTTCATCGACGTCCTCGACACCGATGCGCTCAATGGCATGCCGGTCCTGATCGCCGCCACCGCGGGCACCGCCCGGCATTCGCTGGTGCTCGACCACGCCATGCGTCCGCTGTTCACCTACCTGCGGTCCGTGGTGGTACCGACCGGCGTCTTCGCCGCCACCGAGGACTTCGGCTCCACCGGACTGGCCGAGCGCATCCACCGCGCGGCGGCCGAACTGGCCCAGCTCATGGTCGCCGAACCCACAGGCGTCCAGGGCTTTCTGCAGGACGAGCCGGTCCATCGTCGCAGCTCCGGCAATGGCGTCGGCGCGGTGCGCCCGTTCAGCGAGCTGCTGGCCGGGCACGCCGGAGACGGGCGGTAGTCGATCGGTCGCTGGGTAGCATGAGCGCATGGCCGAGGAATTACTGCCCGCCATCCCGCTCGACTCGTGGCGGCCCACCAAGGAACTTCTGCACCGCTACGCCCAGATCATCGGCAAGGTAGCGCTGGCCAAGGGCATCAGACGCAACCACTGGTGGCACCTGACCTACCGGCTGACCGCCCGCGGCTGGACCACCGTCCCGCTCGGCACCGCTACCGAGGGCCCGGTCTTCACCTGCTCCTTCGACTTCTTCGACCACGTGCTGCGGATCTGCAACGACCGCGGCACGGAGGAGGAGGTCCCGCTCGCGGGCCAGTCGGTGGCGAGCTTCTACGTCGAGGCCATGAACGCGCTGCGCAACCTCGGCGTCGAGGTGGTCCTGGCCCACCCCACCCCCTTCGACCTGCCCGACCACGGCCGGCCCTTCGACGAGGACGAAAAACACCACACCTACGACCCGGCTGCCGCCCGGCGCGCGTTCCACGTACACAGCCAGGTCGGGCGCATCCTGGAAGAATTCAGCGCCACCTACTCCGGCAAGATCAGCCCGGTCCAGCTGTTCTGGCACACCTTCGACCTGTCCGTGCAGCGCTTCTCCGACCGCAAGATCCCGATGCCCGACAGTGTGGATCCGGTCACTCGTGAGGCGTATTCCCGGGAGGTGATCAGCGCCGGATTCTGGTTCGGCGACGACAAGACCCCCGCCCCGACCTTCTACTCCTACACCGCGCCCGAGCCCGCCGGACTCAGAGATCGGCCGCTCCGACCGGCCGAGGCCCACTGGGTGGTCTCCGGGTCCGGCCACAACGCCTACCTGCCCTACGACGACGTCCGTACCAGCGCCGACCCCGTCGGCACCGCCCTGGACTTCTTCCAATCCCAATACGAGGCCGGATCGAGTCTCGCGGGCTGGGACGCGGTCGGTCTGGCCTGCAACAATGGCATAACCGACCCCGTGCTCACCTCGCCACGGCTGGGTTGGCCGGAATAACTCGGTGCCTCGAATCGTCTCTCCGACATAGTGTGTTGAAGAGGGAGATGCGGAGGACTCACCATGGGGAGAGGGCCCGTGAGACTTTCGCATGTGGAGAAAAGGGGTCCAGATGCGTGAGCAACGCATACCGAATCCGACGTTGACCGCGTATCGGGAAACCACCTTCACCGCCGGGCCCAGTACCCGTGTCGGCCTGATGGGCGCGCTGGTCCTGGGCAGCGTGATCCTGGTCTGGGCAGCCGAGCGGGCCTCCCGCGAGGGCAATGACCACGGCTGGTTCGTGGCGGTGTCCTTCGCCGGGCTGTTCGTGGCCCGCGGGCTGTACCTGCGCCGGCCCATCACCCTGCCGCACCTCACCTACGCGGCATTGACCCTGGTGGTCTCGAACTTCAGCTATCGCACCGAACACCCGGTGGTCGGCTTCGTCTTCCTCGCCGCCAGCGGCGCCATCCTGGTGCTGCCGCAGGGCAGCAAGCCGCAGCCCGAGCAGCTGCCCCGGGTGGCCGAACTGGTGCGGCGCAGCCAGGGGGATCCGCTGGCCCCCTTCGCGCTGCACTCGTCCAAGACCTACTTCTTCAACGAGAGCGGCTCCGCCGCCATCGCCTACCGGGCCCGGCTCGGAATCGCGGTCGTCTCCGGCGATCCGATCGGCGACCCCGGCCGGTTCCCCGAATTGCTCACCGAATTCTCGCTGTTCGCGGGCGGCCACGGCTGGCGCATCGCGGTCCTGGGCGCCAGCCCGGAGGTCACCGAGATGTGGCAGCGGCGGGCGGTGGACCACCGCGGGCTGCGCGCGATCGCCGTGGGCCGGGACGTGATCGTCCACGTCGACCGCTTCGACATGGTCGGCCGCAAGTACCGCAATCTGCGGCAGGCGGTGAGCCGCACCAAGAACTTCGGCGTCACCACCGAGATCCTCCCCGAGGTCGCACTCACCGAACCCCAGCGCGAGACACTGCTGGCCATCGTCGACGAGTGGGGGAGCGGGCGGCAGACCCGCGGCTTCTCCATGATCCTCGACCACCTGCTCGACGGCCGGCACCCCGGCATGCTGGTGGTGATAGCCCGCGACGCCGACGGCCAGGTGGTGGGATTCCAGCGCTACGGCGCCTCCGGCAACGGCCAGGACCTCAGCCTGGACGTGCCATGGCGGCGGCGCGACGCACCCAACGGGCTCGACGAGCGCATGATCGTGGACCTGGTGGAGTACGCGCGCGAACACGGGATCAAGCGAATCTCGCTGGCCTTCGCAGCGTTTCCGGAGATCTTCGCCGACAAGCACCGGTCGCGGACCATGCAGACGGTGTATCTCGCGGTGCGATTGGGCGATCCGCTCATCCGGCTGGAATCGCTGTACCGATTCCTGCGCAAGTTCAACGCCTTCGGCGATCAACGCTATGTCCTGATCCGCTGGCGCGAGGTCCTGATCGCCGCGCTGGCACTGCTCACCCTGGAGTTCGTCCCCCACCGCAAGCAGTACTAGCCGCCGACTCTCGTAACTCTCAGGGGCAAGCCCCTGGAAGCCGGGTCGGCGTCGCCAGCGCAATTCTCACCGCAGGAAGTCGACCAGGGCGGCGGAGAAGGCGGGGTTGGCGACGGCGGCGAGGTGATCGCCGGGGACCACCACACAGGTGGCATCGGGCAGGGCGTCGGCGAGGCGTTCCGGTTCGGCCGCGAACGGATCGTTGTCGCCCGCCAGCACCAGGGTGGGAATGGTGATGCCGGACAGGGATTCGATCGGGGCCTCACGCAATCCGGCGGCGAGCGTCGCGATGGCCTCGCGGTCCGCGCCCAGGGCGTCGGCCAGGATGCGGAACATGCGAGCCTGGGGGACCGCACCGGAGCCGTCACCGGACATGGCGGTCGTGAGGTCCGCGGCATCGATGACGCGCCAATCGATTCCGCCGCAGTCCACCACGCCGCTGCCGATGCCGCCGATGGCCAGCCGTTCCACCCGTTTGTCGGCGCCCGCGACCAGCAGCGAGATGATCGCACCCATCGAATAGCCGGCCAGCGCGACGCGATCCAGCTCGAGCTCGTCGAACAGTGCGCGCAGGTCGTCGGCCATGGCCTGCCACGAGTAGCGGGCCGGGTCGTGCGGCTTCTCGGAGCGGCCGTGGCCGCGCGCGTCCAGCGAGATGACGTGATGGCCCGCCCGTTGCAGCGCCGAGACCACACCCACGCTCATCCAATTGGCATTGGTGTCGGCCACGATTCCGTGCTGCAGCACCACCGGAACGCCCTCGCCCTCCCACACGCGGTAGTTGAGCTCCAAGCCGTCCCAGGTGGTGAATTTCGCCATGGCCGCGATGCTATCGGTGCGATTCGATCATGCGACAGTCTTCGCGCCGATTGCCCGCAGTCCTAGCCCATCCGCGCCATGATCGCGCGCGGCAGCAGCGGCATCACCAATCCCAGCACCCGCCAGGGCCATTCGGGCACGGACGCGCGCACCGCCTCCCGCTCGATGGCGGCCACCATGGAATTCACGCCCTTGTCCAGCGGCACAACCAGTTTCGCGTCCCCGGCCTTGGCCGCCATATCGGTGGCGATGAAACCCGGCTGCACCGTGGTCACCCGGATCGGGGTCCCGCGCAGCTCGATGGCCAGCCCCTCGCCCAGCGCCGTCACGCCCGCCTTGCTGGCCGCGTACGCCGCCTTCTTGCCCGGCAGCCCGCGCACCGCGCTCATCGACGAGATGAGCACCAGGTGCCCGGCCCGCTGCTCGCGGAAGATGCTCATGGCCGCCTCGGCCTGGGCCAGCGCGCTCACGAAGTTGGTGGTGGCGGTGGCGAGATTGGCGTCGGCGCGGCCGGTGCCGATGCGCGCGCCCTTGCCGATCCCGGCATTGACGATGATCCGGTCCAGCCCGCCGAGCTCGGCGCGCAGCTCGTCGAAGACCTTCGGGACAGCGGCGTGATCATCGACGTCCAGCGCGCGCACCGCGACCGTGATCCCCGGGTGCGCGGCCACCAGTTCGTCGCGCAGCTGCTCGAGGTTCGAGACCCGTCGCGCGCACAGCGCCAGATCCCGTCCCCGACGCGCGAATTCGCGGGCCATACCCGCGCCCAATCCGGAGCTGGCGCCGGTGATGAGAATCTTCCGCCTGGTCATGCGGCCACCCTAGCCGTGGGAGGCGCTCGGAAGGGGTCTCGGACAAGCCCCCGAAACCCCTTCCGAACCGTGGTCACCCGAACGAGCCCGTACTGGGCCGCGCGGGCTGCAGATGCCAGGTCCCGCAGTTCTCGGTCGAGAACCCCACATCGGTCGCCTTGATCTCCACCGTGATCGGCTTCGTCCGGGTGAGGTCGCTGGCGATGATGTAGTAGTTCGGGTCCGGGTAGTCGCCCGGCTGCTGGACCTTCCACAGCCGCCGCCAGAAGCACGCGCCGGCGCCCGGATCCGGCGTCCCGTCGCCGATATACGTGCCCGGCTTGATATCCACATTGACCAGATACGTCCCGTCCACCGTGATATCGGTGGCCGGTTCGGCGGCCGCAATTCCGGTTGCGGCCATTGTCAGCGCGGAAGCGAATGCTCCCGCGACCATGAGCGCGCCTGCACGCACGGTGTTCCTCCCTGAGCAGCTCACTGCACCGCACGGTTCCCGGCGTGCGGCGTCGGGAGAGATCCCCGCATCTCCCGGGGGAGGGTCTATCAGAGATTGCGGTCTGTTTTCGGGAAATCGGGAGGTTTCGGAGAATTCACAAACTCGAGCGATGCTCTTTCGGCTCCCGCGACGATATTCAAGCATGGGAAGTCTTCGCCCGGTCAGCACCGGATGCGCCGACCACTGCGCTCGGCTGTGCACCGACGCGGGCCTGGCGGCCGTCCTGGCCGCCGACCGCGGCCTGTTGCACTGGCGGGCCATCAGCCGCCTCGGCGACCCGGGCCTCGCCGAACACGCCGTGCAGGAGACCCTGCTGCGGGCGTGGCGCGCCTGCGCCAGCTACGACCCGGATCGGGGCAGCGTGCGCACCTGGCTGCTCACCATCGAACGCAATGTGCTCATCGATACCGCCCGCTTCCGGGCCGCCCGCCCCGGCGACACCAGCTGGGACCAGATCGGGGAGCAGGCCGAGAACCGCTGCCCCCGCCCCGACTTCACCGAGGCGCTGACCGACGGGCTGCTGGTCGCCGACCTGCTGGACCAGCTGCCGCCGCCGCAGCGCGACGCCATTGTGCAGGTGATCCTGCGGGATCGCGCCTACCAGGATGTGGCCGCCGACCTGGGCATACCGGTCGGCACCGTCAAGACTCGGGTGCACTACGCCCTGCGCTCGCTGCGCCGATTGCCGATCAGCGCGTGACCCGACGCCGGAGGGGGTAGTTTCCGGGCGGCCGCAGGCATGTCGCGGATGGGTGAACCCACAGACCCCTCCACACGTCGAACAAGCAGCGGCCGATCCACATCGGCTCGGCCCCGAGCGAGGAGTTACCGAT